>NZ_BACU01000566.1 GCF_000333275.1 Azospirillum sp. B4 | reverse complement strand
TGATCGTCCCCCAAGGCCGAGGCCCAGGCCATCGAGGACGCGCGCGCCCTGATCCAGTACTCGTTCGACAAGAACGAGTGGCTGCCCTTCGGCCGCCGCTTCATCGTGTTGAACGAGGTGGCCGGTGGTTTCGGCCCCTATGAGAACGACCAGTCCTTCCGCCGCCTGAAGAGCTTCCAGAGCCAGGGCGTCGGCCTGATCACCGTCAAGCGCTGCGAAAGCGACATCTGGAAGCTGCTGGAGAAGGAATTCATCTCCGTCCGCGACGCGCTGAAGATGACCGACGCCGACCTGGAGAAGCGCTATGGCATCGATGTGTGGACCGGCCACAGCGGCCTGACCGACCTGCGCGCCTGGGCGCAGGAGACGCTGACGGCGTTCGAGAAGGCCGGTCTGTTCCCGGCGAACGAACGCGCGGACGCCGACGCCGCCTCGGCCGAGTAGTCCTCCGCCGTTCCGGACCGGGCCTGGCCCCACCCGCGAGATCGGGCGGGCCGGGCCCTTTCCGTTTCTAGGCCTTTCCGTCGTAAGGAATCCCGCCTTTGGTCCGTTTCGAGAACGTCGGCCTGCGGTATGGCACGGGCCCGGAGGTGCTGCGCGACATCAGTTTCGAGCTGGCGCCGGGGTCCTTCCATTTCCTCACCGGTCCCACCGGCGCCGGCAAGTCCAGCCTGTTGAAGCTGTTGTACCTGGCGGAGCGGCCATCCCGTGGCCTGATCACCCTGCTGGGCCACCCCCTGTCCAAAACCCCGCGCAAGGCCCTGCCGGCCATCCGCCGACAGATCGGCGTGGTGTTCCAGGACTTCCGCCTGATGAACCATCTGACGGTGTTCGACAACGTGGCCCTGCCCCTGCGCCTGGCGGGGCAGGACGAGTCCCACGTGCGGGAGAGCGTGACGGAACTGCTGTCCTGGGTGGGGCTGAAAGCCAAGTTGGACGAGCGCCCGCTGCGCCTGTCGGGTGGGCAGAAGCAACTGGTCGCCATCGCCCGCGCGGTGGTCACCCGCCCCAAGCTGATCATCGCCGACGAACCCACCGGCAACATCGACCGCGAGATGAGCCTGCGCATCATGCGGCTGTTCATCGAGCTGAACAAACTGGGCACCACCTGCCTGGTCGCCACCCACGATA
>NZ_BACU01000567.1 GCF_000333275.1 Azospirillum sp. B4 | reverse complement strand
AGGCCATCAGCACCGCTATCCTCATTCAGGTGCCAGAGGGATGCAGCCGTTTTATCGAAACGGCAAACGCTCCCCTATTGCCTCCCTCCCGGTTCGTCCTAGTCAAACCCGGATTGGATCTCCGGGATCGCCGGGTTGAGGAGAGGCTTGCCATGGACCATGGCCATCAACCGCCCGGCGTGGACGCCGTGGCGGACCGTATAGACGTCCCCCGTCGATTTCACGTGACACTCAACCGGCCAGGCCAAGGCGGGCCCCGAGGCCAAGCCAAGGGTCGGCCGCATTCAGGGCCCGGCGGCTACAAGGCCGCCGCCGCCGCCTCGGACTTTACCGGCTTGCCTGAGGGGTATGCCCACCCGCGTCAGCTCCTTCGGCCGATCCTGGAAGCGGGGCGCCGCAGCGGCCTCTGCCCCGGCGCCATCAACACCTTGACTGTCATCGTCGAGGCGACCGACCGTCGCAGCTGGGTCGCCGGCGGCATGCCGTCATGTTCCGTCAGCAATGACCGGCTGGCACTCAGCGCCGGGTCGCTGCCAACTGTGACACGCCACATCCGCCAACTCAGGGAAGTCGGTGCGTTGCAAGTTCACTATGGTGAAAATAATCGGCGCCACCCTATCCGGGATAACAGTGGCGGTATCGTGGTCTTCATGGGATTCGATTTAAGGCCTCTGGTCTCCTTCGCCATGGCATGCAGGCGTGTCGCCCAGCAGCAGGTGGAGCTCCAGAAGCGGATCGTCTTCCTGGCGGGAGAAGTCACCGGCCTCACCCTCGCCATCGAGGAGCACCTGGTGTCACTGGAAATCCGCCTTGGCCAGGCTACCCCCACCTCCCTCGACGGTGCTGCCGGCGCTGGTGTGTCCCTGGAGGAGCTGCAGTCCATTCGTCGGGAAACACGCAACCTTCGCTCACGGTTCGCCCGCTCTTCGGATGAGGCGCAGCAGCGCATCCAGCAGCGTCTGAGGGACTTGGTTGACAACCTCCGGTCCCAGGAGGAGGCCCTACGGGATAG
>NZ_BACU01000568.1 GCF_000333275.1 Azospirillum sp. B4 | reverse complement strand
CAGGGGTGGACCAGGATGAGTGGAAGCGCCGACCGGTCTCGTGGTGAGCACGGATCCGATGCCGGCTACGCGCTACCAGAAGTCTGGTGCGCCGTTGACCAGCCTGACGGGGACGGGGTGCCCTCCTGGGTACGTCTACGCGGCGGATCGAGGTGGGCCTGGCTGCCATCCAGTTCCGCGTTGATCGCCTGGGCGGGCTGTCTCAAACCAACGGCATTTGATCGTGTCCGCTCAAATACCCCTCAACCGCCGGGCGCCTGCTTCCGCAGGCTTTCACAGCGAAGCCCTGGGGTGCTCTCACCGGCTCCCGCAGTCGCGGCCTACAGCGGCATGAGTCAAAATCTCGTGCCGCTATCAGTCCTTCTGGCCCAAGGCGATGCGGATGATGGAGGGCGTGAGCACCACGGCGATGGTTCCCAGGGCGGCGCGGCCGCTCTCGAACCTGAAGCAACGCATGCCCTTGGGCCTTCTGGCCTCCAGGTCAGCAGCCAGGTCGGCAATGCCTTTACTGTCCAGCGTGATGGAAAGCGGGGGTGCGGACCCGTTTGGGATGCGCCTGACCCCTTCAGTTTCGCGGAAGGTGACCGTGGCTGTGCCGTCACCGCCAATTTCAACCAGCACTGTGCCAGCCGACCTGGCGGCCATGACATCGAACAGCCCGTCCAGGCATGACTTCGTCACCTCGACGGATCTTGCGCTGACAATGGCGCCCAGTGTGGTGACGCTGATCTCGTCAGCCCGGGGCCGGCGGTGGTCTGATTGTAGAGCGGTCCCCAGCATTTGAATTCCTTCGAGGCGCTATGCGCTACACCCAAAGAGGTAGGCAGACATGACGTACAACCTGAATTACAGCAAATTTATATAGCAAGAAAGTGATTTTTTATTCGCAATTTTATATAACCTGATCCTATTGGGTAGGTGGACCAAGTGCAGGGCGATAGGCATTGTCTATTCACCGAAATGATGAACCTATCTAGACTCCTCCTGCCTTCAGTCTGTTAACCTACCGTTAAGGCGAATGGCCGGGTCACTTACTTCAGTAGTCAATGGCTGAAGTGCAGAACTACATTGGTAGTAAATGATTGAGCCCGACTTTATTCCCCTCCCGATATCAGTGTAAGCCCCGCCACGGCGGCGGTGGCGAAGGCAATGGCCAGGCCACCCGGAGTCCCTCGGGAGGTGACCTTGGCCGGCAGCCAGGTCATCGCGGCGAATGTGCAGACCAGGGTGATGCCGAAGGATGGCAGCAGGCGGGGCTCAAGCCAGGCGCCGGCAGCCGCCAGCATCTTCACGTCTCCAAGGCCAAGGACGACGTCGTCCTCCACGTCATCGAAACGGGAAAACACGAGCGTCCCCCCAGCCCAGCACGTCAGGGCGATGCCACCCAGGATCATCGCTCCCTCAACGGCCGCGACCGGGTCACGGCCTTTGAGGATGGAAATGGCGATGCCGCTGGCTGCCAGGGTGAAGGTGAGGCTGTCGGGCAACAGCCGCTCCCGCCAATCCCTGATCGAGAGAAGGACAAGGAGAAAGAGCAGCAGACCGTAGCTCGTCACGTCGCCCCAGCCGAGGCTGGCGGTCGGGTCTCCTACCTGAATGATGTATCGCGAGATAATTTCCACTGGAGACCATGAACCCATACGTCACCATCGGTTAACAACGGCCTTGCCTGACAAATATCTTGTGGTAGCTAATCTGGTCAATCCCCTGCGAAATATCCGTCTAAGGAGCAAGTGGCCGTGATGGACCTCGAAGATGGCGAGACATCTCCAACAGCGGCTGTGCGGAAGGCTCCAACCCTCCGCCTCAGCTTCGGCAAGGTGAAGCTGCCCAATCGCGCACCTTTCGATCAGACATGGGATAACCATGCCGTCCAGTCAGGGCACGGCCTGGTCGTCGGAGGCAGCGGCAGCGGCAAGACCCATCAGCTCCGCCGAATGGCGAACCAATTCGGTGCCGCCGGCATCAAGACCATCGTCATCGACGGACAGGGTGACATCATCCCCAGCGTGCGGCACCAGACCATTACATTCGGCCCCACCTCGACGTTTGGTCTCAATCCCCTTGCCGTCTCCACAGACCTCGAGATGGGGGGGGTTCACGCCAGTGCCAACAAATTCATCCATCTCATCGGCAAGCAGGTCACCTTGGGTGACCAACAGCGGACAGCGCTATTCCGCCTCTTGATGGACCTGTACCGTCAGCACGGCTTCTCGCAGGAGGACCCGAGAACATGGTCACTGGAATTCGATCCACGCCGGCGCGCGCCGCCGCGCGAGGTCGAGGCCCGCCCTGGCATGGTAGCGCTGACAGGCCTGGAGATGTACTCCGTGTCCGAAGCGGAGAAACTGTCGCTGCGGGAGACCTACAGCCTCAGCTTCAATGACGCATCCCGCGTTTGGGAAATCCCCAAGGAACATCCACGGCTGGAGGAAGCCGTCGACCAGTGGGGCAAGGGAAAGGTCAAGCGCCCCCCCAACCTGCAGGATCTTTCCCGCCACATTTTCCAGCGGTTGAAGGCCATGAAGCTGGGCATGACGGACAGCGCCGTTCACCGCCTCGAGGAGGTCTGCAAGCAGGCCAGGACCCTGCAGCGCCTCCGGCTGAAGCGGGGGCATACCGACCACGAAGTCGACACGATCGAGGCCAGGAAAGCCAAGGCCAGGCAAGCCGCTTTGGAAGCCTACGAGGAAGCATTGGATCGGATGGAAACCGGCGAGGAACTGGAGCAGCTGTTACTGTGGGACAACCCGGATATCGTTAGGTCGCTTTACAACAAGGTCGAGGAGTTGCTCCGCAGCGGCCTGTTCAAAGGAAAGGCTCCGGAGCTGGACCCCACCGTCTCGGTCATCCGCTACAACATCCGTGGCCTGAACGAGACCGAGAAGAAATTCTTCATTCAATACTTGGTGGACGACATCCACTTGAAGCTGAAGGAGAAGGGGTTGTGCGAAGCCATGGATCATGCCCTCCTCCTGGATGAAGCGGCTCCCCACATCGACGACAGCAGCGAGAACGCCGTGGTCAGGGCATTCCGGGAGGCCCGGAAATACGGCCTGGGGCTTTGGCTCTTCGCCCAAGAACTTTCGGCATTTCCCAAGCCTCTCATGGCGAGTGCGGGTGCCAGGGTCATCCTGGGCGTGGACGACGATGTCGCCGCCGGCGTCGAGAAGAAATTGGCCTTGCAACCGGGGAAGCTTCGGTACCTGCGGCCGCAAGTGACGGCGTTGGTTCAGGTCAGAAGCAAGCGCGGAAACGACTTTTCCAACAGGTTCCACGAGTGTGAGATCGCGGGCTTGGCCTGATCATGGCTCGGCGGCAGACTGCGATGCCGTCCAACAGGGCGCCGTGGCTGGATATTACAGCCCGGGCATGCCAATCCTGTCGGGGCCCCCATTGGCTTCCATTCCCGCCGCCGCGGCGCGTATTGCAGCCCAGTGGGCCGCAAGGGCCCGGCTGTTAACGGTGCGCCGGCCTCCTTCTCCCGGTCCTGGCAGGCCCAGTTTGACGCTGATGGCGCTGGCGCTATTGCGCACGGTACTGAGGGACAGGTCCAAGCGCCGTGCGATTTCCTTGTAAGGCTCGCCGTCGACCAGCAGGTCGAGGATCTGGGTCTCCATGGGTCCAAGGGCCGCCGCGGCGCGCAACGCATGGCGGCTGACTGGCCTTGCCAATAGACAAAGGATGTTTTTTTCCAAGCCGTCGAGGGTGTCCCGTATGGTCTGGACGGCGGCCAGCATTTCCATGCCGCTCAATGGCGAGGAAGGCAAGGGCATTTCAACTGTGGGCGGTACAGACAAGAGGACGGCAGCCCCTCTGGTGTCAGGAAGACGGCCGGGCATCGCGCGCTCCGTTCAGGCAACTGTTCAAAGCCTGGTCTTCCTCGGACCCCTTGAGGCTGACCAGCAGGTCCCTCCCCTGCAGACCGGCCGCGGCCCCCTTGGCGGCAAGTCGCCCAAGGGCCTTGGCCTCGAGCGCGCAGGGTAGCGGGCGGGGACCCCGAGCGGCGGGACCATGGAGCGCCAGGGAGGTCAACATCACGCCGATGACGGAGAAGGCTATCATACTCCCGGCCCTGCCCATACCCGTGTCGGGCAAACCCATCCAGAGCGGTATCCTGAGGATGGGACGGCGCAGGTGGCCCATCGCATCGGCAAGATGGAGCTTGGCCTGGCCCAGGGCTTGGCGAATTATGGCGACCGGAGAGGGCTGGCTATCACCGCTCATGTTCGATGCTCGCGCAGGGATGAAACCAAATATCTTGTGGTAGCACATATTGAGCGACATTGTCACGGAGCCCACCCATCTTCGAACCGTCAGCGTTTTGCCATCATGGCTCATGACCCAGGGGCGCGACGCCTGTCGACCATCAGTGAAATGCCGTGGCGCCCTCCTCCGACAGCTGGGAGGCATGAATGATCGGCTTGGAATAGGCCCATTCTGGTGCCAAGACACCGATTCCCCGTGATTTATCCAGCGAGTCAGGGCATATCGCTGACGGTTGGCCCTTTGGAGACGGCAGAACGTTGATGGTTCAGCCGGACTCGGGCGATTATCCCGACCATAGTGGCTCCGGCGCTGACAGTCAGCCCAATCGAGGGGGCATAACGCTGACTGTCTCGGCCGCCATCTCTCAAAAATGGCGGTTTTTCGTAGCGACTATCAGCAGATCTTGTGATCTCGGTGTGAATAGATCTGGACAATCAGAATTAGGATCCCACAAACTGCACTGGATTTGAGCTACCACGAGTTATTATTGAAATCTGCCTGCCAAGGGGGCTCTGTTGGAGGCGGTTACCAGTGAGGTTCCTTGTGGAACGGATGGAAAAAACCTTCACGACGACCTCTTCACGGCGTCGGGAGGTCCGCTGTTGCCCATCTGCCGGCGCCCGCCGAAAGGCGGACTGCCAGCACGGCGTCTCCTTGGCGCCACCATGACTAGCAGTTCGCCAACATCAAATCGTGATGTCTCTCAGGAGCGGGCCCGAAATGTAGGGTCTATCGGACATCTCGATGGTGACGAACATCTGGCGGTGGGGCCGGCGTCACCCGCCTTGCAGGGAAAGGTGGTGGCCACTCTTTCTATTCTGGTTCACCAGCTCTTCCCCACCAACAAAATGCCAACGCAGAAATGCGTATTTGAATACGACGAAGTCAAAGTCGAGTTGTCGGGTCCTGAATTCGGGGTGGCCAATGCCTGGGACAAGCAAGTACTTTATTACATCCTCTCGATGATAGGCGAGAACACGGACGTCTCCCCCGCTGCCAACACCTTCACGTTCGAGCCGGCAGATTATTTCAGGGTCGCCCGTATTGGCAATCCAGGCGGATCACAGCATCACCAGCTTATCATGTCGCTGAAACGGCTGCGTAATACCGCTGTCCGGACCACAATCGGCTCCGGAGAGCTGGAGATGACCGACTTCAGCTGGCTGAGCGCCTACAAGGTCAACTGGACCGGTGAAGGCGAAGACATGCGCATCAAGACTGTCACCGTCGACGTGCCGCGGGTGCTGGTGACCACCTGCGCCGGCGCGAGCGCAACGTGGCTTTGTCCCCGACCTATTGGAAACTCACCC
>NZ_BACU01000569.1 GCF_000333275.1 Azospirillum sp. B4 | reverse complement strand
CGACGGGCGCCTTCCAAAGAGTGACACGGATGAGAATGACGCGCAGGGATGTGATGCTGGCCGCCGGCACCCTCACCATGGCCGAAGTCGTGCCGGCCGCGGTTGGCGCCCAGACGGCTGCCACCCCGGCCCCCATCTCTGCCCCCAAGCCCGGCCTGCCGGCGCGCTTCCCGGACAAGGCGTCCTTCCTTCCGGGTGAGCTGGTCTACCTGGATTCCGGCTCCCAGCATCCCATCAGCCTGGGGGCCAAGGCCGCCGTCGACACCTACCTGTCCAAGCGCATGCTGGACCCCGCCGCCGCCCACTACGACCTGCCGGACGATGGCGTGCGGGAGAAGTTCGCTAAGTTGGTGAACGCCGACGCCGACGACATCGCCTACGTGCAGAGCACGACGGCGGCGGAGCAGATGGTGCTGCGCGGCCTGGGCTTGCCCCATTCAAGTTTAAATGGGTCCGGTGGCCACATCGTCACCGACACGCTCCACTTCTTCGGCTCCCTGCCGCTGTATGAGGAGATGCAGCGCCACGGGGTGGAAGTCACTTGGGTGGAACCCAAGGACGGCCGCATCCTGCTGTCCGACCTGAAGAAGGCCATCCGCAAGGACACCCGGCTGGTGTCCCTGTCGCTGGTCTCCACCATCAACGGGTTCGAGCATGACCTGAGGGCGGTTTGCGATCTGGCGCACGCCAACGGCGCGCTGGTCTATGCCGACATCATCCATGCCGCCGGCTGCGTGCCCGTGGACCTGAAGGGCAGCGGCGTCGATTTCGCCGCTTGCGCCAGCTACAAATGGCTGATGGGTGATTTCGGCCTGGGCTTCATCTACGGCACCAAGGCCGCCCGGGGGCAGCTGACCCGCACCGAGTACGGCTATTACGGGATGAGCGCGTTCAAGCCGCACGTCTATCCCTTCGATCCGCCGGGCGAGATGATCGCCGACTATGCCTACGCCGGCACGGCGGAGGGCACCTTCGCCCACGGAACCCACGCCCATACCGTCATCGCTCAGCTGGACCACTCCCTGGATTACATCCTGGGCGTGGGCGTCGCCGCCATCCAGGCGCATGCCCAGGACTTGATCGGCCGGCTGAAGCGGGAACTGCCCAAGCTGGGCTACACCCTGATGACGCCGCCTGAGGCCACCACGCCCCTGGTCACCTGCGCCTATGAGAACGCGCGGGAGAAGCTGGGGCCCAAGCTGGCGGCGGCCAAGATCAAGATGACGGTCAGCGGCAACCGCTTCCGCGTCACCCCTTCGGTGTTCAACGACCACACCGATATCGACCGGCTGCTCGCCGCGGTCGGTCACGCCTGAGGTCGTTAGGTTCAGGTGGCCTGTTAAAAAAGAGAGTTTTGGCAGTTGGGTCCGTTCAATGAAACGCCGTGCCGGGTGGGGTGGTGACATCCCGCCCGCCGGAACCCGGATGAGGGCGGGGCCCACGCGCCGAAATAAATCAAACGATCCGGTCGAACGGTGGGGAAGAGGATGGGCAAACGGGTGCGTGGTCTGGTTCTGGGCCTGATGGTGACGGCCGCTCCGCTGGTGGCGTTCGCGCAGGGCGCGCCGGTACCGGAGATCGCGGGCCCCCTGCTGGGCCCGGTGACGACGCCGCATAGCATCACGCTGAACGGCAAGACCGTGCGCTACACCGCGACCTTCGCGGAGACGGTTCTGAAGGACCGAGCCGACAGCCGCTGGCTCCATTTCCGCCACCGCCTACGTCGCCAGCCCCGTGGTGAAGACGCCGCCGGTGCTGTTCGTCTTCAACGGCGGTCCTGGGGCCTCCTCCTCGCCCCTGCATTTCGGCGCCTTTGGACCGCGCAGCATCGTCAAGGGCGCCGACGGCACCCGCGCCATGCCGGACAACCCGCACAGCCTGTTGGCCGACGCCGACCTGGTGTTCATCGACCCGGTGGGGACCGGCTTCAGCCGCGTGCTGCCCGGCGGCGACGGCCATCCCTACTGGAACCCTGACGGCGATGCCCAGGCGGTGCTGGGCCTGATCCGCGATTGGTTGCGCGACAATGACCGCGCCGGCTCGCCCATCTACATCGCCGGCGAAAGCTATGGCGGCTTCCGCCTGGCCACGATGATGAAATTCGTGGGCGACCTGCCGCTGGCCGGTCTGATCTTCATCTCCCCCGCGCTGGACTTCAGCGCCACGGCGGAAAACCCCGGCAACGACCTGCCGTATATCTTCGAACTGCCGGCCATGGCGGCGACGGCGTGGAAGCATGGCCGGGCTAAGGTCGACGCCCAGACGCCGGAACAGGTGTTCCAGATCGCCGCCGACTATGCCGAGGGGCCGTATGCCCTGGCCCTGCTGAAGGGCGGCCGCCTGCCGGCGGCGGAGCGGGATGCCGTCGCCGCCAGGCTGGCGGACCTGATCGGCCTGCCGGCCAAGGCCATCGCCGACGCCAACCTGCGCATCGGCACCCAGACCTTCCTGGAGGCGCTGCTGGCCGACCAGGGCCTGGTGGTGGGCCGCCTGGACGGTCGCGTCACCGGCCCGGCGCCCAAGGACGCCCCGGCCGACCGCCCCGCCGCCGCCAAGGATCCAGCGTTGGGCCTGGGCCGCACCAACGTCATCACCTCATCCGTCGCCACGGACTATTTCAAGCGCGAGCTGGGCGTGCCGGTGGACCGCGACTACGTCTCGCTGACGCTGGACGTGAACTTCGCCTTTTCCTACCAGTCGGGCAAGCGGGAGAACGCCTTCTACCTGAACGCGGCGCCCGACGTCGCGCCGGTGATGAAGGCCCAGCCCAAGATCCGCCTCTTGCTGGCCGGGGGCTATTACGACCTGGCCGTGCCGCTGCTTTCCGCCCGTTATGCCATCGACCGGGCCGGCATTCCTCTTGACCGCGTGACCGTTGCCGCCTTCGATGCGGGCCAAGCC
>NZ_BACU01000570.1 GCF_000333275.1 Azospirillum sp. B4 | reverse complement strand
CGATGACCCGTTTGAAATCCTGGGTGAAATGCGCATGGTCGAAATAGCCCAGATCCTGGGCCAGGGTGGTCAGGTCCACCGCTTCCCCCTGCCCCAGGCGGTGCGCCGCCTCATGCAGGCGGGCGCGGCGGATGACCCATTTGGGCGCCATGCCCACCAGGTCGGCGAACAGCCGCTGCAGGGCCCTGACCCCCAGTCCCGACCGGGC
>NZ_BACU01000571.1 GCF_000333275.1 Azospirillum sp. B4 | reverse complement strand
TGCGCGTCTCCGCACCACCGCCGCGCGGCTTACGGCGCCCGCTAAGGGTACGAGGGCCTGTCGGTCACGCCCGTCCCGCTGGATGCCCAGGATTGCCCCGACCAGCGCCCGGCTGGCGGATGCCGAACAGCAGCGCCTCGTACGGGGTCTGGCCGGTGGTGTAGTCCAGTTGCAGGCGGTAGCCGCGCCCGGCCTCCAACTCCACCGACACGGTCCGGCGCAGCACTGGAAAGCCGATGACGTCACGCGGGTCCGGCACCGCCGCCACCGACCGGTCCAGGATGGTCTTGCCGTCCAGCGACAGGACAGGCTTGCCGGTGCCGCGGACGCTGAACTCATAGCGCCCGCTGCGCTCCGGCCACAGCCAACCCGACCAGCGCAGGGCGGCGTAGCCCACCGCGTCGGCCTTGGCGGCGTTGCCGGCGATGCGCTTGAAGAAGCCGCCGGTCTCCTCGCTGCGCACCGGCGGGCCCGACAGGTCGGGGGTGGTGAAATAGTCGGCCACCAGCCCCGTGCGGCTCCGGCCCGCGTCGGGGCTCAGCAGGGCGGGATCGGCGGCGGGCGGCGTCTCCTCATTGTCGGCGCCCTGGGCGTACCGGATGCGGGTGCTGGGCAGCGCCTCCCGCAGGGCGTCCAGCGGCGTGGGGATGGAACCGAAGGGTACGACGGCGGAGGAGCCGCCGCCTTGGACGCGAATGACGTTGGCGTTGGGGCCGATGACCGCCAGGCTGCGGATGCCAGGGGACAGCGGCAGCAGTTTGTCGTTGCGCAGCAGCACGATGGCCTCCCGGGCGGCGGCGCGGGCCAGCTCGGCATGGGCCTGCCGCATGCCGTCGGGCAGGGTGCCGTCGCCCCCCGTCACCGTGGCGCGCAGGATCAGGCGCAGCACCCGGCCGGCGTTGTCATCGATCTGGGCCTGGGTGACCTCACCCTTCTGGACCGCCTTGCGCAGCTTGTCGCCGAAATTGGTGGCGGGGCCCGGCATTTCCAGGTCCATGCCGGCATTGACCGCCGGTGCCGTGGCATGGGTGGCGCCCCAGTCGGAGACCACCATGCCCGGATAGCGCCATTCCCGTTTCAGCAGGTCGGTCAGCAGCCAGCGGTTCTGGGTGGCGTAGGTGCCGTTGACCTTGTTGTAGGAGGCCATGACCGACCAGGGGTCGGCCTGCTTCACCACCGTCTCGAAGGCCGGCAGATAGACCTCGCGCAGGGTGCGGGCGTCCGGGCGGGAGTCGACGAAGAAGCGGTTGGTTTCCTGGTTGTTGGCCGCGAAATGCTTCAGGGACACGCCGATGCCCTTCGCCTGCACCCCCTGGACATAGCCCAGCCCCATCTGGGCCGCCAGATGGGGATCCTCCGAATAGGTTTCGAAGTTGCGGCCCCACAGCGGTGTGCGCGCGATGTTCACCGTCGGGGCCAGCAGCACGGCCGCACCATGGGCACGGGCCTCCTCGGCGATGGCGCCGCCGACCTGCCGGGCCAGATCCTGGTTCCAGGTGGCGGCCAGGGCCACGCCCACCGGAAACACTGTGGCGGGCTTGTCCTCCTGCGAGCGCACGCCGGTGGGGCCGTCGGTCACGCGGATGGCGGGCACGCCCAGCCTGGGCACGCCGTTCAGGGTCATGATCCCGGCCCCGGCCAGCAGGTCGATCTTCTCATCCGGGGTCATCTGCCGCAGCAGGTCCGTGACCTTGGCCGTCAGCGCCCCGTCGTCCGCCGCCTGGGACGGCTGGGGGCCGGCCCCGGCCAGCAGGACGCCGGCCATGGCCAATCCACCCAGCAGGCGCCGCCGCCGGGACCGTCCGGTCCGGACGGGCCGTTCCGACGTAAGGGGCATCACGGCACCTTCGCCAGCGCGACTTCGGTCTTGGCCAGCAACTCATCGGTCAGCTTGCCGCCGGAGTAGGGCTGCAACTGCCGCAGGCTCAGGCCCTTGATCATCTCATACTGCGGAATCTCCAGCAGGCCCGGCAGGGTGGCGTTCAGGGCGTCCTTGGCGCCCGGGTCGGCGGCCAGTTCCTCGATGGGCGTGTCCAGGGAGAATTTGGCCGCCGCGCCCGGCGATGCCTGGGCAGAGGGTTGGGCGGCACTCTGCGACGGTGGCGGGGCCGCCGTCTGGGCGGCCTGGGCCGGAATCAGGGGCAAGGCCACCAGGGTGATGAGGAGGGGGATCAGGGTCTTCATGAGGGACGTTTCCTGCCTTTTGGGGACGAAGGGTGTGGGAAGGGGCCGTGGCCCCCGCTTCAGGGGTGGTCGGTGCAGGTGAAGTTCTCCGCCGCGTCGGTGGCGCCGCTGCCGGTCCAACGCGCCACCTTGGGATAGGGGCAGAGCGGGCGGGTGCGGATCTGCTTCACCGGCACGCCGAGGAAGCCCAGCAGGTCGTTGTCGTACTTGGTGGCGATGATGCGTTCCGGTGCCGTTCCGCCCCGGCGCCAGGCATCCAGGGCCGCCACACCGTCGAACACGTTGGGGCCCGGGCCAGCCAGGCAGTGTGACATGCCCGGCACCATGAACAGCCGCACGCCGTTGGCGGCCGCGCGCCCGCCGGCCTTCAGCACCCGCTGGTAATAGTCGATGGTGTTCTGCGGTGGGATCGCCGCGTCGCCATAGCCATGATAGAGGATCAGCTTGCCGCCCCGGGCGAGGAAGCGCCCGAGGTCGGGACTGTCGGCGTTGATGTCCGCCTGGATGGCCAGGGCCTGGGGAAACTCGCGCTCCAGATCGAAATCCTCGATCCGCCAGTTGGGGTCGGCATGGACGAAATAGCGGAAGAATTCGCTGGCGAACTTGCCGTGCTGGGCCCCGGGGCCGGTCAGCCACAGATCCCAGGCGCCGGGCGTGGCCTCGATGCCGGGCGGGTGGCCGGGGAAGAAGGGCTGGCCCTGGCCGTCGCGCGGCCCGCGATAGAGCGCCCGCACCGTTTCCACCTGCGCCGCGGTCAGGCAGTCGGGCCCATCCTCGCCCGTGCAGGCCAGCGTTCCGGGATCGAAATCGCAGCGGCGCGGATCGTCGATCACGCCGTCGGTCACCCCGTCCTGGGCGTCGCACCGTGCCAGCGCCGCCTTTTGCAGCAGCGGCAGCTTGGTGTTGGGCAAGGCCGATTCCGGGCGTGAGAACACGGTCCGGTCGTTCAGCGCCATGGCGGTGGCCAGCCGCGCCCAAGGAATGGCGGGGGCGCCGGCCAGGATAGCGTCATAGTCCTCCGGGAAGCGCTGGGCCTCCATCAGCGCTTCGCGCCCGCCGTCGGAGCAGCCATGGAAATAGGCCTCGCCCAGGGGCGACGGATAATAGGCGGCGATGACCCGCCGGGCGACGGCGGCCGCCAGATGGTTAGCCCGCCAGCCATAGTCCTTCAGCTTCTCCGGCTGGCCCAGGGACCAGCTGGCGTCCACGTCGCTCTTGCCGAAATGGCCCAGGTCGCTGCCCACGGCGGCATAGCCCTTGGCGACGCCGCCGCGCATGACCAGCGCCGGCACGGTCATGTTGCTGCCGAAGCCGCCGTTGCCCGCGCCCAGCATCCGGCCGTTCCAGGCCGCCGCCTCCGGCAGCCAGACCTCCACCCGGATGGAGGAGGCGGGCGTGGGCGACAGCCGGATTTGCACCCGGCAGAAGGCGGCGGCAATCGGCAGGCCGTACTTGCCCTCGTCCGGGGTGACGGTGGCGCCGGCGGCCACGGGCGTGGCGGCCTCCACCGTGCCATCGGTCAGGGGTAGGCCGGTCAGCGCCTCGCACTGGGGGATATGCGGGCCGGCGGGTGGCCCAGGGGATGTTTGCCCAGCGGATGTCTGCCCTGCCAGGGCCGGCC
Organism: Azospirillum sp. B4; assembly: GCF_000333275.1. Classification (GTDB taxonomy): domain Bacteria; phylum Pseudomonadota; class Alphaproteobacteria; order Azospirillales; family Azospirillaceae; genus Nitrospirillum. The sequence continues at coordinate 12,944 of NZ_BACU01000571.1, read as the reverse complement.
CTGCCAGCAGCATCGCCAGGACGCTGCCGGTGCCCAGGGAAAGGGCCAGGCGTCGGTTATGTCTCATTTCGATAGCAGTCCCTTGCTGTCCAGCCAGGATCGCAGCCGTGCCGTCCATTCGTCCGTGGGCTTGCCCTGGGGTTTCATGCCGAAGCCGTGGCCGCCGGTGGGATAAGGGACCAGGGTCCCGTCCAGGCCGGCGGCGCGCCAGGCCTCGGCCAGGCGGGTGGTGTCCTTGGCGGCGATGGCGTCGTCTTGGGCCGCCAGGGCGAACAGGGGCGGGGCCTTGGCCGGCGGCCGCAGCGGGTCGGGCAGCAGACCAGGATAGATGGCCATGGCGAAGTCCGGGCGGCTGGCCGCCTCATTCGCCAGGATGGACCACACGGTCACGGCCCCACCGGCGGAAAAGCCCATCAGGCCGATACGATCGGGCCGCACGCCATAACGGGTCGCCTGCCGGCGCACCAGGCGCACCGCCTGCTGCCCGTCCGCCGTGACCAGCGGGCGCAGGGGGGCCAGCGCCGCCTGCATTTCCGCCGGCTGGGCGATGCGGCGGAACAGTTGCATGCCCACATCCTCGCCGGTCGGGATCAGGCGATAGCGCAGGACGAAGGCGGTGACGCCCAGACTGTTCAGCCATTTGGCGACGGCGATGCCCTCGTTCTCGATAGACAGCATGTGGAAGCCGCCGCCCGGCGCCACGATGACGGCCGTGCCGTTGGCCAGGGCGGCCGGGGGCTGGAACACCAGCAGTGATGGGGTGGAGACGTTGCGGGTGATGGTGCCGAAGGGCGGCCGTTCCTCCGTCACCTCCGGCCGCGTGCCGGCGATGGTTCCCGGCGGGCCCTCCGGCCATAGGGGAATGGAGGTGCCTTCGGGCAGGGGGGGCGCCGCCCCAGGGGCGGTTGAGGAAGCCATCCGGGCGCAGCCGCCCAGCGTCAGGGCCAGGCTACCGAGGGCGAACCCGCGTCGGGACAAGTGGATCATGGCGTGGCATCCCGTGCTTTGGCGATGGCGTTGATCACCGGCTCGTCGGCGGTGACGGCCTTGGTCTCCACCCCGATGGACAGCATCCGGGGTGTGGCGGGGTCATAGCGCGGCCACTCGGGCAGCTTTTCGCCATTGGGCCCGTCACCGTTGGGGTCGCCCGTGCGGGCGAACCGGGTCCACAGGCCGCCCATCATCCGCGCCGCCGCCTGGTCGGCCGCCGTGGGCGTGATGCCGGCCTTCTCCAGCGTGTCGAAATGGAAGGGCAGGTCGCTGGCGTGGCCGGCGCCGCTGTCCTTCTCCCGCTTGGCCTCCGCCACATAGCCGAAGCGGTAGAGCCAAGTGGGCGCCCCGGTGGCGGCGTGGCGCCGGGCCAGGGCGACGGACGGCTCGACGAACACCACGTCGCTGGCGATGGCGCGCCGCATCGCCGCGTCGGAGCCATAGGCGGCGCGCACCGCCGCCTCGTTCGGCTCGATGGATTTCAGGTGCGGGCCGTTCAGGAACATCCGGAACATGGCGGGCACGAAGCTGAACTCGTCATCGTTGGCGCCGACGATGAAGGGGATCGGCGGTTCGGCCCCGGCGCCAAAGCGGGCCATGAGGTCGCCCACGATGATGCGTCCGTCGGTCATGGGGCCGGACCAGGTCTTCTCCTCCTTGTCCAGCAGGGTGATGCCGCCCCGCACCTTCTCGGCGGGCAGGGCCCGCAGGCCAGCCAGATCGGCGGCACCGGCGTCGCGGGCGAAGGCGACCCCCTTGGCCTCGGCATCGGCCAGGGCCGGCCAGCGGTCGCGTCCGCCGCCGGAAATGGCCACCGCCTTGTGGAAGCGGCCCCGGGCGGCGGGGGAGGACATCAGGCGGGTCACCGACTCCCCGCCGGCGGATTCCCCGATGAAGGTGACATTGCCCGGGTCCCCGCCGAAGACCGCGATGTTGCGCCGGACCCAGTCCAGGGCGGCGATCTGGTCCATGAAGCCCCAGTTGCCGGTGGGACCGTCGCCGCTTTCCCGGGTCAACTCGGGATGGGCGAAGAAGCCGAAGCGGCCCAGCCGGTAGTTGAATGTGACCACCACCACGCCCCGGGCCGCCAGCCGGGTCCCATCCAGCACCGGATTGGCGGCGGAATCGGTGAGGAAGCCGCCACCCGGCACCCAGACCAGCACCGGCAGGGGGCCGGCCGCCGCCTCCGGCGTCCAGACGTTGAGGTAGAGGCAGTCCTCGCTGGGCGGGTAGGCGGATTTGGCGCCGGGCAGGGGGTTCTGCATGCAGTCGGGCCCGAAGGCGTCGGCCTTGCGCGGCCCGTCCCAGGCGGTAGGCGGGGCGGGCGGGCGCCAGCGCCGGTCCCCCACCGGTGGGGCGGCATAGGGTATGCCCTTGAAGGCGGCCACGCCCTCCGCCGCGACGCCCTGCAGCCGGCCGGTCTCCACCGTCACGTCGGTTTTCGCCATCACCGGCGACGCGCACAGCAGCAGGGCCGCCGTGGCGAGAGCCATTGTGACTGGGGGGGGCAGGGTTGAACGTCTCATCGATTGCCTTCCGTGGTGAAACGATGGGTGCCGGGACCGGCGGCGTAGAGGGCGTAGCCCTCGTCCCGGCGGATGGGCGTGGCCCCCGCCGGCGCCTGGCTTACCGGGCCGAACTTCAGCGGCACCCAGACCTCGCCGGTCGTGTTGGGGGGAATCTCCACCGTCAGGGCCAGGGCGCCCTTGTCCACCCGCCAGGAACTGACGGCCTTGCCGTACGGGGTGCGCATCTCGGCCTCGGCCCAGGCCAGCCCGTCCGGGATCTCCGGCCGCACCAGCACCTGCTTGTAGCCGGCCGCACCCGGCCGCAGGCCGGCCAGCCGGGTGCGCATCCAGTCGCCGATGGAGGAGAAGTAATGATGGTCGCGGGACCGGCTGTTCAGGCTCCAGGTCTCGAACAGTGTCTGGTGGCCATTGGCCAGCCACCAGCCCCAGGACGGTTCCGTGGTGGCCGTGGCCAGCCGATAGGCCAGGTCGGCATGGCCGTGGTCGCTCAGCACCTCCAGCAGGTAGCGGGTGCCGAACACGCCGGTGCGCAGCCCGTTGCGCTCCACATCAGCGGCGATCACGGCCGCGACCGAGGACACCCGCCCGTCCGGCACCATGCCGAAGGCCAGCGGCAGCACGTTCTGCAACTGGGTCGGGGCACCGACCACGCCCTTGCCGTCCACCGTCCGGTACCAGCCGTTGGCGGCGTCCCAGTAGCGGGCGTTGTAGGCGGCGCGGATGGCGTCGGCCAGCCCCTGGTAGCGGGCTGCGTCGGCATCGGCGCCGAGGACCCTGGAACTGCGGGCCAGCAGGTCGGCCTCCAGGAAGAAATAGGCGGAGGACACGGCGTCGATGCCGCCGCCCCGACTGTTCAAGATGTCCAGCGCCCCCGGTGGACTCCACTCGCTGAGCCCGCTGTCGCGGCGATAGTCGGGTGCCTTGATGATGCTGGCGGTATAGTCCACCAGCCGGCGCTGCATGGCGTGGTTTTCCGCCAGGATCCGGGTGTCGCCGTAGGTGCGGTAGAGTTCCCAGGGCAGGACCAGGGCGGCCACGTCCCAGGACGGGGTCGGGCCCCAGATCAGGCTCCACCCCGGCGAGTCCTGATAGCCGTAGAAGGGCGTGCTGGGCACGATCTCCGGCAGTTCGCCACTGTCGGCCTGGGCGTCGCGGAAATCGGCCAGCCATTTGGTGAAGACCCGCGCCACGCCCAGGCTGCGGGTGGCCATGCCGGCGGAGGCCTGGGCGTCGCCGGTCCAGCCGTTCTTCTCGAACGTCGGCGTGTCGGTGAGAAAGCCGTGCAGGTTGTTCAGCAGGGTGGCGCGGGCGGCGGCGTCGATCCGCCCCAGCAGCGGGTTGGCGCTGGCGAAGCGGCCGGTCTCCGCCACCGCCGAATGGATGAGATCGGCCGTCAGGGCCGGCCGGTCGGCCAGACCCTCCACCTGCACATAGCGGAAGCCGGCGTAGGAGAAGCGGGGCTCCCAGCGCTCCCGCCCGCCGCCGGCCAGGGTGTAGCGGTATGTCTGCAACTGCGCGTCGACCAGGCCGGAGGCGGGAACCACCTCACCGGCATCGTCCAGCCGCTCGCTGGCCACCAAGGAGACGGTGGCGCCGCGCCGGCCAGTCGCCTCCAGCACCGGCAGGCCGGCGATGATGCGGCCGAAGTCGAACACCCAGACCCCGGGGCGCGGTTCGGTCACCGCGACGGGCTTCAGGGTGGCAACGGGGGCGATGGGCTCGGTGTTGGCGAAGTCCACCGTTCCGGCCGGGCCGGCCACCAGCCGGGCGGGCGCCCAGTCCTGGTCGGCGAAGCCCGGCTTCTCCCAGCCCTCCGGCCGCAGCCGGGCGTCGTGCCGTTCGCCGCGATAGATGGAATCCGACAGGGTGGGGCCGGGCCGGCCGCGCCAGTCCCCATCGCTGGTCACCACCTGGCGGCTGCCGTCGGTGAACTCGATCTCCAGCCGGGCCAGCAGGGCCGGATCGGCATGCCAGGGCGCCTGGTGGAAATACCATTCGTCGGGGTCGGTGACCCCGTACCAGCCCCGGCCCAACTCCGCGCCGATGACGTTGCGCCCAGGCCGCAGCCGGTCGGTGACATCGCGCACCTGGGCCAGGACGCGCTTGTCATAGGCGGTGAAGCCCGATCCCAGGGCCGACTCCCCAACCGGCTCCCCGTTCAACAACAGGCGCGGCAGGCCGGCCCCCGGCCCAGTAGAGCCGGGCGCGGACGATCTTCTTGGTGTCGGGCAAGGTAAATTCCCGGCGCAACAGGGGGGCCGGCGCCTCCATGGGCAGCACGATGTCGACCGAGGGCACGCCGGCCGCGACCATCAGGCCCTCGGGCCGCACCCGGCCGCCGGTGAAGGGGTTGTCGTTGTCGGCGAAGGTGGTCTCCACGGCCGGCGCGCCGCTGCCCGTCACCCGGACCCGGTGGATCAGGGCGGCGTCGGCCTGCTTGGCGGTGAAGCCTAGCGTGCCGTGGGTCTGGCTGGCATCGGTGATCGCCGCCACCTCCACCCCGTCCAGCAGGGTGGTCAGGCGCTGGCCTTCCGCCCGGATGGTCAGGCGGCGGCGGGTGTCCTTCAGCGGCCCGCCCGGCAGAGCGGCCCGGCCCAGTTCCGTCGTACGCTGCCCGCCGTTCTTGCCCCCCAGGGTGTGCCGCACCGACTGGATCAGCAGGGGGCCGTCCTTGGTGTCGGACAGGGTCCAGACATAGGCCTCGCCGAATTTCTTCCCCTCCGGCCTGGCGCGGAACAGGACGTCCAGCGACGTCCCCTTCAGGGTCAAGTCCACGTCTAGGGTCAGGTCGCTCCAGTCATGGACTGTCTGGGCGGGGCCGGAAATCCATCGCGCCTGCCATTGCTCCGGGCCGGTCAGTCCGGTTTCCCACCAGTCGGGGCGGCTCCAGGCGCCGGGCTTGCCGGCCTCATCCCAGACCATCACCTGCCACCAGTAGCGGCGGCCGCCGGCCAGGGCCGGCCCGGCATAGGGGATCTGGATGTTGTCGGTGGCGGCGACCCGGCCGCTGTCCCACACCAGCGGGCCTTCGGCCGACAGCGCCTCGGCGCTGTCGGCCACCCGGATGCGATAGGCGGACTGGCGGGCCACCGGCGACAGCCAGGCCAGGCGGGGCGCCGGCATGTCGATCCCCAGCGGTTGGCTGGCATATTCCACCTGCAAGCCTTGCGGCATTTCCCCGCCGGCGCAGCCGCCCAGCAGCAGGATCCCGCAGCAGGCGATCCCCCGCAGGCGGCCGCCCCGCCCATGCCGTTGATCACGAACCGCCATGGTCAGAAGCTCATCCGCAGCCCAAGGGAAGCCAGCCGGCCCAGGGTGCTGCCGTTGGTGTAGCCAGGCACCGCGTTGTAGTAGGGCGGATCCTGGTCGAACAGGTTCTCCACATTCAGCGTGACGGAAACACCGGAGGCCAGCAGGCGGCTGAGATCATAGCTGAAGAACAGGTCGACCGTGTTGAAGGCGTCGATATGGTCCTGGTTGACCACGCCCTTGATCGGATAGCCGCCACGGTGGTTCCAGGAGACGCGTCCGCTCAGGTCGCCCACCTGCGCGCCCACGCTGGCCACCAGGGCCAGCCGGCCGGTGCCGTTGTCCAGGTCGTCGCTGAAGGCGCCGCCATGGATCGCCTGGGTCTGGCGCGACAGGGTGTAGGTGCCGGAGACGCGGGCGCTGATCGTGCCGAAATCCACCCGGTGATGGTAATCCAGGTCGAAATCGATGCCGTCGGTGTTGATCGCGCCCAGATTGTTGCGCCGAGCGTCGAACAGCACGTAGGGGGAGGAGAAGGCGTAGAGTGCCGCCAGGCTGGGCACTCCGTCGATGCGCAGGCTGCCGGCCTTGGCCAGGGCCTGGGCCAGGGTCGGGTTCAGGATGTAGTAGCTGGCGAAATTCGGGTCGGAATAGATCTGTGGCTGCAGCACGGGGGCCAGGCCGATGGCGTCCTTGAATTTTACATTGAAGTAAGTAGCGCTGGCCCGCAGCCCCTCCAGGAAGGCCGGCTGATAGTCGAAGCCCATCGAATAGGTGTCGGCGGTCTCCGGCTTCAGGTTGGGATTGCCGCCGGCCAGCACGATGGTGGGGCGCAACAGGTCGGTGAAGGGGCTGGTCGGCTGGCGGTTGGGTGAGAACAGCACCACCTGCACCCGGGAGTCGACGGAATTGCCCATGTCGGCCAGGCTGGGCGCGTGGAAGGACGTGCCGTAGTTGGCGCGCAGGGTCAGGTCCGCCACCGGGCGATAGTTCAGGGCGACCTTGGAATTGGTGGTGCCACCGACGTCGTCATACTCGTCATGGCGGACGGAGCTGGACAACTCCATGGCCCAGATGCCGGGCAGGCGGTTGGCCGCCCCGACCAGCGGGACGTTCAACTCGCCGAACACCGATTTGACGGTGCGGTCCGCCTTGGACTGCGAACTGCTGCTGGGCGCGCCGATGGGGCCGCTGCCGATCAGGCTGTCGATATCCTCGTAATGGAATTCGGCCACGGCGGCGGCGCGCACATCCCCGCCGGGGATGGCGAACAGCGGCCCGTCGACCACCGCGCGGGCCTCCGCCAGCTGTTGGGTGGCGCGGCCCAGATTCTCGTAGTTGTTGATGGCGGCCAGCAGGGCCGGGTCGCTGGCGGCGGGGTTGTATGGGTTCAGCGCCGTCGCCAGCGTGGTGCCGTTCAGGGCCGAGGTCGCCAGGGTACTGTCGATCAGGTCCTCATTCGTCTGGTTGAAGGAGCGGCCCAGGTTGCCGATCAGGCGCAACTGCCAGCCCGGGCTGAGGTCCACCTTCAGTTCCGGGGTGATGCCGTAGGATTCGAAATAGCCCTTGCTGACATTGCTGGGCCCGAACACGGGATCGAAGCTGATGGCCACGTCGTGGGACAGTTCGGTGCCGATCGGCTTGAAATAGGGGTTCAGCACCGACACCGTGCCGCTCAGACTGGATTGGGCGGTGCGGGTGACGGTGTCGCGGGATGACCAGTAGCCGGTGGCGTTGAGCGTCACCCCCGGGCCCAACTCCTGCTCAAGCCCGCCGAACACGCTGTGCCGCCGTTCCTGGGGATAGAGGTCGGCGTAATCGGTCTGATCGCAGCGGTTGACCGTGCCGGGAACGCGGCCGGGCAAGGCATAGGGGATGCTGTTCAGCAGGATGTTGCCGGGGCTGCAGGCCGTGCCACGGAAATCGCCACCCCCCTTGGACGTCAGGTTGGCGGTGGCGTAGTCACGGTCAAGTCCCAGCAGATTATCGTGATAGGCGAAGGAGTAGGACAGCCAGGCCCCGCCCGATCCCCAGTTCTTGCCGCCCAGCAGGCTGGCGTCCGTGGTCTTGTAATTGTCGGCTAGGCCATAACGGGCATTGGCGGAAAAGCCGTCGAAGCGGTCGCGGGTGATGAAATTGATCACGCCGCCGATGGCGTCCGACCCGTAGATGGAGGAGCCGCCGTCGGGAATGATCTCCACCCGTTCGATGGCGTCGGGCGGGATGATGGAGGGGTCGACGCTGGTCTGCAGGATGCCGGCGCCGACCAGGCGGTTGCCGTTCAGCAGCACCAGGGTGCTGGACCCGCCGGCGGCGCTGAGGTTGCGGATGTTCGGCCGCACGATGGGCAGGCCATAATTGCCTTCGGCCCGGGGCACGGTGCCGAAATTGCCGACCTGCGGGATCTGCGCCAGCAGGTCGTTGGCCGAGGCCGCACCCGAGGCCACCACATCCTCCCGCCGCACGGCGATGGCGTTGGTGCCGACGGGGCCGGTGTTACGGATCATCGTGCCGGTGACGATGATCTCCTCCAGCGGTTCCCCCTTGGTGGCTTCGTCGCCGGCGGGCTTGCCGGCGGCGGCTTCCTGGGCCTGGGCCGTGGCGGCGGCGAAGGCCAGGATGGAAACGCCCAGGGTCAGCCAGCGGCCGGACACACTTCGGGCGTTGGTCAGAAATCGCGTTTCCCATGTTACCTTCCCCGGGGGCTGGGCAGTTTCTTGGCTGCCGGCCTTCATTTTCTATGCGGGAAGGGCCTGCCGGCCGCTTCCCGGGGGCGGGCGCTGCGTGGCGCCTCTCTGCCCTTTCTAGGGTGATCTTTATGGAACCGGGGCTTCGCGTCAATATGCAATTTACATTGTTGTCTATATGAAGTGATTTTGTGCGGCCGGTATCATGGACCGGCGGGAAAGGATCGATAGGGGGAGGCTGTTTTGCTGACTTTTTTCATCATTTTTGCCGCTTTTTTTACGGCGGCCATCGGCGGGTTGGCGCTGCTGTCCACCCTGATCGCCCGGCGGGTTGAAAAGGCGCTGCCGCCCACGGGCCGCTTCATCGATATCGACGGCCACCGGCTGCATTACCAGGACGAAGGGGGCCATGGGCCGGCGGTCATCATGATCCATGGGCTGGGCGGACAGATGGGCCACTTCAGCCATTCGCTGCTGGACCGCTTGGCGGGCCGATACCGGGTGATCCTGCTGGACAGACCGGGTTCCGGCTATTCCACCCGTCCGCCCGGGGCCCCGGGCGGCCCGGTGGCGCAGGCGGCGGTCGTCGCCGGCTTCATCCGCGCCCTGGGGCTGGAACGGCCGTGGGTGGTCGGCCATTCCCTGGGCGGGGCCGTGGCGCTGGCGCTGGCGCTGGACCATCCGGACTGTGTGGCCGGCCTGGCCCTGGTGGCCCCGCTGACCCACCCGCAGCCGGAGGTTCCTTCCTGCTTCCGGGGCTTGGCCATCACATCGCCCGCGATCCGCTGGCTGGTGGCCTGGACCTTGGCCGTGCCCCTGGGGATATTGCGGGGTCGGACGGTGCTGGACACGGTCTTCGGTCCCGATCCGGTTCCGCCCGACTTCGGCACGCGGGGCGGTGGCCTGCTGGGGCTGCGGCCCGGGGCGTTCAGGGGGGCGTCTGCCGACCTGGTCGCGGCGGCGGCGGATCTGCCCCGAATGGTGGAACGATATGGAACGCTGCGCCTGCCCATCGCCATCCTTTATGGGCGGGGGGACCAGGTTCTGGAGTGGCGGCGGCAGGGGCTGGCCATGCGCGACCGGCTGCCGGGCGTCGATCTCACCCTGGTTGACGGCGGGCACATGCTGCCCGTCGCCGCCGCAGCGCGGATGGCGGAATGGTTGACGGGGGTGACGGCGCCGGTGCGGGCCGGCGGTCAGTGAACCGCGGTTCACGCCGTCCTCGTTGCGAAAGCGGGCGTTGCTGAAACAGTGGCGGACCAGGCCGGGATCGGTGCCTGGCTGGCCGCCTACAACACCCAACGACCGCATCAGGGGCTGGCTTATCAGACCCCCGATGAGGTCTATTTCCGCCGCCCAGTGTGGACGGGGCGAGCCCCGTCCACACTGGCTGTGGCAGCTTGAGTAACCAGCAGGGCGCTATCCGAGCTTAACGAACGGTCAAACCTGTCCAGCCAAGGGGGGCCAGTTCAGTCGATGGGCCGTGGACCACTCCGGACAACTTCCACAAGGTGAACGGGCCACGCACTCTCAGCCAAACCACGACGCGACGTTTCCAGTCTGCCCGATGATGATGATTCGGTCGCCCGAGCCAATGTCGAGAGTGGTGTTGCCACCCTCCACGCGGGCCGAGCTGATCACCGCACCGAGGTCCACGGTGGCGTCGTACAAAGCCAACCGGTCAACCCCTACCTGAAAGTCCGCTACCACCGATCCGCCAGATGATGCCCCAAAGGCGAAAACGTCGGCGCCCTGACCTCCCCAAATCGTGTCAGCCCCGCCATCAGCGAACAGAACATCGTCGCCATCACCGCCATTTAACAGATCGTTCCCCGCACCGCCAAACAGCGTGTCGTTCCCAGCCTCACCAAACAGTATGTCGTTGCCATCGCCCCCGGTGGCATAGTCGTCGCCCTCGCCGAGCCCGATCAGGTCATTGCCGGCTCCGCCAATCGCGGTGTCATTTCCAATGCCGCCGCTCAGCGTGTCGTCGCCCTCGTCACCAACCAGGAAATCGTTGCCTTCCTCGCCAAACAGGACGTCATTGCCCGTCCCGCCGACCACCGTATCGTTCCCCTCGTTGCCGGTCAGAATATCGTTGCCTTCCTCGCCGAACAGGGTGTCATCGCCCGTCCCGCCGAAGCCCCGGTCATTACCGACCCCGCCGCCGATAAGATCATTACCATCGCCACCCAACACCCAGTCGTCGCCTTCACCGCCCATCACGACGTCGTTGCCCCCGTCGCCGAACAGCGTATCGTTACCTGCGGCGCTGGCCACCGTGTCGTCGCCGCCACCCCCGTGAAGAATGTCGTCACCGGCACCAAGGTATAGGTACTGCTGGCTGCTGTCGCCGTAGACGATCTGGTCGCCGGCACCACCGACGACGGTGGCGTTACCGATCACCGCCGCGAACTCGACATCATTGAGCTGGATCGTGATCGGCCCCGCCACCTGGGAGGTGTTCAGGACCACCGCGGTCGGCGTGGTGCTGGCGATGGTGTTGCCGCCAAGCGTCGAACCGGTCACCTGCGTCTGCACGGACTGGCCGGCAGCAACGCCTGGGGTGGTGAAATCGATGCTTCGCACCAAGAGCTGGGACTGCGAGGACAACGCGGAGAGGAATTCAGAGCCTCCGCCCGTCAGTCCGGTGCGCGAGTCCGTTCCCGCGTCGGTCCGAGCCTCGATCGCGGCGATCAGCCCAGACACCCCGGTCAGGGCATCAGAGGGGGTCTGCCGTTCAGAGCCGCCAGAGGCGGTAACGGACACCCCGGTCGGGACGCTGACCGTCAAGGTGGTCACGGAGGACACTTGCCCAGTCTGGCGGTCGACGACCGTCTCACGCACGACGGGAACGTCGGCCAGATTGGCGTTGGCGGTGCTCTGGTCCTCCACACGGCTGGCGTCGGTCGCCTGAATGGTGACGGTGGTGACGTGGCTGCCGTCGGTGGCCGTGGTCACCGAACCGTCGACGGTTGCGCCGTCCACCGTGGCCACTGGCGACGGAGCGATCGGGGCGGGCTTGTCCACTGTCGCGGTCAGCTTCTGCGTTGCCGCCGTGAAGGAGGAGGAGGTGTTGCCCGCCGGGTCAGTCAGGCTGACCGACAGGGTGAGGGTGCCGTCGCCCAGACTGGAGAGATCCAAGCCGGCCACCCGTGTCGAGCCGGCGGTCATCAAGCCGCTACCGGTCACTTCGCCGCCACCCGTGGATGTGATGGACCAGGTGAACGTGTCTCCGGCCTCGCTGTCGCTGATGGTAAAGGCGCTGTTGCTCTGCTCAAGGGAGTCGATGCTGTCGTCCTCGAACAGGACGGTCGCCGTCGGGGCCGTGGTGTCGACGACCAGCGACTGCGTGCCCGGCGTGGAGGTGTTGCCGGCGGTGTCGGTGGCGGTGGCGGAGACGGCGTTGGCGCCGTTGGCGTTCAGGCTCAGCGATCCACTGGTCGGGGTCGCCGTGGACAAGTTGACGGACCAAGCTCCGCCGCCGGTGGCGGTGGTGGTGTAGGTGGCGCCGCCGACCGTGACGGTGACGGTGCTGCCGGCCTCGGCGGTGCCGGTGATCGTCGGCGTCACGCTGTTGGCCAACGCCGTGGTGACGGCCGGTGCGCTGGGGGCTGTGGTGTCGATGACCAGCGACTGCGTGCCCGGTGTGGAGGTGTTGCTCGCGGCATCGGTCGCGGTGACCGAGACCGGGTTGGCGCCGTTGGTGTTCAGGCTCAGCGACCCGTTGGTCGGGGTGGCCGTGGACAGGTTGACGGACCAGGCCCCGCCGGTGGCGGTGGTGGTGTAGGTAGCGCCGCCGACGGTGACGGTGACGGTGCTGCCGGCCTCGGCGGTGCCGGTGATCGTCGGCGTCACGCTGTTGGTCAGCGCCGCGCTGGTGACCGCCGGTGCGCTGGGGGTGGTGGTGTCGATGACCAGGGACTGTGTGCCCGCCGTGGAGGTGTTGCCGGCGGTGTCGGTCGCGGTGGCGGAGACCGGGTTGGCGCCATTGGCGTTCAGGCTCAGCGATCCGCTGGTCGGGGTGGCCGTGGACAGATCGAGAGACCAGGTCCCGCCGGTGGCGGTGGTGGTGTAGGTGGCGCCGCCGACGGTGACGGTGACGGTGCTGCCGGCTTCCGCCGTGCCGGTGATCGTCGGCGTGGCGCTGTTGGCCAACGCCGTGGTGACGGCTGGTGCGCTGGGGGTTGTGGTGTCGATGACCAGGGACTGCGTGCCCGCCGTGGAGGTGTTGCCGGCGGTGTCGGTCGCGGTGGCGGAGACCGGGTTGGCGCCGTTGGCGTTCAGGCTCAGCGACCCGCTGGTCGGGGTCGCCGTGGACAGGTTGATGGACCAGGCCCCGCCGGTGGCGGTGGTGGTGTAGGTGGCGCCACCGACCGCGACGGTGACGGTGCTGCCGGCCTCGGCGGTGCCGGTGATCGTCGGCGTGGCGCTGTTGGTCAGCGCCGCGCTGGTGACGACCGGGGCACCGGGGGCTGTGGTGGGCGGA
>NZ_BACU01000572.1 GCF_000333275.1 Azospirillum sp. B4 | reverse complement strand
ATGACGGGTCTTTGCCCGGCCGGCTGGCCAGCGTCGGCATCGATGACGAAGGAACGCCTGGCAAAGGAACGNCCTCATGAGAAACGGCGTATTGACGGGGCTGATGCAGGACCGCCTGAACGCCCGCCTCATGAACATGAGGCCGACGGGAAATGCGCGGCGCCAGTCCTATGCGCATCTTCCCATGCCGCGGATGACGAACACCTTCCTCCTGGCCGGCCAGGAGGATCCGACCGACATCGTCGCGTCGGTGGCGCGTGGCATCTATGCCCCCCGGATGGGGGGCGGCCAGGTGGATATCACCAGCGGCCGTTTCAACTTCACCGCCGTCGAGGCCTACCTCATCGAGGACGGCAAGATCACCGCCCCGGTGAAGGGGGTGACGCTGGTGGGCGTGGGACATGAGGCGCTGCGCCACATCCGTGCCGTCGGCCATGACTGGGCACTGGATGAGGGAATCGCGACCTGCGGCAAAGCGGGCCAGACAGTGAGCGTCAGCGTGGGCCAACCGACCCTGCGCATTGATGAGATGGTTGTAAGTGGCAGTGTGTGACATGGAGGAATCAAAATGAAAAAAGCGACCAGCGTGAATACAGCCGAATTTGATTCAAAGGTCATTGGCGCCGAGACGCCGGCACTGGTGGACTTCTGGGCACCTTGGTGTGGCCCTTGCCGTGCGCTGGCACCGATACTTGATGAGGTCGCCACCGATTTTGATGGCGAGATGAATGTCTACAAGGTGGACATCGAGGCGGAGCCGGACGTGGCCGCCCGCTTCGGGGTGCAGACCGTGCCCGTGCTGATCCTGTTCAAGGGCGGCGAGGAGATCCATCGCCGGGTCGGCACCCTCTCGCGCACACAGCTCACAGCCATCATCGAGCAGAAATTATGACAGTGGATCGTCCCGCGTTTCATGGCCGCCTGGATTTGAAGCAGAAGCTGATCGACAGCATCGATGCGCTGATTGGCGCAGGGCATATCCAGGGCCAGCGGAGTGCCAAACCGCTCACTACCCTGATGTCTACCGACTGTGAGGAGCTTTCGGAGGTCTACGGCCTGCCCCCGTCCTTGGTGTTGTTGCTGGACGCCATGCCAGCCTATGCGGGCAACGCGGCTGCGGTCGCGGCCTGGCGGGATTTGGTGGGGGCCATCGAGCCGGGGGCGGATCTAACCCTCCCATTGTATGGCTTCCTGCTGATGATGCTGGCCCCGCCACGGGATGACATCGATCCGTCGGACATCACAGGTCGTTTGTCGAAACTTCACCAGAGGCTTTTGGCTGGGGAGGCGGTGGCGCGTGCCGAATGGGCCAGCCTCCGGAACGAGTTGGTCGCCCTGTCGGAAGAGAAGTTCCCGCCGGGCGATCGGCGTAAACTGCAACATTCCGTCTGGGAAGCGGCGGCTTGGCCGCTGAGCAGCTCCCCCAGCATATTGGTTCAGATGTTCAGAAGCTGGGGAATCCTGAGCGAACTGGTGCCGGATCCGGAATGGTCCGACGCCGACGAGGCCCGCAAGGACCAGGTTCTCAACGAGATTTGGCAGGAACAGGCCCCGGCGCGCACCGCAGGGGAACGGCCGGAATACCCAGCCTTGTTCAGGGCGCGTGAGCCTGACCTGGCTGGCCGGTTCGAGGCCCATCTGGCCCGGGCGAACGCGGGCGCCAGCGCGCGGTGGCTCGAGGCGGTCAACTATCTCGCGATGCTGTTCAGGGAGAACGCCGCTGCGGATCGGGCCTGACGGAACGCTTGAGACCCCGGGAGGGCAGCACGGGGAAGAGCGACGCTGCGAACCCTGCGTGGGAATTTCGAGGGCCGGCTTCGCTGTTCCTGGCTATCGCGGGCGCAGCAGCGACCAGTAGCGGGTGGGGAACAGGCGTTGGATGAGCTCGGCCGCCTGCGCGTCTCGGCCAACCAGCACCCGGTCCCGTCGCTGCTCCACCGCCCGCACGATGATCTCGCCGGCCTGGTCCGGCGGCATCCGCAGCAGGCGCTGCGCCGTCGCCTTCTGCTCGGCCAGGGTGGTGGCGTCCGCCCCGGCCGGCGGGCGGGCGTTGGCGGCGATGGCGGTGGCTACCCCCCCGGGGTGGACCAGGGTCACGCCCACGCGGGTCCCGGCCAGTTCGTGGCGCAACGCCTCGGTGAAGCCGCGCACGGCGAACTTGCTGGCGGCATAGGCGGCCTGCCCGGGAGGGGCGACGATGCCGAAGATGCTGGACAGGTTGACCAGCCGGGCGTCGTCGCTGGCACTGAGCAACGGCAGGAAGGCCCGGGTCATCTGCACCAGGCCGGTGAAATTCACCGCCATCAGCCAGTCGAAATCCGCTTCCGCCACCTGGCGAAAGGTGCCACCCAGGGCGACGCCGGCGTTGTTGACCAGGATGTCCGTCCCGCCGTGGCCGGTGGCCACCTGGCCTGCGAAGGCGGCGACGGCCGGGCGGTCGGCCACGTCCAGCCGGTAGGCCTCGGCGCGCACGCCGTGGTCACGGGTCGCGGCGCCGGCCGTGGCCTGGGCCGCTGCCAGGTCGATGTCGGCCAGTGCCAGCCCGCAGCCCCGCCGGGCCAGGGAAAGGGCGATGGCCCGGCCGATGCCGCCGCCGGCACCGGTGATCACGGCGGTGCGGCCGCTCAGTCGCAAGGGTTGGGTCATGGCGTGATGTCCTTCAGGCTTTGGCCGGGGCGCAGGAAGGCCAGGGCCGCGTCGCGCGGGCTCGACAGGTGGAAGGCGGCCAGGTCCGCCAGATAGTTCTGCCGTACCCGCCAGGGCGGTCGGCTGCCCTGGCCGGGCATATGCGGGCGTGCCCGCAGCACATAGCCGGAGGCGAAGCCCAGCAGCGGTTCCCGCCCATCGCCCGCCGCCGCCTGGCGGGGGACGCAGACGGTATGGCCGTGGCGCTCCATACGGTTCAGCAGGCGGCAGACGGCGCGGGCCGTCAGGTCGCACTTCAGGGTCCAGGAGGCGTTCACATAGCCCATGGCCAGCGCATGGTTGGGCACGTCGCCCAGCATCATTCCCTGGTACAGCAGCCGGTCCCCCGGATTGACCAGGGCCCCGTCGACCCGCATCTCCATCCCACCCAGCAGGCGCATCTCCAGCCCGGTGGCGGTGATGATTACATCAGCGTCAATTTCCTCGCCGGATTCCAGCCGGATGCCGATCGGCGTGAAGCGGGCGATGCGGCCGGTGGCGATCTCGGCTGCACCGGTTTTCAGGGCGGTGAACAGGTCACCGTCGGGCACCAGGCAGACGCGCTGGTCCCACGGGGCGTAGGTCGGTGTGAAATGCCGGCTGACATCGATGCCGTCGCCCAGGGCGGCCCGTGCCGCTTCGATGATGCGGCGTTTCACGGTTTCCGGCCGCCGCCGGGCCAACTGATAGGTCAGCAGGCTCCAGCCGATGTATTTCCAGCGCACCAGGGCGGCGGCCAGCCAGCCGGGCAGCCGCCGGCGGAGGCGCGCGCCCAAGTCGTCGTGCCGGGGGCGGGAGACGATGTAGGTGGGGGACCGTTGCAGCATGGTCACCATCGCTCCCCGGTCGGCCAGGGCCGGCACCAGGGTCACGGCGGTGGCGCCGCTGCCGATCACCACCACCCGGCGGCCCTTGACCTCCAAATCCTCCGGCCAATGCTGGGGATGGACGATGCGGCCCCGGAAATCCTCAGCCCCCGGGAAGACAGGCGTATGGCCCTGGTCATAGCGGTAATAGCCGCTACACAGGTAAAGGAAGCGGCAGCGGACCTTTCGCCCACCTTCCGCCGTGGCCAGGCCGACCGTCCAGAGCTGGTCCCGGCTGCACCAGTCCGCCCGCGTCACCCGCCAGCCCAGGCGGATGCGTGGCATCAGCCCGAACTCGCTGGCCGTGTCCTCGATATAATCGCGGATCGCCGGACCGTCGGCGATGGACGCGTCGGCCTGCCAGGGGCGGAACGGGAAGCCCAGCGTGTGCATGTCGCTGTCCGACCGGATGCCGGGATAGCGGAACAGATCCCAGGTCCCGCCGATGCGGTCCCGCGCCTCCACCAGCGCCCAGCTTTTCCGCGGGCAATGCAGGGTCAGGCGGCAGGCGGCGTCGATGCCGGACAGGCCGGCGCCGACGATCAGGACGTCCAGCGGATCGGGCAACCCGCCCAGCGGGTTCAGGGTGGGCCGGTCGCGAGATTCGCTCTCGGGAAGCATGGGCGTCTCCATTATATACATAACTGTAAATAACATTCGCCGCGCCCGGCGCAAAGGGCTTTCGCGCCGGTGTAAAAGAGTGGAGGTGGCCAAGGAGGGCACGTGCGGCGGGTGGCCGAGCGCAAAGGAAGGGCGACCGCGACGCTTCTTCACGGCAATCCCTCTCGACCGCCGCGCCGGGGTCAGCCTATATTGACATCCATGTCGACAGAACGCCCCCCCCGTCAGCGGCGCCAGCGCCGCTCGCCCGAAGAAGCCCGCCGCCTGGCCTTGGAGGCGGCGCGCGCCTGCCTATTGGAGAACGGCCCCGGTGCGGTGACCCTGCAGGAAGTGGGGAAGCGCATCGGCATGACCCATGTGAACCTCATCCATCATTTCGGGTCGGCGGCCGGGTTGCAGACGGCGCTGATGGCGTCGATGCTGTGCGACCTGAACGCCGCCTTGGGACAGGCCATCACCCGCATCCTGTCGGATGACCCGACCGCCCAGCGGGAGATGATCGACATCGTCTTCGACGCCTATGCCGAGGGCGGCGCCGCGAAGCTGGCGGCCTGGATCGCGCTGAGCGGCGAGATCGACCGTTTCGAACCGATCCGCATTGCCGTCCAGGCGCTGGTGGTGGAAATCGAGAAGCGCCTGCCACCGGACAGCGAACTGAGCATCGGGCGCCTGAAATCCAGCATCCTGTTCATCGCCCTCAACGCGTTCGCCGACGCGCTGATCGGCGGCTTCATGCGGGAGACGCTGGGCCGTGAGGCTGATGCCACCCGCAAGATGGTCGCGCGGCTGCTGCCCTCCTTCTATTAGGGGCCCTCCCATCCCGGCGTTCCGGGATGAGAAGGCGGATTATTACGGCACGGTGGCGCTCCCGCCCGCCACGGTCAGCTTGGCCTGCCGCCGGATGTCGGCGGAGGAGGGGCCGACCAGCAGCGTGTAGTCGCCGGGCCGCACCCGCCATTGGCTGCTCGCCTCGTCCCAGGCGGCGAAGGCCCGGGGGTCGACGGACAGGCTGACCACCCGCCGCTCCCCCGGCTTCAGCGCCAGCTTGGCGAAGGCGCGCAGCTGCTTGGGCGGTTCCTGCGCGTCCCGATGCGCCGGGGCCACGTAGAGCTGCACCACCTCCTGGCCCGCCGGGCCAGCGCTGTTGCGCAGGTCCAGGGAGACGGTCACCGGCTGCCCCCCCTTGACGTGGCCCGGCGCCTTCAGCCCGCCATAGGTGAAGATCGAATAGGACAGGCCGTGGCCGAAGGGGAACAGCGGCGTCACGCCCCTGGCCTCCAGGCCCCGGTAGCCGACCAGCAACCCCTCGGTGTATTTGCTCTCCAGGGCGGCGAGATCCACCGGGATAGGGGTCGACCGCCGCCTGCGCCGTCCGCCCGGCCGGGTCCCCAGGCACCAGGCCCAGCCGCGCCAGGGTCGCCAGCAGGCGCCGCTGACGCTGCAGGAACCGGTCCCGCCGCCGCCGCGCCCCGCGCGCCAGGCGCCGGTCCATGGCCAGGCTGGTGCCCGATTGCGGATCCCGCCCATCGGGGAACACGCGCACCCCCATG
>NZ_BACU01000573.1 GCF_000333275.1 Azospirillum sp. B4 | reverse complement strand
GTCAGTGGTGTCCACCATCGATGTGGATGACGCCAAATGAGCACCAGCGCCGCCGTTTCCGCGCGCGCCTGGCCGGCACTGGACGGGGCCAGGGCCTATGTCGGCATCCTGG
>NZ_BACU01000574.1 GCF_000333275.1 Azospirillum sp. B4 | reverse complement strand
GACTTCAGTGATAAGTGGGGCATCCTGCTGGGGGCCGGCTATCGCACCACCGATCTCAAGGGGTACGGTGAAACACCGGAACTTGTGGCCTCCCGCCAGCCTTTCTTCACCGATGGGCGCACGCTCTCCCGCCAGCGCCGCTATACCACGTATGATACCGAGGACATCGTCCTGCGCGGCGAAATCAACGGGCAGTTCGACACCTTCGGCCTCACACATCACGTGCTGGTGGGCGCGGATTACGACGACTTCAAATTCGACAATTTCCAGACGCGGTCGCGCCCGCCCGCGCTATCGACACATCCGACATTCGCCCAGCAGAACGCCATCGACATCTACAACCCCGTCTACACGGCGGCGAGCTTGCTGCCCGCCACCACCGGCCTGGTCTTTAATCAATACGAGCGCGACAAGACCACCGGCGCTTACATCCAGGACCAGGTTGACGTCACGGACACTGTCAAGGTGCGCCTGGGTGGCCGCTATGACTATTTCAGCCAGACGATCTTGACCCGCGCGACGAACGTGACGACGCGTCAAAGTCCTGACGCCTTCAGTCCCCAGGTCGGTATCGTCTATGAACCGACCAAATCGATCTCGGTCTATTTCAGCTATGGGCAGGGCTTCCGCGCCAACACAGGGCAGGATTACTACGGAACGCCCTTCGCGCCCGAGAAAACGGAATCTTACGAGATCGGCGCAAAATACGTGTCGCCGGACCAGGGGATTACCAGTTCCATCGCCCTGTTCAAGATGAGCAAGGACAACATCATCACGGCCGATCCCGTGCACTCGGGATATGTGATCGCCATCGGCACCGCGGAAAGCAAGGGTGTCGAGTTCGACGTTAGTGCCAAGCTGCCCTATGATTTCCGGTTGCTGGGCAGCTTCGCCTATATCGACGCCTATTCGACATCATCGGTTCTCGACCCCGACTTCGGCAAGGTCGTGGCCGTTGGCGATCCACTGATCAACATTCCCGAACTGAGCGGCAACCTGATCCTGTTCAAGGACTTCTCCGTAATGGAAAAGCCCGCCAGTGTCGGCATCGGGGTCAACTACGTCGACAAACGGCTGGGCGAGACCGGCACGACCTTCACCCTGCCCGCCTACACGCTGGTGCGGTTGATGGGGTCCGTCCATCTGACTGACGACATCGAGCTGAGCGGCGAAATCAACAATCTGTTCGATGAAACCTGGTACGCGAATAGCTACGCGGCGCTATGGGTACAGCCTGGCGCGCCACGCACGTTCAAGGCACGGGTCCGTTACAAGTTCTGACCCGAGGGCGCCCTATCCCTCCGGGGATAGGGCTCGACAGGGCGGCCCCTGCCGCCATTCCGCGACCCTCCCGGCCCGCCAGCGCCCCCGGGTGGCCGCTTTGGGCCGGGAGGACCTCGTGATTTCCAAGCGCGCCCTTTATCAACTGCATAAATACTGCGGCCTGATCGCTGCGGTTTTCATCCTGATCCAGGCGGCGTCAGGTCTCCTGCTGCTGTTCCAGGATACCCTGGGCCCTCGCTTGGACACGAAAGGGCCGCTCCCTCAAACCACGGATGGTGCCGCCGCCGACACCGTGCGGCTGAGACGCCTGCAGGCGGTTCTCGCCACCGCGCATCCCAACGCCACGTTGCGCCGGCTGGACTTCCCCAGCCAGGCGGATGCCCCCTACCTGGCCCATTTGACCGACCCGGATGGCTGCGCCCGCCATGTCGCGCTTGACCCGAAGTCGGCCGGAATTCTGCGGGATGGATCCGTCTGGCGTTTTCCAGCCATCGCGTTACTCCGGCTGCACGACCAGATGCTGACGGGCAGGCCGGGCACGGCCGTCATCATCCTGGTTGGTCTCGCCACGTTGATGGTGACGCTGGCGGGCCTCGCACACTGGTGGCCCCGCCCCGGACGCTGGCGCCAAAGCCTGACTATCCACTGGAGCCAACCGGCACGCATGATTCTGCGGCAAGGCCATCGCATCCTGGGCGCGGTCGCGGCCGTCGTCATCGCCATCAGCGCGCTGACGGGCTTGACCCTGGCGGTACCCATGGTGCTGGCCGCTCCATCCCCATCGCCTACGGCGACCCTAACGACAATGAGCGATTGGGATGGGGCGCTGGCGCTGGCCCGTGCGCGCTTCCCGGGCCACCCCGTCCGCGATCTGCGTTCGCGGGGCGCCGACCTTTTGGATGTGTACTTCCGAGCGCCGGAGTACGGCCCCGTGGCGGTGCACCAAGTGACCATCGATCTGATGTCCGGGCACGAGACCCTGTCCGTGCCCGCTGACCGGAATACCGACGCCTGGGTGGTCGCCCTGCCCATCCATACCGGAGGAATCGCGGGCGCCGCCGGATTGGGGTTTGCCTTGTTCGCCGGCCTCTCGCTGGCGATGCTGGCGATCACGGGGCCGGCCCTGTGGCTGCACCTGGCGGTGGTGAAGGCCCGCAACCGTCGGCGCCGCATGGCCGGAGCGCCATCCCCTGTCACCGCAATCCCGAAGGTGCGGTCATGAGCGTCCTTTACAAGTCCGAGATTGACCGCGGCCGCGCTTGGCAGGCGCTGTTCGCGGACCACGCCCCCGACATCGGCTTCCACCTTTGGCCGGAGATGGGGGATCCGGCGGCCATACGCTACCTCGCGGCCTGGGCGCCAACCGCCGATATCTTTGCGGCCCTGCCCAACCTGGAGGTTCTGTTCTCCATCGGTGCTGGCGTTGACCAGCTTGACCTGTCACAGGTGCCGCCGTCCGTTGCCGTGGTGCGCATGGTTGAAGCCGGCTTGACTGAAGGCATGGTCGAATACGCGGTATTCGCGACCCTGGCCCTGCACCGCCGGGTCATCGAGTACATCAGCGACCAGCGCCAAGGCCGATGGCAACCCGCCCGTCTCGTGCCGCCGGCCCAGCGGCGGGTGGGCGTCATGGGCCTGGGTGTGCTGGGGCAAGCGGTACTGGCCCGGCTGAGCGCCTTCGGCTTCCCTTTGCTGGGGTGGAGCCGAACCCCGCATGCCATTGCCGGCGTGGATTGCTACGCCGGACGCGGGCAGTTGCCGGACTTCCTGGCGCAATGCGACGTTCTGATTTGCCTGCTGCCGCTGACGCCGGAGACACGTGGCATATTATGCCGCGAGACCTTCGACCGGCTGCCCCAAGGTGCCGGGTTGATCAACGCTGGCCGGGGCGGACACCTGATCGAGAGCGATTTGCTGGACGCCCTGGATGGCGGCCGGCTGGCCGGTGCCGTGCTGGATGTGCTGAACAGCGAACCACCGCCAGCCGATCATCCCTTCTGGCGCCACCCCAAGATTCTCCTGACACCGCACGTCGCCAGCATGACCACGGCCGATACCGGCGGTCAGGCCCTCCTGGACAATATCCGGCGTCATCAAGCCGGCATTCCCATGCAGGGCCTGATCCGGCGCGATCTCGGATACTAACGCCGGCCGCCTTTCCCGCGTCGCAGCAAACTATGCTGAATGCGATGGGCAAAAGGCGGAATCCTGCGCCGGCCCGGGGCAGTTTAAGGACATGTTTTGATCGGCCTATGGCCTAATGGGTTCACAAGAATGGTCACCGGACAGGGTGCGCATGGAATGTGGAAAGCGGTGCCGGCCGGCAAGGCCCAACCCTTCCCTTCGACTGGGCCCGCGCCGGAGCCGAACAGCCAAATCATGGCATCCCAAAAGGAAAGACGTCGCATGATCGCGTTCCGGCCCCCAAAAGTCACCGTCGACCGCCACGGCGCCCTGATGGCCGCCGTCATCGGGCCCTGACGTCCATGACCGGACCCAAGACCTGCTCCTACTGGCTGGACACCGCGCCCCCCTTCACCGGCGGCGCGGACGGCGGCCTGGACAGCCGCACGGACGTCGCCATCATCGGCGCCGGCTTCACCGGCCTTTCCGCCGCCCTGGCGCTCAGCCAACGGGGCGTGTCCGTCACCGTGCTGGAGGCGGACCGCGCCATTGGGGCGGCGTCGGGACGCAATGGCGGCCATTGCAACAATGGACTGGCGCACGACTACGCCGCCCTGTCCGCCAAGCTGGGCCGGGATCGCGCCGGCGCCTACTACCGCGCCCATGTCGCGGCCGTGGACACGGTGGAACGGCTGGCGCGCGAGAATGACATCGACTGTGACTTCCGCCGCCCCGGTCGTCTCAAACTGGCGGCCAAGCCCGAGCATTTCGAGAAGCTGGCCAGGGCATATGACGTGTTGCGGGCGGAAATCGACACCGATGTGGAGTTGGTGGCGCCTGGCGACATCGGGGACGAGATCGGCTCCGACGCCTTCCACGGTGGCCTGATCCAAACGACCAGCGCCCAGCTGCACGTCGGCAAGTTCGGGGTGGGAATGGCCCACGCTGCCGCCCGGGCGGGCACCCGCATTCATGAACACACGCCGGCGGTCGACATCCTACGCCGCCCCAGCGGCGGCTGGCGGGTGGTGACGCCCCGGGGCGAGATCGTCGCCGACCAGGTTCTGATCGCCACGGGCGGCGGCGGCACCGGCGGCGCCCTGCGCCCGCTGCAATGGTTCCGCCGCCGCATCGTTTCCGTCGGCAGCTTCATCATCGTCACCCAGCCGTTGGACACGGCGCTGCTGGACCGGCTGTTCCCCAGGCGGCGCAACTACGTCACCAGCAAGAATATCGGCAACTACTTCCGGACCACCACCGACAACCGCCTGGTCTTTGGCGGGCGGGCGCGGTTCGCCGTTTCCAATCCCCTGTCCGACCTCAAGAGTGGGCGCATCCTGGAGACGACGCTGGGCCAGACCTTCCCCGAACTGGCGGGAACGCGCATCGACTATTGCTGGGGCGGCATGGTCGACCTGACCGCCGACCGCCTGCCCCGCGCCGGCCAGCATGGCGGCCTGTATTACTCGATGGGCTACAGCGGCCATGGCGTGCAGATGGCGACCTACATGGGGGAGCGCATGGCCGAGGTGATGATGGGCCGGCCCCAGGCCAACCCCTGGGCGGACCTGGATTGGCCCAGCATCCCGGGGCACCTCGGCAAGCCCTGGTTCCTTCCGCTGGTGGGCGCCTATTACCGCGTCCAGGACATCCTGCATTGACGGCCCGTGCGATCCCATCCCTGATCACGCGGCGGCACCTCATGGGCGGGATGCTGGCAGCGGGTCTGACGGCGGGCGGACCGGCGTTCGGGGCCGGTCAGGAACCGGCGCTGCCCCGGCGAGGTGGCCGCATCCGCGTGGCCGGCATGTCCAGCTCCACGGCCGATACGCTAGATCCGGCCAAGGGCGCCCTGTCAACCGACTACGCCCGCCATTACATGTTCTACAGTGGCCTGACGCGATACCGCGCGGACCTGTCGGCGGAACCCGCCCTGGCGGAGACGCTGGAAAGCGACGACCGGATCCTATGGCGGGCCGTCCTGCGCACGGGCGTGACTTTTCATGATGGCAAGCCGCTGTCACCACAGGACGTGGTCTATTCCCTGATGCGGCACCAGGACCCGGCCACAGCATCGAAGGTCAGGACCATCGCGGACCAGTTCAGGCGCGTCACCGTCTCCGGCTCCAACGAGGTGACGATCGAACTGACCGGCCCCAACGCCGACCTGCCGGCCATCCTGGCGGACTCGCACTTCCTGATCGTGCAGGACGGCACCGCCGACTTTCGCCAGGCCATCGGCACCGGGCCCTATCGCTGCATCTCCTTCCAGCCCGGCATCGCGACCATCGCCGCGCGCAACGAAAACTACTGGGTCGAAGGCAGACCTTATTTGGACGGGATCGAGCTGCTCGGCATTCCGGATGAGGTGTCGCGCGTCAACGCCCTGCTGTCAGGCGATGTCCACCTGGTCAACGCGGTGAACCCCCGCTCCGCCCGCCGTATCGAGGCGTCGCTCGGCCACCGCGTGCTGGAAACCAAATCCGGCCTGTACACCAATCTGATCATGCGGCAGGACGCCCTGCCCACGCGGGATCCGGATTTCGTGCTGGCCATGAAGTTCCTGTTCAACCGCGAACTCGTCCGCCGCACGCTGTACCGCAACTACGCCACCATCGCCAACGACCAGCCAATCCCGCCCGGCAGTCCCTATTACCTGGCCGATTTGCCACAGCGGCCCTACGACCCGGATCGCGCCGGCTTCCATCTGCGCAAGGCGGGCCTGGCGGGGGCGCGGCTGCCTGTCTACGCCTCGCCGGCCGCCGATGGATCGGTGGACATGGCCTCGATGCTGCAGGAATTCGCCGCCCAAGCGGGGCTGCACCTGGCGGTTAACCGGGTGCCGGCCGACGGCTACTGGTCTACCCACTGGATGAAGCACCCGCTGGGCTTCGGCAATACCAACCCGCGGCCGACGGCGGACATGCTGTTCAGCCTGTTCTACAAGTCGGACGCGCCGTGGAACGAATCCGGCTGGCGGAATGAGCAGTTCGACCAATTGCTGCTAGCGGCGCGTGGCGAACGGGACGAGGCGCGCCGGCGCCAGATGTACGGCGACATGCAGGTACTGGTGCATGACCATTGCGGCGTCGGCATTCCGGTCTTCATCAGTTCGCTGGACGGATATGACCAGCGCTTGAAAGGGCTGGGCTCCATCCCCATCGGCGGTCTTATGGGCTATTCCTTCGCAGAACATGTCTGGTGGGAGGGCTGACCCGTGGCCCATGGCTCCCCAAGAAATCGCAGCGGCATCGCCGCGGCCGGTCGCCTGATCCTGCGCAGGCTGGGATCGGCGCTGCTGACCTTGCTGTTGGTGTCCCTGGTGGTCTTCACCATAAGCGCGCTGCTGCCCGGCGACGCCGCGGAAGAGACGCTGGGACAAAGCGCCACGCCGGAGGCCGTGGCCGCCCTGCGCCACCAGATGGGTCTGGACCAGCCGGCACACCTGCGCTACGTGCGCTGGCTGGGCGGCATGATCAAGGGCGATCCCGGCCAGTCGCTGGTGGCGAACATGCCGGTCGGCCAGGTCATCGCCGGACGCCTGCCCAATTCACTGACACTGGCCGGCCTCACCGCCGCCGTCGCCATTCCGCTGGCCCTGGCCATTGGCCTCCTGTCGGCCCTTTACCGCGACACGGGACTGGACCGGGCCTTGAACCTGATGACCCTGGGCATGGTGGCGGTGCCGGAATTCCTGGTGGCGACGATCGCCGTCCTGGTCTTTTCCGTCACACTGCGGTGGCTGCCGTCCATCACCGTGGTGCGTGAGGGAATTGGCTGGGCGGAGATGCTGCGCGGATATGCCATGCCGGTGATGACCCTGGCCTGCGTGACCGTGGCGCAGATGGCGCGCATGACCCGCGCGGCCGTCATCGACCAGTTGAGCCGTCCTTATGTGGAGATGGCGCTGTTGAAGGGGTTGTCCCCCTCGCGCGTCGTGCTGGTCCATGTGCTGCCCAACGCCGTGGCCCCCATCGTCAACGCCATGGCGCTCAGCCTATCCTACCTGCTGGGTGGTGCCGTCATCGTCGAGACGATCTTCAATTATCCCGGCATCGCCAGCCTGATGGTCAACGCCGTCACCAGCCGTGACATGCCCCTGCTGCAGGCATGCGCCATGATCTTCTGCGTGGCCTACCTGTTGCTGATGCTGGCGGCCGACGTCTGCGCCATTCTGGCCAACCCGAGGCTGCGCGGCCAATGACCCCCACCGTCCCCTTGCGCGAGGAAAGCATGGTGAAACCGGCGTCCACAGCCGCGAGCCGGGTTCGGCACTGGTTGTCCGGTCTGTCCACATCGGGGCGGGTGGGCCTGGCGCTGGTCGTCCTGTGGCTGGTCCTGGGCGCCGCCGGGCCCCTGCTGGCGCCCTATGACGTGGGCGCCTTCGTCTCGCCGGAGGTTTTCGACGGCATGAGCGCCCAGCACTGGCTGGGCAGTGACTATCTGGGCCGCGACGTGCTGAGCCGCCTGCTTTCCGGGGCCCAATACACGGTCGGCCTGGCCCTGGCCTCCGCCTTGCTGGCCAGCGCGACCGGCGCCGGCTTGGCGTTGACCGCCACCGTCTGCCCCCGTTGGGTCGATGAGGTGATCAGCCGTTTCATGGACACCCTGATATCCATTCCCAGCAAGGTGTTCGCCCTGGTGCTGGTCGCCGCCTTCGGGTCGTCCCTGACCTTGCTGCTGCTGATCGCGGCGGCGACCTACACCCCGGGGGCCTTCCGGATCGCCCGGGCCTTGGCCATCAATCTAAATCAGATGGACTACGTGCAGGTGGCCTACGCCCGAGGCGAGGGCCGGCTGTACATCGCCACCGCGGAAATCATGCCCAACATGATCCATCCCGTACTGGCGGATTTCGGCCTGCGCTTCGTTTTCATTGTACTGCTGCTCTCAGGCTTGAGCTTCCTGGGCCTGGGCGTGCAGCCGCCCAACGCCGACTTGGGCTCACTGGTCCGGGAGAATATCTCCGGCCTGGGCGACGGCGCTCTGGCCATCCTGGCGCCGGCCATGGCCATCGCCACGCTGACCATCGGCGTCAACCTGCTGATCGACGCCCTGCCGGGGCGCGGCCGGCGCATCACTGGAGGGCGTTGAGATGGGCGCCGCGCAGGATCATGTCCAGGTTTCAGGCCTGCGGATTACCGCGCCAGCCGCTGGCGGCCAGGAAACGCCCATCGTCAACGATGTGGACTTCACCATCCCCAGAGGGCAGGTGCTGGCGCTGATTGGGGAATCCGGGTCGGGCAAGACCAGCATCGCCCTGGCCTTGATGGGCTATGCCCGGGGGGGCTGCCGCCTCGCGGGCGGAGGCGTGCGGGTGGGCGACACGGAAATCTTGACCCTGGACGCATCGCAGTTGCGCACCGTGCGCGGCAACCGGATCGCCTATGTGGCGCAAAGCGCCGCTTCCGCCTTCAACCCGTCGCGCACCATCATGGACCAGGTGGTGGAGGCGGCGGTGGGGCGCGGCCTGATATCCCGGCCGGCGGCCGAGGCCAAGGCCGTGGGCCTGTTCCGCGCCCTGGCCCTGCCCGAGCCGGAAGCCATCGGCGGGCGCTATGTCCACCAGCTGTCGGGCGGGCAATTGCAGCGACTGATGGCCGCAATGGCCCTGATGACGGATCCGGAGCTGGTGATCCTGGACGAACCGACCACCGCCCTGGACGTCACCACCCAGATCGACGTGCTGCGCGCCTTCAAGCGGGTGGTGCGCCAACAGGGCGCCACGGCGCTGTACGTTTCGCACGATCTGGCAGTCGTGGCGCAGGTCGCGGACCGCATCGTGGTGCTGCAACGGGGTCGGGTGCGCGAGGCCGGTGACGCCAGCCAGGTGCTGGAGAAACCGGCCGACATCTATACCCGCACCCTCATGGCGGCGGCACGTCCCTCGACGCAGGCCCGGCCCCACCGCCCCGCCCCCCAACAGGCGCCCCCGCTTCTGGAGGTGCGCGGCCTGACGGCGGGCTATGGCCGGGTGGAAGCGGGCGTGCCCAAGATCCCGGTCCTGCGCGACGTCACCCTATCCATCACCAAGGGCACGACGCTGGGTGTCATTGGCGAATCCGGTTCCGGAAAGTCCACGCTGGCCCGGGTCATCGCCGGCCTGGTGGCGCCCGCCAGCGGCCAAGTGCTGTTCCAGGGACAACCCCTGGCCCCCACATTGTCGGGCCGAACCCGGGAACAATTCCAGCGCATCCAAC
>NZ_BACU01000575.1 GCF_000333275.1 Azospirillum sp. B4 | reverse complement strand
CGCCGTTTCCCCGAGCGCGATGCGCTGTGCCGCCGGCTGGAGGCCGTGGGCTTCAGCCACGCCCGCGCCCGGCCGCTGACGGGTGGGGTGGCCGCCATCCATTCCGCCTGGCGCGTCTGACCATGCTTCGCATCCTGCGCAACCTGCGCCGCCTGTACATCATCGGGCGCACGCTGGGCCGGCATGGCGCCCTGTTCCCGGAGGAGTTCCGCGACGTGGCGCCGGGCGTGGCCATGCTGTTGCGCTGCATGAACAACAACCGGGCGCCGGGTCGCAAGGGCCAGCGCCTGGCCGCCGCCATCCAGGAGCTGGGCCCCAGCTTCATCAAGCTGGGCCAGGCCCTGTCCACCCGGTCCGACCTGGTGGGCGACGCCGTGGCCGAAGACCTGGCCCTGCTGCGCGACCGGCTGCCGCCCTTCCCCACATCCCAGGCCGTGGCCATCATCGAGGAACAGCTGGGCCGGCCGCTGGGCGAGATTTTCCAGAGTTTCGAGCCCGAGTCCGTGGCCGCCGCCAGCATCGCCCAGGTGCACTTCGCCGTGACGGCGGAGGGCAAGGAGGTGGCGGTGAAGGTGCTGCGCCCCGGCGTGGAGCTGGCCTTCCGCCGCGACATCGACCTGATGTACTGGCTGGCCGGCCTGGCGGTGCGCGTCCTGCCCCGGCTGAAGCGGCTGAAGCCGGTGGAGGTGGTGGAGACCTTCGCCGAGACCGTGCGCATGGAGATGGACCTGCGCATGGAGGCCAGCGCCGCATCCGAGCTGGCCGACAACTTCAAGGGCGACATCACCTTCAACATCCCCAAGGTGGACTGGGACCGCACCAGCCAGCGGGTGCTGACCCTGGACCGCATCCACGGCATCCCCGTGGACCAGGTGGACGCCATCCGGGCGGCGGGCTTCGACCCCGACGACGTGCTGCGCCAGGCTGCCAATTCCTTCTTCAACCAGGTGTTCCGCGACGGCTTCTTCCATGCCGACCTGCACCCGGGGAACATGTTCGTGAACATGTCCGGCCACCTGGCGCCGGTGGACTTCGGCATTATGGGCCGGCTGGACCGGCAGACGCGGCTGTATCTGGCCGACATGCTGCTGGGCTTCCTGAACCGTGACTACCGCCTGGTGGCCGACGTGCATTTCGATGCCGGCTACGTGCCCGCCCACCAGTCGCGCGAGCTGTTCATGCAGGCGGCCCGCGCCATCGGCGAACAGGTGCACAACAAGCCCATGCACGACATCTCGGTCGGCCGGCTGCTGGCCCAGCTGTTCGCCGTGACCGAGCAGTTCGAGATGGAGACCCAGCCCCAGCTGCTGCTGCTGCAGAAAAGCATGCTGACGGCGGAGGGCGTGGGCCGCGCCCTGAACCCCCGCCTGAACATGTGGGAAGTGGCCCGCCCCCTGATCGAGGAATGGATGCGGGAGAACCGGGGGCCGGAGGCACGACTGGCGGAGGCCGTGCGCAATATCAGCGCCACCGCGTCCAAGCTGCCCCTGCTGCTGCGTCATGCCGACCGGCTGGCGGAGCATCTGGACAAGGGCGGCCTGCCCATCGACCCGCGCAGCATCGACGACCTGGCCACCCGCCTGGGGCGTGGCCGGGGCGGCTGGCAATGGGCCGCCATCATCGCCTTGACCGTGGCGGTTGTTGTCCTCGCCCTGCGCTGACGGGGCCCTTCATCTTCCCGCTAATAATCTTTCTTAGGTTGCGACCCGAGACAGGGCAGCCCTGCGAGTCGTCCGCTTGACGAGGGTACGAAACGAACAAGAGGATGGCGCCTCTCGTTCCATATGTTTCACCCTTCCGTTTTGAGGATCTAAGGTCATGGCCTTGCCCGTCGTTGCCATCGTCGGCGCCACCGGCGCCGTTGGCGTCGAGCTGCTTGAGTGCCTGGAGCAGCGTGATTTCCCCCTGTCCGAGCTGCGCCTGCTGGCGTCGCCCCGGTCGGCCGGCAAGACCATGACCTTCAAGGGTAAGGAGATCACCGTCCAGGCCCTGGACGAGAACAGCTTCGCGGGCGTGGACATCGCCCTGTTCTCCGCCGGCGGCTCCATTTCCAAGGTCTATGGCCCCATCGCCGTCAAGGCGGGCGCCGTGGTGGTGGACAACTCCAGCGCCTTCCGCCAGGACCCCGCCGTCCCCTTGGTGGTGCCGGAGGTGAACCCGGAGGCGGTGAAGGGCCATAAGGGCATCATCGCCAACCCCAACTGCTCCACCATCATCGCGCTGGTGCCGCTGTGGCCGCTGCACGCCAAGAACCGCATCACGCGCTTCATCGCCGCGACCTACCAGGCGGCGTCCGGCGCCGGTGCCGCCGCCATGGAGGAACTGCGGGAGGGCACGCGGGCCTATCTGGAGGGCAAGCCCTTCACCCCCACCGTGCTGCCCCACCCCTACGCCTTCAACCTCTTCAGCCATAACGCCAAGGTCGACCCGGCCAACGGCTACAATGAGGAAGAGATGAAGATGGTGAAGGAGACGTGGAAGATCTTCGGCGACGCCGACATCCGCATCTCCGCCACCTGCGTGCGCGTGCCCGTACTGCGCGCCCATTCCGAGGCGCTGACCGTGGAGTTCGAGCGGCCGATCACCCCGGCGGAGGTCAAGGACATCCTGGCCACGGCGCCGGGCGTGCGCATCGTCGACGATTGGGAGAAGAACTATTTCCCCATGCCGGTGGACGCCTCCGGCCAGGGCGACATCCTGGTGGGCCGTGTCCGCCAGGACATCAGCGACCCCAGCGGCCGCTCCATCCAGCTGTTCGTCGCCGGCGACCAGCTGCTGAAGGGCGCCGCCCTGAACGCCGTGCAGATCGCTGAGCTGCTGTAAGTAGCATCGTCCCCGCCGGGGCCTTCGGGCCCTGGCGGGAGCCTTACAGACAGTCACCCTGGGCGCAGTGTGCCATGAAGACGGCGGCCCCCATCACGGGATAAAGAACGACGGGTGCGGTGAGCAGTAGCCACCAGCGCCGCTGCCAACGGATGGCGCAGATCACCGAGATCACCCAGGCCACGACTGCCAGCCAGAAGAACATTGCGAACCGACCGAAGGCGACCTCCAGCCACCCGTACTCGACGCTAAACCTCCATACCGGCAAAGCCGCCGTGATGGCGACGGCCAGGATGGTCAGGCAATCACCGGCGTTTTCCCTACTAAGCATGCCTGTTGTCTGCATAAGCGGCATCCTCGTGAAACGCACGTCGGGGCAACGTAGCAGAGAATGGCCGCGCTACCGGAAGCGAGGTGTAGTCCTTTCGCATTAACTTGGACAGCCACGCCATCTCCCGATGGGAAAATCGGCCGCAGGCCCAACTTTACGGTCGCGGAAAAGCCTCATTTGGTCGCAATATCCTGGTTGTCCGGGGTCGTTCCCGGGCGAACCCCAACCAGGGACCTCGCATGCATCCGCATGAGGCGACCGGAGCCCCCAATCCGGAACCCGGCATGGCCGCCGCCGTCTTGGCAGCCACCCCCAGCACCCTTGATACCCCGCCGCCCCGTTTCTCCGCCCCCGCCCGCCAGATCCTGGACGCGGTCACGCGCTTCCGGAAGATGGGTTGCCGCAACGTCAGCCTGACCCTGACCCGGTCCACGGACACCATCCTGGACGTGCAGGCCATGCTGACCCTGGCGGGGCTGGCCAGCGACGTGCAGCCGGCCGGTGGCGGCTGTTCCCGCCTGGTGCTGCGCAGCTAGGGGCGCTTCCCCGGCGCCCTGAACCATCACTTGCCGGGCGGTGTTGCCCCGTGCCAGCTTCCCCGACACCACAGGGATGGGGAAACGGATGGCGGCTCACCGGCGGCGCGGCCCACGGTGCGGGCCCTGGCGGATGCCCTGCGCGCCCTGCTGGATGAACTGGATGTGCGGGGCGCCCTGCTGGTCGGCTGGTCCATGGGGGCCATGGTCGCCTGGCGCACCCTGTTGGATGGCGCTGACGGCCGCGTGGCCGGCCTGGTGGTGGTGGATATGAGCCCGCGCCTGTGCAACGACGCCGGCTGGCCCTGGGGCCTGCGTGGTGCCGTGCAGGCACGCGGCCCCCAGGCGGTCCGGATGCTGGCCACGGACTGGGCGGCCTTCGCCCCCCGCATCGCCCGGCGCATTTTCGCCGCCGGCAGCCTCCGGGCGGACCTGCGCCGCTGGGTGGAGGAACAGGTCGCCGCCTGCGACGCCGACGCCATGGCGGCACTGTGGCTGGACCTGTTGGCCCAGGATTTCCGGGCCGAGTTGCCGGCCCTGCGCCTGCCGACGCTGATCGTGCGCGGGGCCCTGAGCCAGCTCTACCCCGCCGGCACGGCCGGGTGGCTGGCGGCCACCCTGCCCCACGCGCGGCAGGTGTCCTTCGCCGCCTCCGGCCATGCCCCGCATCTGGAGGAGCCGGCGCGCTTCAACGAGATCATCACCGGCTTCGCCGCCGGCCTGCCCACCCGGGTGGGAAACGGCGGTCAATAATGAACGGACGGGAGGGTAAGGGAATGAGCAAGGCTGCACGCTGGGTGTTGGGTGTCACGGTCGCGGGTCTGGTTCTGGGGGATGCGGCATGGGCGCAGCAGGCGGCCACAGCCGATGCCACGGCCGCCGATGGCGACGTGCTGCAGGAGGTGGTGGTGACGGCCCGCCGCCGGGCCGAAAACCTGAAGGACGTACCGGTGGCCGTCAGCGCCTTCTCCGCCGAGCAGCTTCAGGCCCAGGGCTCCGTCAACCTGACGGACCTGGAGTACAAGTCGCCCAACACCACGGTACAGGTGGCGCGCGGCTCCAACAGCACCCTGATCGCCTTCATCCGCGGCGTGGGCCAGCAGGACCCGCTGTGGGGGTTCGAGCCTGGCGTGGGCCTCTATGTCGATGACGTCTATGTCGCCCGCCCGCAGGGCGCCGTGCTGGACATCTACGACGTCAACCGCATCGAGGTGCTGCGCGGCCCCCAGGGCACGCTGTACGGCCGCAACACCATCGGCGGCGCCATCAAGTACGTGACCCGCGACCTGGGCGACCAGCCCACCGCCAACGCGCGGGTGGAGATCGGCAGCTATAACGAGCACAACGTCGTGCTGTCCGGCAGCACGCCGCTCAGCGAGAAGTTCGCTATCGGCGGCGCCGTCGCGATCTATCGGCACGACGGCTACGGCCACAACCTCTATACCGGCGCCGACCAGTACAACAAGGACGTGGTGGCCGGCCGCATCAGCGCGGAATTCAAGCCCACCGAGAAATTCACCATCAAGGTGGCGGCCGACCAGACCAACGACATGTCCAACGCCAAGAGCGGCCATCGCGAGACGGCGACGCCCACCGGCACCCCGCCGCTGGCCAGCGACTACGACACCATGGCCGGCGTGGGCGACCACAACTTCGTGACCAACCGGGGCCTGTCGCTGACGGCGGAATGGGCGGTGTCGGACCAGTGGACCCTGAAGGCCATCAGCGCCTATCGCGACGGCTACACCCAGACCAACATCGATTTCGACAACCTGCCCCAGCCCTACCTGGACGTGCCGGCCTGGTACAAGGACCACCAGTTCAGCCAGGAGGTCCAGGCCGTCTATACCGGAGAGCGGCTGCAGGGCGTGGCCGGCATCTACTATATGGACGCCACCGCCGCCGGCGCCTTCGACACCGACGTGCAGAACCTGGGCCTCAGCATTCTGACCTCCGGCACGGTGAAGACGCAGAGCATCGCCGGCTTCACCGACCTCAGCTACGACATCACCGACGACCTGAAGATCTCGCTGGGCGCCCGCTACACCAACGACGACAAGACGGGCAGCGTCTTCCGCGCCTATTACCTGGGCATCCGCAGCCCCATGTTCGGCGGCAAGCAGCAGGCGCCCTTCTCCATCCGCACCAACTACACCAACGACCGCAGCTTCGGCGAATTCACGCCCCGCGCCAGCGTCAGCTACAAGCTGACGCCCGACATCACCGGCTATGCCTCCTATTCCAAGGGCTTCAAGTCCGGCGGCTTCGACATGCGCGGCGACGCCGTGCTGACCCCGGACACGATCAAGGGCTACAACCCCGAGACGGTCGACAGCTATGAGGTGGGATTGAAGGGCGATTATTTCGACCGCCGCCTGACCCTGAACATGGCGGGTTTCTACTCCAACTACACCGGCCAGCAGGTGACCACCCAGGTGCCCACCAGCACCGGCATCGCCAGCTTCGTCGACAACGTCGGGTCCAGCCACATCTACGGCCTGGAACTGGAAGCCGTCGCCAAGCTGACCCGCCAGCTGACGGCGCAGGCCAACGTCGGCTACACCCTGGCGCAGTTCGACAAGTTCCTGTCCTATGACCTGACCAGCAAGCAGTACGTGGACGTAGCCAACCTGCGCGGCTTCCAGAACACGCCGAAATGGACCACGGGCTTCACCCTGTCCTATCTGCTGCCCTTTGATGACAAGAGCACGCTGAACTCCGCCGCCACCGTATCCTACCGCAGCTTCACCCAGCTGTACGACACGGCCAGCATCCTGGACCAGCCGGGATATACCCTGGTTGATCTGAACTTCGTCTGGACCTCGGCCGACGACCACTGGCAGGTGGGTCTGCACGCCAAGAACCTGACGGACGAGCGCTACCGCATCGGCGGCTATCCCTTCGGCGGCGCCACCTACGCCAACTCCTTCGCCGCGTACTACGGGGCGCCGCGCACCGTCACCGGCACGGTTGGCCTGCACTTCTAGATCGGGCATCAACGGCGGCGCCGCTTGGGGGCATGCACCTCAAGGGCGCCACCGGGCTTTCATGGTAGAGAAGGCGATACAACAGTCATGAGCGAGACCACCGTGGAACAGACCGCCGCCGCCCATCCCACCCCCCTGGTCCGGCCGGGATACCGCGTCCTGGTGATGGCGGCGCTGTTCGTGGTCTACACCCTGAACTTCGTGGACCGGCAGATCCTCAGCATCCTGGCCCTGCCCATCAAGACGGAGCTGGGGCTGAGCGACACCCAGCTGGGCTGGCTGGGCGGACCGGCCTTCGCCCTGTTCTACACCTTCCTCGCCATCCCCATCGCCCGCCTTGCCGACCGCCTGAACCGGGTGCGCATCATGGCGGTGTCGCTGGCGCTGTGGAGCGGCTTCACCGCCCTGACCGGGCAGGTCAGCCTGTTCTGGCAGCTGTTCCTCTGCCGCATGGGCGTGGGCGTGGGGGAGGCTGGCGGCGTCGCCCCCGCCTATTCCCTGATCAGCGACTATTTCCCCAAGCACCAGCGCGCCCGCGCCCTGGCCGTCTATTCCTTCGGCATCCCCTTCGGCAGCGCCCTGGGCATCCTGTTGGGTGGCTATATCGCCACGGCGGTCAACTGGCGCCTGGCCTTCACCGTCTGCGGCGTCGCCGGCCTGGTGATGGTGCCCCTGTTCCTGTTGGCGGTGCGGGAACCGGTGCGCGGCGCCTTCGACGCGGTGAAGGGGGCGGCCGAGCCCGTGCCGTTGACGGCCGTCCTGACCATCCTGCGCACCAAGCCATCCTTCTGGCTGCTCTCCGCCGGTGCCGCCTCCTGCTCCGTCCTGGGCTACGGCCTGGCGTTCTGGATGCCGTCCTTCCTGGCCCGCATGCACGGCATGAAGCTGGCGGACGTGTCGCTGCTGCTGGGCGCGGGCAGCCTGGTGGCCGGCACGCTGGGCATCTGGCGGGGCGGCGTCCTGGCCGACCGGCTGGGCGGCCGCGCCAAGGCGGCCTACCCCCTGGTGCCGGCCATCGCCTTCCTGATCGCGGTGCCGCTTTACGCCCTGGGCTTCATCGCCGACACGCTGTGGCTGGTGGCGGCGCTGTGCACCCTGCCGTTGGCCCTGGGCCTTGCCTGGCTGGGCCCCATCATCGCCGCCGTGCAGCACGTGGTGCCGCCGGCCATGCGGGCCACGGCGTCCGCCATCTTCCTGTTCGTCAACAATCTGGTGGGCATCGGCTTCGGCATTTTCTTCTTCGGCCGCCTGTCCGACTTCCTGGCCCCCCGCTTCGGCACGGAAGCCCTGCGCTACTCCATGCTGATCGGCCTCAGCTTCTACCTGCTGAGCGCCCTGTTCTTCTTCCTGGCCAGCCGCCGGCTGGACCAGGATTGGGAGGGGTGAGGTCGCTGGGTTGCGAGTAAGGATCTAAAGCCTTACTATAGGGGAAGTTTCCCAGATGAGGGATGCATCCCATGTCCATCGAACTGACGGTAACGGCCAAGGGCCAGGTCACTTTGCGGCAGGAAGTCCTGGCGCATTTGGGCATAGGGCCTGGCGACAAGGTCGTGGTTGATCTGCTGCCGGACGGCCGGGTCCAGGTCCATGCCAAACCGGGCCTAGCCATAACGGAGCTGTTCGGTGCACTGAAACGACCCGGCCAGCCCGTACTCACCATCGAAGAGATGAATGAAGCGATCGCCGCCGGCTGGGCTGGCGAGCGATGAAGATCACCATCGACACCAATATTCTCGTCCGCGTCTTCATTGATGATGACCCCGAACAGGCGACGCTGGCGCGGGCCCTGTTGGTCAAAGCGACACGGATCGTCATTCCCTTGCCCACAGTCTGTGAGGCGGTATGGGTATTACGACGTGTGTATCGCCTCTCCATGTCCGACATATCGGATCAGTTGGAACGCCTGCTTCTTGTCGAAACAATCGTCATCGACAGGCCGGCGCTGATAGCGGGCATCGCATTTTTACGTGCCGGGGGTGACTTCGCCGATGGGGTCATCGCGACAGACGGACGTGACAAGGGTGGTGAAGTGTTTGTTTCGTTTGATCGTGGCGCCGTAAATCGCTGGCGGCGTATGGGCGGGAACGCTGCCGAACCGGCCCTCATGCTTTCCGCCGGCTGATCACTCCGCCATCTGCGCCAGCCGCTGGCGGGCGGAATTGCGCATGCCGTAGGCGAAATAGATCGCGAGGCCCAGCACGCTCCAGGCACCGAAGCGGATCCAGTTGCTGAGGCCCAGGGAAACCATCAGCGCCACGCAGATCACGGCGCCAATGACGGCCACCGCCGGCAGGTAGGGCACACGGAAGGGGCGCGGGCGGTGCGGGTCGCGCACGCGCAGAACCAGGGTGGCGACGCAGACCAGGGCGAAGGCCATCAGCGTGCCCAGGGACACCAGGTCGCCCAGCACGTCCAAGGGGGCGATGCCGCCGATGATGGCCGCCACCACCGTCACCCACAGCGTCGCCTGCCATGGCACGTGGTGCTCGGGGTTGACCGAGGCGAAGGACGGCGGCATCAGGCCGTCACGCGCCATGGCGTAGAAAATACGGATCTGGCCGTAATTGCAGATCAGGATGGCGGAGCCCAGGCCCAGGATGGCGGCCAGGTTGATGATCATGCCCAGCCAGGCCAGGGCTGGCCCGGCATGATGGATGGCAATGAAGATGGCCTCGGGCGCGTCCAGCATGGTGTAAGGCGCCAGACCGGTCATGACCAGGCCCACCACCACGTACAGGGTCACGCAGACAGCCAGGCCGCCGAGGATGCCGCGCGGCACCGTGCGCTGGGGGGAGCGCGCCTCCTGCGCCGCGGTGGAGACGGCGTCGAAACCGATATAGGCGAAGAACAGGGTGCCGGCGGCGCGGAACACGCCGGACCAGCCGAAGGCGCCCTCACCCGTGTTCTCGGGAATGAAGGGATGCCAGTTGGCGGTATCAACGTAGAAGATGCCCACCACCGCGAACAGCACCATGGCGCCGACCTTGATGGCGACGGAGATGTTGTTGAAGCGGGCCGTTTCCTTGATGCCCAGGCTGAGGATCACGCCGCACAGGGCGATGATGAACACGGCCGGCCCGTTGATGAGGGCCCCGGTCCATTCGAAGCCCTTCTCATCGGAGTAGGACAAGGGGGCCGATGCCAGGTTGGTGGGCAGGTGCACCCCCCATTGCCCGAGGAAGGCGTTGAGATAGCCGGAAAAGCCCACGGCCACGGCCGACCCGCTGATCATGTATTCCAGCACCAGGTTCCAGCCGACCAGCCAGGCCACGATCTCACCCAGCGTGGCGTAGGTGTAGCTGTAGGCGCTGCCCGCGACGGGGATGACGGTGGCCAGTTCGGCGAAGCACAGCCCGGCGAACAGGCAGGCCAGGGCGGCGAAGGCGAAGGAGATGGCGACGGCCGGGCCGGCATGGGTGGCGGCCTGCGATCCGGTCATGACGAAGATGCCGGCCCCCACCGTGCACCCCACGCCCGCCAGGATCAGGTCCAGCGTGCCCAGGCCGCGCGTCAGCTTCGCGGCCCCATGCTTTCCCTCACCGGCCGCGATCAGCGCATCGACCGGCTTCACCGTGAACAACCCCATGCCCGACCCTTTCCCCATTCATGGCGTAGGCGCGTCAGGGGCCCTGCCATATCCGTTATCCCCGTCCTAACACGTTCTGGCGGCCCCGTCCCCATTCCGGACCCAGGGCCATATCAAATTTTTAATCGACCCCATCCTCATCCGGCGACGGGTACTGGCGCAGCACCGCCTCGATGACGAAAGCCTGGCCAGTGTAGACGTGCTCATACAGCAATTGCGCCGCCTTCTCGCCCTCGCCGGCGATCAGGGCGGCCAGCACCGGCTGGCTGCCGGCGCGGTAGGCTTCCGCCCCTTCGGACTGGGGGATGCCCATGTACAGGGGGCGCTGCCCGCGTTCGTACAGGTTTTGCAGGATTTGTTGCAGGCGCGGGTTACCCGACGCCTCGGCGATGGTCTCGTGGAAGTCCTGGTCGGCCTCCAGGATCTTGCGGTGCTGGTCGGGATCGTCCGCTTCCACGGTGATGGTGGTGGCCCGCACCAGCCGGCGGACATGCGCCGCGGTCAGCCGCCCCGCCGCCAGCCGCGCGGCCATAGGCTCCAGGGCCAGGCGGACCTGGAAGCAGTGCATGATGTCTTCCGGCGTGATGGGCGCCACGGTGAAGCCGCTGCGCGCCCGCGCCGCCATCAGCCCCTCCTGGCATAGGCGGGCCAGCGCGGTGCGGACGGGCGCCTTGCCGAAGCCCAGCCGCTCGGCCAGCAGGGCCTCGCTGACCCGCTGCCCGGGTGTCAGACGGCAGAGCATGATGTCGGCGCGCAAGGCCTGGTAGGCCCGTTCGCTCAGGCGTTCCTCCGTGGTGGTCAAGGCCCGCTTTCCTCCCGCTTCCGCCGCCCGTCCCGGCCCCTCTTACTAGAACTCCAGCCCCGCGCCCAGATCTCCCTTCACCACCAAGGCCTTGGCGGCGGCGATGTCGGGGGCGAAGTAGCGGTCCTGGTCGTAGGCCGGCACCACGGCGCGCAGCTTGGCGCGGGCCGCCTCCAGCGGTTCCGACGTCCTCAGCGGCAGGTGGAATTCCAGGCCCTGGATGGCGGCCAGCGCCTCGATGCCAACGATGCCGGCGGCGTTGTCGGCCATCTCGATCAGGCGGCGGGCCGCCCAGGTGGCCATGGAGACGTGGTCCTCCTGGTTGGCCGAGGTAGGGATGCTGTCGACCGAGGCGGGATGGGCCAGGCCCTTGTTCTCACTGGCCAGTGCCGCCGCCGTGACGTGGGCGATCATGAAGCCGGAGTTGATGCCGCCATCCTTCACCAGGAAGGCCGGCAGGCCACCGTTGTGGTGCGGGTCCACCAGCATGGCGATGCGCCGTTCCGACAGGTTGCCGATCTCCGCCAGGGCCAGTGCGATCTGGTCGGCGGCGAAGGCCACCGGTTCGGCGTGGAAGTTGCCGCCGGACAGGATGTCGCCGGTGTCGGGGAAAACCAAGGGGTTGTCGGTGACGGCGTTGGCCTCGATCAGCAGGGTGCCGGCCGCCATGCGCAACTGGTCCAGACAGGCACCCATCACCTGCGGCTGGCAGCGCAGGCAATAGGGGTCCTGCACCCGCTCGCACTCCAGGTGGCTGGCGCGGACGGCGCTGCCGTCCAGCAGCCGGCGGTAGGTCGCCGCCGTGTCGATCTGCCCCTTCTGGCCACGCAGGGCGTGGATGCGGGCGTCGAACGGCGTGTCGGACCCGCGCGCCGCGTCCACCGACAGGGCGCCGGTGGTCAAGGCCGCCTGGAACACCCGCTCCGTCGCGAACAGGCCATTCAGCGCCAGGGCGGTGGACACCTGGGTGCCGTTGAGCAAGGCCAAGCCTTCCTTGGGGCCCAGTTCCATGGGTTCCAGCCCCGCGCGCCTGATGCCCTCGGTGGCGGGCAGGATCTGGCCATCGACGCGAACCTCCCCCACACCCAGCAGCGGCGCCACCAGGTGGGCCAGCGGCGCCAGGTCGCCCGAGGCACCGACGGAGCCCTTGGACGGGATGCAGGAATAGACACCGTGGTTGGCCAGGGCCACCAGCGCCTGGATGACGCTGCCACGCACGCCGGAGAAGCCGCGCGCCAGGCTGGAGATCTTGAGCACCAGGATCAGGCGGACGATGGCGTCGTCCAGCAGCGGGCCGGTGCCAACGGCATGGCTCAGCACCAAATTGCGCTGCAGCTGCGACAGCTGGTCGTTGCCGATGCGGGTCTTGGCCAACAGGCCGAAGCCGGTGTTGATGCCATAGGCGGTGTCGCCAGCGGCCATGACGGCGGAAACCGTGGCGGCCGACTTCTCCGCCTGGGTCAGGGTGGCGTCGTCCACCACCAGGTGGACGGGACCGGCCAGGGTGGCCCGCAGGTCGGCCAGGGTCAGGTGGCCGGGAACCAGGGTGAAGGTATGCATGACACGGGAACTCCCGAACGAAATCAATAGTCTATAAAACCACCTTCAAGCGATGGCGTAATGGCGGGCCGCCTGGGACAGAAAGGTTTCGATCATCCGGCGCAGCGCCGGACGCAGCTGGGCGCAGCGCAATGGGTCCAGCGCCGGCACCAGGCCAGGAGCCAAATGGGTATCCTGCGACAGCTCCAGTTGCAGGGCGTGGACATGCTCCGCCGGCCGGCCATAGTGGCGGGTGATGTGCCCGCCCTTGAAGCGGCCGTTCAGCACGGCGCTGTAATCGCTGGCCCTCGCCACCTGGAAGACGGCATCGGCGATGGGGCCCTCGCACGCCGCACCAGCGTTGCTGCCCAGGTTCAGGTCCGGCAGGCGGCCATCGAACAGGCGCGGCACCTCGGCGGCGATGGAATGGGCATCCCACAGTAGGGCATAGCCGT
The DNA here is from genome assembly GCF_000333275.1 of Azospirillum sp. B4. Taxonomy (GTDB): domain Bacteria; phylum Pseudomonadota; class Alphaproteobacteria; order Azospirillales; family Azospirillaceae; genus Nitrospirillum. The sequence continues at coordinate 21,036 of NZ_BACU01000575.1, read as the reverse complement.
GCCGGGCCTTGATCCGCTCCAGCTCAGCCGCCAGCTGGGCATGGTAGGGCCGCCAGTAGGCGCCCACCCGCTCCCCCTTTTCCACCGCGTCCGGCCCCTGCCCCGGCAGGTACAGCGGCGTACCATCGAACATCACCTCCGGGACCAGGGCGGTGCCCGCCTGGCCGGGGTAGAGGTTGGCATCATCCGCCGGGCGGTTGAGGTCCACGACATAGCGGCTGTAGCCAGCCACCAGGATGGAAGCGCCGACGCCGTCCGCGAAGTCATACAGCGCGTCCACATGCCAGTCGGTGTCGGCCAGGCCATGGGCCTCCGGCACCAGGCGGGCGGCGATCCGGTCCGGAACCCGGATGCCGACATGGGGGAAGGAGATCAGCAGCGGCGCCATCCCTTCGCGGAAGGTGAAGATGGGCTCCGTCATTTGCGCACCACGGGCAGGTCCAGGCCAGGGCGCCCGGTGTCCGGCACAACCAGGGCGCCGCCCTGGAAGGACATGTGACCTGTCAGAATTCCCGCGCCATTCTCCTCCTGCGGCTGGACGGCGGGCAGCGGAGCCCGATCAACCAAAAGCGTATGCGCAGCAGCGCGTGCCTGCGGGCGTGGGCTTTCCATTGACATGGCCATTGACATGCCTCTTTCCTGCATCGCCAGCCGGATTGGCGCGATATGCCGCCATCCTAGCGGCGCGCTGGCGGGTCGTAAAGCCCCGTCACACTATCTGACCTGTCAGAACGTCACCCAGAGAGGTTCCACAACAGCAGGTCATTCAGCGGCCCTGGCGCATACTTAACCATTACGGCTCACATTGAACTGCGTTCTTGAGGCGGACTGATATCGATAAGGCGGGCGATCTCCTTGCTGCTCAGGCCAGCCGCGACATAGCGCACCACCTCCGCCCCATACGGCGCCAAGACGTCCCAGGCCAGCGGTGGCGGCGGCACCTGCGGAGCGGTGGCACCCTGGGCGTAGGCGATCAGTTGGGCGGTCGAGGTCAGCCCGGCCTTGCGCATGATGTTGGGGCGGTGCTTGCGGATGGTCAGTTCCGAAGCACCCAGCGTGGCAGCGATCTGCCAACTGGTCAGATCTCGTCTGGTCAGGTTCAGGACTTGGCGCTCTCGGGTTCTGTTAGCGCAACCGCATCGCACAATCTTTGCGACGATCCATTCGCCATCTGCGGCCTTTTGGCGATGGTGGCACACTCACACACGTTTTTCGCTGAACCGCGCTCACGGCACGGGACAGGCGTAGGGGCTCGTGGGGATGGCTACCGCTTCGGGTCGCAGCAGGATTGCCGACGGCTCCACCTCGCTTTCGACCGCGACCGATCGCATCCCCGCCTTGTATTCCTCCCGGTACTGGATGGTCAGGTTCTGCAACCGCATCCGGGTGTTGGACTCATAGTTCGTTTCGGGATGGGCGGTGAGCGACCCACGATGTGTACGGCGCAGGTAGAGGAATTCTTCCAGGACAGCCTTCCGGAAGCCGGCCACCTCGGCGCGGATCAGGAATTCGGTGTCAGCACCGCACGGCCAGGCGCGAAACCCGCCCAGCCTCTCCCACACGTGCCGCTTGGCAACAAACTGGCCGTGCGAGCCTTTGCGCAGGTGGCCGCTCTCGGGTCGGTAGTCCGGCAAGGCGGGTATGGAGGACGTCGGCCGCAGGTCCTCGTCGGTGTAAACGCTCCACGAGAAGGTGAGGTCCGCGCCCTCTTCCTGCGCCTCGATATGGCGGCGCAAATAGCCGTCCAACATCACGTCATCAGCGTCGAAGCGGGCGATCAGGTCGCCCTCGGCGTACTGCATAAGGGTGTTGAAGGTGACGTAGGTGCCACGATTGCGCCGCAGGTGCACCTTCTGCAGGGCGGGGTAAGGCGCCGTTCCGATGTAATCCAGCGTATCGTCGCAGCCGTCGACGCCCAACAGCACCTGCAGGCGCCAGCCGGCCGGCAGGGGCTGCGCGAACACGGCATCCAGGCAGTCGCCCAACCAGCGGCGCGCGCGAAAAGCGGCGATCAAGACGGATATGGTCCTCATCAGACAACCTCCTCCAGGGTCGGAGACGCTAGCCGTTGAAGGCCACACCGCAAAAAGGCGAACCACTCCGCCGTGGGCGGTCGGGTGTTGTAATAAGGCGTCAAATTCAGATCGATGATGGTATGCCGGGTGCCGTCATGGATGATGTCCAGGCAGAAGTAATCGAACGGGTATCGCGCGACGAAGCCGGCCAACTGCCGCCACATGTCCCTGGGGAATCCCTCGTGGTCATCGGCCACAGCCGCGAGGCGGCGGCGATCGATGCAGACCCAGCGGTCGCCTGGCCGCTCCATCTCCTTCTTGATCAGGTCGGGGCTGTGGGCGCGGATACAGACCAACGCGTCGCCGCAGCCATAAATGCGATAGATCGTGTCGTCGTGGGCGATGAAGTTCTCGATGACCAGGTGGGGATCGTCCCACCAGGCCGGGTTGACCTCGTCGCGGCGCAGCAGCCGATAGTCGTCCCAGCCGCGAATGGGACAGTCGGCCGGGGCGGAGAACAATGGTTGCAGGTGGGCGGGCAAGGCCCGTTCCGCCTCGCCGCCATAGTTCAGGTCGGTCTTCGCGAACAGGAACTGGTCAGCCGGACCCTCACGCGCGGCGCGGGCGCTTCTCAGGCCGGCATTCTCCAACATGGTATGCAGGGTGCGCTTGCGCATGTCCGCCCGGCCGGCGTTCAGCACCTTGATCCCCCGCCGCGCCAGTTTCCGCTCAAACGCCGGGCGATGGCGCGGGAACAAGGCGGCGTTCGACAGGCGGTGATGGAACAGGACCGCACGGATGTCCGGGCCGCACGCCGCGTCCAGCACCTCCCAGTCATCATCCCATTCCGCCGTGCAATGAGCCCCGGCGAGGTAGCTGATCAGATACCCCCGCCACGCTGTCCACTCATACACCAAAAGACTGTTTATCTTTTCCATGGGGCACATCCCGGGAGGTTCACCGGCGCCGGTCGACAAGCGTCGCCGTCTTGGCCGTCGTGGGGTCGATGTGAAGATCGGCGAAGGTGACCGCACGCACGTAGGTCGTGTCGACGCCTTCATCCTGTTTCATGTGCCGGCGCAAGCGCTCGGCGACGACGGGAAGGATGGCCGGGTCGTCGCAGACGACATGCAGGCCCAGCCGGTCGCAGCCCCCGGCCCCCAGATCCAGGACCGCCTGCCAGGCGGCGCAGCCCTCGGCCACGGCGGCGAAACCGCTATCGTCGTAGCTTATCTCATAAAATCGGAAGGTGCGCGGCCGCCGGCCCCGAACCTCCAGCAGGCGTTCCCCATCGCGGATCACGATGCGGCCGACATCGCCCTGGCTGTAGCGGAACAGGGGAAACCGCTCACGCCAGGTATTGGTCACCACGATCTCGCCGACCCCTTCCGCATCCGGCGAAGCGATCTCCACCACGATGCGCGGCAGGATGCTGAACCACCCGGGAGTGGCGGTGGCGTCGCAGACCGCCCAGATGCCGGTCTCCGCCGCACCGTACAGGGACCAGATCTGGCGGATGTCGAAAGTGCGGCACAGACGCTCGCGCACACTGTCACGCATCAGCTCGCCCGCATACAGCAGCTGCGGAATACGGGGCAAAGGCTGGCCGGATCCCTCACACCAGTTGGCGAACAAGGTCAGGACGGACGGTGTGCCCGCGATATGGGTCGGCTGGAACAACTCCGCCGCCGCCCGCATGTCGCCATACGGGGACTGCGCGCTCATGGGCAAGGTGGTGGCGTAACACCGCTCCAGCAGGTCATCCACGATTGCCGCCGTGCGATAGAGGCCGGTGTAGGCGAAAAGGTTCAGCACCACCGAACGGGGCGCGAACACCCCACGGGCCAGCAGATGCTCGGCCAAGGCCTGCCGCTGGGCATGGTTCTCGGCGATGTCCACGGGGAAGATCAGGGGGCCGCCGCCGGCGCTGCCGCCGGAACGGACAAGGTAGATCCCCCGGTCCTCGCCTGCCGGAGAAAAGCCGTCCAGCGCCGCCAGCAAATCGCCCTTCTGGCACACCGGCGCGTCACGCCAATCGTCGCACTCCTGGTAAAGGTGGCGCCAGAAGGGATGGCGGCGCGCGCTCTGGAAGGCCTGCGCCATCATGTCGTCCACGCTGCGGCCCTCGCCGCCCACGGACCCGATCCAGCCAGCATCCGGGCTCATGCCGCCCTCCATAACAATGGCAGGTCGATATCGAAATGGCTCAGCAGGGCGCCGTGGGCGCCGCAGAAGGCGGCACGCTGGGCATCGTCCGGCAGACTGTCCATGGCGAAGGTCAGCCACCGTTGTCCCAAGGTGCGGCACAGTTGGCGGTCCTCAACATCCCCGCTGGCGCGGAAACGTTCCAGGCTGGGCGGAACTTGCAGTTGGCGCCAATCATCGCACCGCCGGTGCGACAGGCTGTCAGCCAGGATCCGGTAGCGGATCAGTGGCTCCGCCAGCAACCCCACCCGGGCTGGGGTGCCGCCGCCTTTGATGACGCCCTTAGCGACGCGGTACCAGAAATCGATGTTCTCATTCACATGACGACCTTCCGCGAAGCGCTCATTTCCGATGACGCTGCGGCGCACGGCCACGTTGCTGGCGCGCCCCATGAAGAAGTCCGGATGGCTGGCGCTGGCCGTCACGCGGGGCAAACGATGCAGCGCCCCCTCCAGCGGCACGACCTGATCCTGTAGGGCGACCAGGTCCGGGAAATAATCGCCTGGCCTCGAGGTAACGAACCCCAGCACCAGCAGATCCAGGCCGTACCCGTGCAAGCAGCGCAGGATTTCCCTGCAGCAGTCGTCGCGCCAGCGGTCGTCAGCGTCCAGGAACGCCAGGACCGTGCCGCTGGCGCGCTCCAGGCCACGATTACGCGCGGCGCTGGGCCCCCCGTTAGTCGGTAGACGCAGCAATTCCGTCCGCGCGACCCCAAGCGCGGCCAAATGATCCAGGCCCGCCTGGGCCACCCGCGCGCCATCGTCGGTCGAGGCGTCATCAACCACGATCACTTCGTGGGGCAGATGGGTTTGGCTTGCCAGGGAGGCCAAGGCCTCCTCGACGTAATCTTCCCGATTATAAAGTGGAATGACGACCGACAGGCTCATGACGCCACCTCGCACCGGTAGAGCTTACCCCGCTGTTGATGCAGGTTGATCACCGCGTCGGTCGACCCGCGGAACATGCCATTGCCATAGCAATGGGCATCCCGGCACAGCAGCATGCCGACCATGTGAATGGGGCCGGGGAAATCCGGATCCTTGAAGTCGAGCTGGTCCAGATAGGGCTGGAACATCAGGTGCGGCCAGTCGCGCCGCACCCGCTCGGCCCACTCCGCCTCGCCGCAGGCCGAGCGGACCAGGGTGCCGATGCCGCGCCCGCCACTGCTGGGCTTGGCGATCCAATCCCCGTCGTAGCGCAGCAGCCGCTCGGCCTCCACCGCCGAACGGGCGCAGACCGAGGTGATGAGGTGCGGGCGCAGCCGCGCATACAGGTCCGCCGGCATGGCGTCACGCATGATGGCGGCATCCGACAGCACCGCCAGCACACGCTTGTCATGCACCAGGATCACGGTCCGCACATCGTTGAAATAGGCGCGGTGGGCGACGATGTGGGCCAGGACAGCGGGGTCCAGCGCCGGCAACTCGCTACGGTCCAACTGCAGGATCAGATGGTCCAGCGCCCGGCCTTGGGCATGCGGATGCCCATCCAGCAGGCTGAGATCGCCCGGCCGTGCGGCGATGAAGCCGACGCCCGTCCGCCGCAGGTGGTCCGACAGATAGTCGATCTCGCCGCTGGGTTCCCTGGCATGGACCAGCGCCACGGTTTGGCCGGGCCTGTAGGGCGCGCACAGATCATCCCAGAAATCCGTTTGCCCACGCGACCAGGCGCGGCTGACCATCCAGCCGTTCAGCGGATAGCGGGCCCCAATCTCGCAGATCCGCGCCATGCCGTCCCGGTCCAGGATGAAGTCAGGCCTGTACCATCCCACGCGATAAGGGATGGGCGCGGCCAGCCTCAGGATGCCCTCCAAATCCGGCGGCAAGGAATAGATGGCCCGGATACGGCCATCCAGGAAATACCGCTGCACCACCGCCCGCAAGGCAATGTCCAGCAAGCCGGCCAACGCCTGCATCCGGTCGCGATAGGCGGTCGAAAGGGCGACGGCACGGTCGGAACACACCTCCCCATGGCGCAATCCGCCGACCATGGGAAGCGGCGCCCCCACCCCGGCGCCACCCGTCTCAACCAGGATGGGGAATTGTCCCTCACGCATGTTCATGAACATGTACGGGGGCAGGAAACAGCGCCTGAAGAACGGCCGCCTTCCTTTGCAGATACTGGCCCACGATCCCGGCCAGATCATAGGCCTCCCAGTCGACGTCGAACGCCCGCGCATAATGGTTCAGGGCATTCAGCGCATGGAAGAAGTGGTTCTTCTCCGTGCCACCACAGTGCACGCTGATCCAGCGCAGGGGGCGGGCCGTGTCTTCTTCCGTATAGTGGAAGTGCTCAATCAGCCACTGTCGGAACAGGGGCAGGATGAACTCCACCTCACCATGCGTGTAAATTTCATGTGCCAGCGTGGTCAGCAGGCCCAGCGCGATATCGGGTTCGCGCAAGGACATGTGGTCCTTCCACGTCTTGAATTCGGCGGCGCTCCTGTCGATGTAGCGGGTCTGGAGCCAGGCGTCGTCACCGACGATATCGGTCGCCATGGTGTGGAACATCTTCGAATGCAGGATCTTGTGCGTCACCGCCAGGTCTTCGTCGATGATGCGATGCAGGGAAACCAGGGACTGCAGCAGAGATTGCTGGTCCAGCACGGGTTCGCCGCGATGAAGCTTTAAAGTCAGCCTGTTGCTGATACCCGCCACGGTCATGGCGCTGTTGTTGGTCTGGCTCCAGCTTCCAAAGAAGCGGCGCAGGGCTTCACCATCGTGCCGTCGCGACGTCAGGTCGCGGAAACCGTTCTCGATAACGGCGAATTCCGCCTTGTGATTGGCAAAGCCCCTCAGCAGCGGTGCGCGGAATGGCCCGTCAGGCATGGTCCGCAACACCGGCAAAATGTGATCGCTTAATGTTTCCATGTGAAAATCCCCAAGAGTGATAGATTTCCGCGCCCCAAAGACGATATCTTCTGATTTTACTTACAGATAATATTTCTACAGGACGGATTTATACCGGAAATACAATGAATTAATTGCCGCAGCGACCATAGGAACAATAAACCATGGCGATATTTTATAAATACCACTGAGTGCGTACTTTCAATCTTTCAATCGCAATCCTATTCGGGCCAGGCGCCCGCATCTGGTTGAGAATGGGCGCCAGAGCGGGCGCGTCGATACGCACTGGCGTTGCGCCAGCGCGCCGCGGAACCACCCGACGGCACCCAGCACTCGCGAGGGAAAAGGGGCGAAGGGCCCTTCCCCAGATGCGGGGTCTGGGAACCAGAAGCCCCCCTTGGACCTGCGCTCGCAGCCGACGATGACGCGCCTGGAGAACCTGCCGGGCCCGGTGGCGCTGACGCGCATGATGGCGGCCATGGTGGAACTGTTCTGCGACAGCTTCGCCACCGTTCCCCGCCGCATCATCCTGGACATCGACGACACCGAGGACCGGGCCTAGGGCCTGCAGCAGCTTTGCCTGTTCAATGCCCACCACGACAGCCGCTGCTTCATGCCCATCCATATCTATGAGGCCTTCGGCACGGATGACGCGGCTTCGCCGCGGGTGCGAGCGTCATCGGGTCGGCTATGTCTTCGGTCTGGCCGGCAACAAGGTGCTGCTGCGCCGCGTGGTCCCCGTCGGCGACAAGGTGCGGCGCCGCACCGAATTCCCCTACGCCGCCAAATCCTGGAAGACCGAGCGCCGGGTGATCGCCCGCATCGATGCCTCCCCCAGGGCGTGGACAGCCGCTTCATCGTCACCAATCTGACCGGTCAGCCCAAGTCGCTGTACGAGAAGGTCTATTGTGCCCGGATCCAGGCGGAGAACCTGATCAAGGCCCACAAGCTGCACCTCGCCTTCGACCGTATCTCCTGCACCAAGGCGACCGCCAACCAGTTCCAGCCAAGCTTCCGCAGCCATCGTCAAAGGCGCAACACGGCCCAGGCCGAACGCTTGCATTGCTGGCGTTCGCGAGCGCACAGCAAAAACCCGGCCTCCCTACGGAGGCCGGGTTATCGGCAGACTTGCGCCTAACTGAGCGAAAGGTTCCTCGACTGGCTGCTTAGAATTAGATGCTATTCGGACTGTCTGGCGGCTCTTATGTCAGATGGCGGAGAAAATGGCGCAGGGTCAGCTGCTTCTCTGCTCGAAATACCGCATCGTCGGCCCTGAATGCCGACGCTGTCGCGCTAGTTCTACTACTCAGAAGTCCGCGACATCGATTTTCTCGCCCTTGTCGAAGCGTGATAGGGCATAAGGGCGAGGATCGACGATCGGTGTGGAACCCGTTGCAAGATCAGCGATCAGGTGCCCCGCGCCAGGTCCGATGCCGAAGCCGTGGCCACTGAATCCCGCCGCAAGGATGAAGCCAGGGACGTCGGGTATCCCACCAATCACTGGGACGCCATCGGGCGTGCTATCGATATAGCCGGCCCAGGTGTTCATGACTGGAGCGGCCCTAAGGGCAGGAACGAGGTCGACCGCCCGCTTCACTGTCAGGCGTACCGTGCGCGGATCCGGCGTTGGATCTAGAACACGCATCCGCTCCATCGGCGTCGACTGATCGACGGTCCAGCGGGAGCCCGTTTCATGACCGGAGCGCCAGCCTTCCAGCCCCCCCGGCGACAGGCTGCGCCAGCGCCGCAGGAACATGGGCAGGAATTCGCGGTGGAAGCGGAAGAACTGGGGCGTCGGATCGACCCGCGCCCACCCGCTGATCGACAGGGTATGACACCCGTCGCCACGGCGCGTGATCGACACCGACTTGGTGTGAAGGGCGTCCGGCAAATCGATCTGGTCGCTGGCCACCGCGACAATGGACTGGCGCACCGATGCCTGGGGAAAGCGAATGCCCAACTGATGACAAAAGGAAGAGGCCCACGCGCCACCGGTGTGTATGGCCAGCTTCGTACGGATGGTGCCCTTTTCGGTAATGACGCCGCTCACTGCGCCGCCCGCCAGTTCGATGCCCCGCGCGGCACAGCCTTGATGAACGGTGCCGCCGTGCCGCATCGCCGCCTTTGCCGCCGCCGGGGCCGCGAGCCCGGGGTCGGCGATGCCGTCGGTCGGGGCCAACACGCCCCCCCGCCAACGCCGCCCCGTGAAACCGCCCCGTTCGGTCGCCTCGGCGCCATCGAGCATCCGCGTGCTGACGCCGACCGTCCGCGCGAAGGCGCCCCAGCGGGCCCAGGTGTCCAGTTCCTCTTCGTCGTTGCTCAGATAAAACAAGCCGCAGCGTCGAAATCCGGCATCCTCACCACTGTCGGCGGCGAAGCGGTCCCAAAGATCGAGGCTTTTGGTTGATATCGGCAGTTCACGCGCATCGCGGTTCTGCTGCCGGCACCAGCCCCAGTTGCGGCTCGATTGCTCACCGCCGACCACGCCCTTCTCGACCAGCGCGACCTTCAGGCCCCGCATCGCGAGATAATAGGTGGCGAAGGCGCCGACGATGCCGCCACCGATCACCACGGCGTCGGCCTCGGTGGGCAAGGCGGGGGAGGACTGGATGAGACGTAGAGGCGCCGACATGGCGATGCGATCTCCCATGAGACGAAGGTCAGGCGTAGCCGAGTATGGCCTTGGTTTCGAGGTACTCCTCGACACCGAAGACCCCGTATTCCCGGCCGTTGCCCGACCGCTTGTAGCCGCCGAACGGCGCGTGGGGATCCCAGGCGGGATGATTGAGATGAACCTGCCCGGTGCGGATGCGGCGAGCGACATCGCGCGCGCGTTCGATATCGCCCCCCTGGACGTGACCGCCCAGCCCGAAGACCGTGTCGTTGGCGATATCGACGGCCTCGTCCACATCGTTGTAAGGCATGACGCACAGGACAGGCCCGAAGATTTCCTCCTGCGCGACCCTCATCGCGCGCGTGACGCCCGAAAAGATCGTCGGGCGGACATAGAAGCCGCGGGTCCTGCCCTCCGGACGCCCGGGCCCGCCGCAGACCAAAGTGGCACCCTCCGCGATACCTGCGGCGATCATGGCCTGGACGCGTTCAAACTGGGCGCGGTTGGCGATGGGGCCCAAGACGGTCTTCCCGTCGGACGGATCGCCGACGATGATGGCCCCCGCCGTCGCCCGGGCGATGGCCTCCACCTCCGCCATTCGGGCCCGGGGCACGATCATGCGGGTGGGCGCGCTGCAGGACTGGCCAACATTGCGGAACGCGGCCATGACACCCAGCGGAACGGCGCGCGGGAAATCGGCATCGGGCAGGAAAACGTTGGGCGACTTGCCGCCCAGTTCCTGGGTCACCCGCTTGACGGTCACCGCCGCCGCCTGGGCGACCAGCACGCCGGCCCGGTTGGAACCGGTGATCGAGATCATGTCGATACCGGGATGGGCCGCCATGGCCGCCCCGATTTCCGGGCCGGTGCCGTTGACCAGGTTGAAGACACCTGGCGGCGTGCCCGCGTCGTGCATGATTTCGGCGAACAGCAACGCGTTCAGCGGTGACAACTCGCTGGGCTTCAGCACCACGGTGCATCCGGCGGCCAGGGCCGGGGCGACCTTCGCCGTTATTTGGTACAGCGGCCAGTTCCACGGCGTGATCAGGCCACAGACCCCGATCGGCTCGCGTACGATGGCGGTGGTGCCCCGCATGGTCAGGAACGGATAGGTCGCCAGCACATCGGCAGCCGCACGGACGTGCGCCGCCGCGAGGGGGACATGGGCGGCGCGGGCATGGCTGATGGCCGCACCCATCTCACGCGACAGCGCCTGGGCCAGCGGCTCCGCCCGCTCCAGGATCAGCGCGTGTATGCGCTCAAGCAGCGCGCGCCGATCCGCGACCGGCGTGGCGCTGAACGCCGGCAGGGCCGCGCGCGCCGCCGCGACGGCGCGGTCGAGATCGGCGGCGGTCGCCGCCGCGAGTTCGGCGATCACAGCCTCGCTTGCCGGGTCGACCACCGGCAACGACACCGGGCCGGACGCCGGCCCCCATGCCCCGTCGATATAAAGCGCCCGCCCCGGATTCACATCCCCGGCCGCAACCGAATTCATTCCAGATGTCATCGCACCAGATCCTGACGGCGGTAGGCGCCGACGATGGACGGGAAACCAGGGCTCGCCGGAATGGCCGGCCCATCGAAAACCTGAAGGCTGGGATCAGATCATGTTCATCGCGCCCTCCCGGGCGCCGGTCGCGCCACACACCGCCACGGCATCGATCTCGACCAGATAGCCGTAATGCAACTCGCCGACCGGAACCACCGTCCGCGCCGGCCGCGCGTCCCCCATCATCTCGGCATAGACCGCGTTGAAGCGGGGCCAATTCTCAACGCCGACGATGTAGGCGGTGACCTTGAGAATATCGCCGGGCCCGGCGCCGGCGGCGCGCAATGCCACCAACACGTTGGACAGCGCCTGCCGGACCTGATCGTCGAACCCCAAATCAGCGGTATGGGAGCCGTCCGCGCGCACGCCGAGTTGGCCCGCCGTGAAGACCAAGCCGCCATAGCGGATGGCATGGCTGTAGTGGCCGCCTGGCCGTGCAAGGCCCTCGGGTTCCAACGTCTCTATCTTCATCTCCATGAGGTTCACCATCCCCGCATCCGTGGCCACGCCGCCACGATGTCGCGGCTGCCGGTTGTGACCACCTGGTAGGCCCCATGCTGAGCCGCCGTCGCGCATGCATGGTTGGGCAGAATACGCACGCGTGCACCGACCGGAAGGTCGGGCAACGCGGCGGCGCTGCCGGGCCGGACCTTGATGATCCCATGCTCCTGGCTGGCATCATCCACGATCAGATCCGGCCACGGCACACCGTCGACATCGCAGACGAGGCCGTACCCTTGATCAACTGGATGGCGTTGCGTCCCCCGGTCGCGAGACATGGCCATCCAGCCAGCGTCGATCAGGATCCAGCCCTTTTCCAGCTTGTGTCCGATGACGGTGGCCAGCACCGAGACGGCGATGTCATCGACCGCGCAGACACCGATGCCATGCATCACGAGATCGAAGAACATGAAGACACCGGCGCGCACTTCCGTCACACCATCGAGATCGCGGGCGAAATGCGCGGTCGGGGTCGAGCCCACGCTGACCACCGGCGCCGCGTGCCCGTGGCGGCGCAAAGCCTGGGCGGCGGCCACCGCGGCCGCGCGCTCGCCCTCGGCAGCCTCCACCAGGCCCACACCTCCCCGGCACGCGTAGGATTCCCCGGCATGGGTGAGCACACCCCGGACCTCCACCGCCCCTGCCCGCAGAATATCCGCGATCTCGATGATCGCGGCGTTACCGGGGGAAAGCCCGCCGCGATGGCCGTCACAATCGATCTCGATCAACACCGCCGGCATCGCGCCGCCGTCCCGTGCCGTCGTGGCAAGGGCCTGGGCCTGTTCGACGGTATCGATAAGTACCGCGACGTCCACGCCCTGGGCCACAAGGTCACGTATCCGCGCGATCTTCTTCGGCGCCAAGCCGACGGCATAGACGATGTCCGTCGCACCCGCGGCGGCGAAGTATTCCGCTTCAGCTATTGTCGAAACGGTGATCGGCCCCAGGTCACCCGTGAAAAGGCGCTGGGCCACGTCGATCGATTTGGCGGTTTTCACATGCGGTCGGAAGCCAACGCCGAGATGCGCCAAACGCGCCTTCAATCGGGCCACGTTCCGATCGAACCGCGCCACGTCAAGCACCAGCGCCGGGGTCTCAGCCGCATCAAGGGTCATCTGACCAGAATGGGCGGGCGGCTTGGATAAGGTTTCAATCATCCTGGGTTCTCTTGGAGATTCTTGGAAATGCATGCCGACGATCGGTTGGGCGACCGGTTGGAAAGCGCGATCAAGCGGGTCCAATGCCGGATCAGGAAGGGGCCGCCACGCGCGCGCTGGTTAAAGCCCCCCGCCTTAAAAGTATTTCAGCCAGGCGATGTCGCGACGGCGCCTCTTGAGGCGGGAGAACCACGCGGTCGGCACGTAGAAGGGAATTATCAAACCGAGATACCAGACGACCACCCAGCCGTAGCTGCCAACCCCGAACACGGTGCCGTGGTTCGAACCCCAGATCGCGAAGGCGATATGATACAGAATACGAAGCGTGCAGAGATGGACGATGTAAAAGAACATCGGCGCCCCACCGAACACCGACAGCACACCGACGAAGCCGGAGTCCCGTACGCGGTCCAGCAAGGCGAGCAGAACCGCGCCGACGCCCAAGGTCGGCAGCAGGAAGAGAAGAGACGGCGGATATTTGGTGAGCGCCAGAAAGCTCATCATCGTGCGCAGCGGATCACCGTCGACGACGAACCACGGCTTGTCGCCATAGATGTTGAGCGCGCGCAATACGACGAAGGCGGCAATCATCCCGAAACCAAGCGTCAGAAGACGGCGCTGGCGCGTTTCCGGGGAAATGTCGGCCTCGAACCACGGACCGATGCCATAGCCCAGCGATATCACACCAATCCACGGAAGAATGGGATAGCTCGTTTTCGCGACGAGGCCGAACGGCAGCGAGATGAAATCGCGCTGATGCAGCTCGGCCCAAAGGATGAACAACGGATTATCGGGGGTGAGGTGGATGGGATCGAGAAGATTGTGACCACAGACGATGACCAGGCCTAGGGTGATCAACGCGGGGCGTGGCAGCCGGATCAAGGCCGCCAGCACGATCATGCACACACCGATGCACCAGATGACTTGCAGCCAGAGCATCGGCGGCGATATGCCCCAATAAATGGGCGACAGGATCAGCACCTCGATCGCCATCAGCAGAAGGCCGCGTTTCACCAAATAAGCCGTCGTTTCGCCCCTGGTGTGATTGCTGGCATACAGATAGACGCCGAGACCGGTGAGCGCGACGAAGATGGGCGCACACAGGCTGACCAGCAGACGGGCGAGAAACACCGCCGGCGCGGCCGTCCGGGCATCGACCGGATCGGCGACGGGCACATACAGGAACCACGTCTCGCGAACATGGTCGAGCAGCATGAAGACCATGACCAGCCCGCGCAGCGCGTCGATATTCTGAAGTCGCGGCCGCGCCATCGTCGTGCGCTTCGCGGACGCTTCACTCACCACAAATGATCCAGATCCAACCGACGCGATTTGGCCCATGTCCCGTTCCCCGTGTTTGTCGGCGATGACTTTATTGCCGTTTATTAAGCCAGCCTCCGCCGGCAACTTCTCCCGTATGTCGCCGAACCGCGCCACCGTCATGCGGCGACATGGACGCAAGGCGATATAAGATACCGTGGCGGCGCGCCAGTGGTTGAGGCGCCGGCGGTCCGGGCGCGTGGCCGCCGCGATGGTCACGCGGGACGCTGCGTCGCGTAGACCTTTTTGACATGCGTCTCGCTGATCCACGCGCAGCCATCGCCCCGGATGACCAGGCAGACATCGCCGGCGGAGAAGGTGACGCTGCCGCCGGCGCCAGCGAAAGTGACGCTGCCCTCCAGCAGATGCATGAGTTCGATATGGCGATAGGGCATCTGCCTGCGGTGATAGGGCGTGGAATCCCAGGTCCCGCAAACGAATTCACGACTGGCCGACCAGTAATCGGAATGGTTCCGGCAGGACGGTGTGGGGCCGACCAGTAATTCGGCCAGCGGCGGGTTGGAGGGCGAGAGAGGCGCGGCCTGGTCGATCGTCACCGGCGTCTCCGCCGTCCCGGGCTGGGCCGCCGGGCAGCTGGCGATGACCAGCAGCGTTCCCTCGGCGGCCCGCCAGGTGAAGCTTGTCCCCACTGGCAGCACGGCGCTCATGCCCGCCCGCAGCGAGAGGCGGCCGCCATCGCTGTCGATTTCAAGCCCACCGTCGAGAACGAGGACGAATTCGTCCGCCAACAGGCCATCGACGCGCCCTTCCCCGCGCGGCGCCAGGGCCGCGACGGTGGCCGCGGCGTCGGTAAAGGCCGGCACGGCGCGACCGCCGATCCAGTCGGCCGCAGGGGTCGTGCCGGCCGCATAGGCCCGCAGATCAACAACGGCCCCCACCGGGACCCCCACTGGGGCCCCCACCAGGCCCTTCAGGGCCTTCGCGGTCATAGTCCCACCAGCCCGGGCAGGCCGCCGATGTTGGGAATGTCGTGGACCTGGTAGTAGCTGTTCAGCGGCTCGTGCCCCCGGTTGACGAAGGCCTTCATGGTGATGCCCATGTCATAGGCGGTCATCAAGTCGTAGCGGAAGCTGGAGGAGCAGTGGAGCACGTCCGCCGGCCCGCAGCCCAGAGTGTCAAACATGAACTCGAAGGCGCGCATCCGGGGCTTGTAGGCCTGGGCCTCCTCCGCCGTGCAGACCGTGTGGAATGGCGCCTGCAGCCTCTCGACGCTGTGGGGGATGAGATCGACCATCGAATTGGACAGGATGACGAGCGGAAACTCGGCCGCGACGCGCTTCAGCGGCTCAACGACGTCGGAATGGGGGTTCCACGTCGGAATGGCGGCATACAGCGCCGCGCCGTCGGCGTCACGATACGGGACCCCCGCCTTCTTGCACGCACGCTGCAGGGCCTCGACCACCACATCGCGGTACGGCCGCCAGGCGCCGAGGACGGCGTCCAGCCTGTAGGCGGAGAAGTCACGGCAGAACTCTTCCAGCGCCTCCCCCGCTAGGCGGTCGGCGTAAACCTTCCGCGCCACCGGCGCCATCTCGAAGTTGATCAGCGTGCCATAGCAGTCGAACGTGATGAACTTCGGCCGCAAGACAGTCATGGAGGCCCCCTGTCGCTTAAGGTTTTTGGATTTGCGGTCGGCATACCGGCCGGCGCGATTCATAAAAGCCTAGCGCCAACGCGCGACATGATGGCGCCTTTGTTATCGCTCCGATTGGCAGGCTTCCGCGTCAGCGGGCATCGGCGCAGCACGATATACCGTTGTGACGGATCGGTGCCGGCGCCTTGCGATGCGCCTTTGCACACCCGGCACCGGACCGTTATGGTGCCGGCATGCGCCTCCGTTCGGTCCCACAACTCTTCGTCCTGCTATGCATCGCCGCCTGCGTCCTCGGATGGGCTGGCCGGGCGCAGGCCCATGGCGTGGGACGGCAAACTGTCATCGAGGTCGCGGCGGCCCCTGTCGCCGTCGTGGCGCCCTCCGTCCTGGTGGCCGACGTGCGGGACCTTGGATGCCAGGACGGCTGTTGCTGCCATGGGATCTCCCCGTGCTGCGCCATGGCCTGCCACGGGGCGGCACTCAGCCCCCAGGCTGCACCGGACTGGCTGGCGGGCCAGGCGCGAGCGCCAGGATCGCCGGCGCATACGAACGGGACCGGCATCACCTCCCTTCCCCCACTTGAACCTCCCAGGGGCGTGATCCGGCTGTAAGGCCACGCCCCACCCCGGCCGTTCCGCAATCGACGGCCCAGTCCAGATTCCCTGGGAGAATCAAATGATCCCGAAGACCTTCGCGCGCGCCGTCGTGGCGGCGCTGATGATCACGCACGCGCCAGCCCTGGCGGCGGCCCCGCCTCAAATGGACCACGACCATTCCGGCAAGACGCCCGACAAGACGCCGATCGGCACCGGCACGGTGAACGCCGTGGATGCCGCCCGCCGCACCGTTACTCTGACACATGGCCCGATCACCGCCCTGAACTGGCCCGGCATGACCATGGACTTCCCGGTGGCCCCGGGGATCGACTTGGCCGGATTGCGGCCCGGCGCCCAGGTCATGTTCGCCTTGGGGAGATCCCCGGCCGGTGCCTACTGGATCGATCATGTCATGCCGGACGACGCCGCCATGCCCACGGGCTACGGCCCCGATGACCACGGGGGTTGAGCCATGCCGGAGATCCTACCCAACTGGCACCCTGCGGTGGTTCATTTCGCCGTGGCGCTGCCCCTTCTGACGTTCCTCTTTTTCATGGCGGCATCCGTCCGGCACAAGACCGGATGGGCACCAGCCCTGACCACCGCCGCGCGCTGGTCGCTATGCCTGGGTACGGTGGCGGCACTGGCGGCCATCCTGACGGGACAGCGGGCCATGACCACCTCCGCCATGGATCTGGCCGGCCATGAGAACGTGCATATCCACCTAACCTGGGCCTACCGCACGGCGGCCGTGCTGGCCATCGCGTCGCTGGGCGCCTGGCTGGACCGCAAGCGGGCTGTGGGCGCCCATCCCCTGTTGCTGCTGTGCGTGGCCGGCGGCATGGGGCTGGTGGCAATCACCGGATGGTATGGGGCGGAGAACGTCTACCGCCATGGCATCGGCGTGCAGCGCCTGCCCGACCCCGCCGCCCTCGACGATCATCAGGGGCATGCCCACCATCATCACCACGACCATGACGACCCGGCATCGCAGAACGGCGATACGGAAACCGACCACCGCCACTGACAAGCGGGGCGCGCCGGCGGACGGCAACTGCGGCCATCCGCCGGCGCATCCTGTAAACCCAAAGCACAATCGACCGCCCGCCCGCCGGCCCGGGACGGTTTTCTGCCGCCAGGCCCCCCGCAATCGGTGCCATCCCGTCAATCCGGGGTGTTAGCCTTCTTAAAAAGAACGGGACCGCCATCAAAAGGCGTGCTGGGTCAAAACATAAGACAGGGGATCGATAATGCGTCGTTTCAAGCCCATCGCCCTCGCCGCGCTCACCAGCGCCCTCATCTCCGGTCCCGCCGGCGCCCACGCCATCTGGTATGCCGAACATGCCCGCCAGTTGGCCCTGATCTATGGCGTCGGCGCCGACGACCTGGATTCCGTGAAGCGTCTGCCCGGCTTCGAAGGCATTGCCGCCTACGACGCCAATTACCAGCCAATCGAGGCCAAGCTGCGCGTGGCGGGTCCCCTGGTGGTCCTGGACACCGAGCAGCGCCCGACCCTGGTGGCCGCCGTCCTGCAGAACGGCATCTGGTCGCGGATGAAGGGCGAGGAGTTCGAGAAGAAGACGCGGGAGGAAATGCCGAACGCCTTCTATTCGGAAAAGACCATCAAATACACGGTGGGCGTTCGCGGCCCGCTGGAGAAACCCATCCCCGCCCTGCCGGGACAGGTGCTGCAAATCGTTCCGGTCGGCCCCATACCAGAAAAGCTGGGCACGCCCATGACCTACAGGGTCCTGTACAAGGGCAAGCCAATCGCCGGCGTATCGGTCATCAACGACCTTGTGAACGACCCCGACGCCACCCCGGTGAAGACGGCCGCCGACGGCACCGTCACCCTGCCGGTGCGCAACCAGGGCCTGAACGTGATCGAGGCGGTCTACAAGGCCCCCACGGACGATCCGAAGAAATACGACGAAATCGAGCTTGGGGCCACGCTGTCCTTCCTGCTGCAGCACGCACCGGAATGAACCCGGTCCTCTCTTTGAAAGGCCTCGCCATGATCCTCGTGAAGTTCCTCACCCCGGCCCTGATCGCCCTGGCGCTGGCCGCCCCCCTACCCGCCCTGGCGCATGGCAACACCAAGCCGCAGCACGGCGGCGTGGTGCTGATGGCTGGCGAAACAGTATTCGAACTGGTGAACAAGGCCGGCGCCGTGGCGCTGTACGTCACCGATGATGACGAGCCAGTGACGGCCGCCGCCATGACGGGACAGATCAGCATCACCACCGGCGGCAAGACGCAGGTGGTGGCGCTGAAGCCCGCCGACGGCAACCGCTTTGACGCGCCTGGCGCCACCATCCCGGCCAAGTCCCAGGTCGCCGTCCAGGTCGTCGACACCGCGACGAAAACCAGCCTGGGCACCACCTTCACCATCAACTAGGGGGCCCCCGATGCAGGCAGCAGCCCCGCTTTCCACATCGACCCCACGCACGGCCAAGGCGTTGAGCCGGCTGGCTGTGCTGGCCGCCCTTGTCACGGCCCTTACCGCCACGGCCGCCTGGGCCCACGGCGTTTCGGACGCCGACAAAGCCTTCATCACCGGCGCCGACGGCGTCAACATCGTCCCCTACATCTATCTGGGCGCCAAGCACATGGTCACCGGCTATGACCATCTGCTGTTCCTGGTCGGCGTCATCTTTCTGCTGTATCGGCTGAAGGACGTGGGCCGCTACGTCACCCTGTTCGCGATCGGCCACAGCACGACACTGTTGCTGGGCGTGCTGACCGACGTGCGGGCCAATGCCTACTTGGTGGATGCCATCATCGGCCTGTCAGTGGTCTACAAGGCCCTGGACAATCTGGGAGCCTTCAAGACCGTGCTGGGCTTCACGCCCAATCCCCGCGCCGCTGTCCTGGTCTTCGGCTTTTTCCATGGCTTCGGCCTGGCGACCAAACTGCAGGAATTGGCGCTGTCCCAGGAGGGGCTGATCCCCAACCTGGTCAGCTTCAACGTGGGCGTGGAGATTGGCCAGTTCCTGGCGCTGAGCGTCATCCTCATCCTCATGAGCCTATGGCGCCAGACCGAGAACTTCCGGCACAGCGTCGTCCTGGCCAACGCCGCCCTTATGGCCGCCGGCTTTGTGCTGACCGGCTATCAGCTGGCGGGCTATTTCCAGCAAGGAGCCTGACATGGCGAGCCCTTCCATGGACCAATACGTGGTCACCCGCGGCACCCTGACCAAGGCGACGGCGGGGGCGGGCGTGGCCGCGGCCCTGATCCTGACCCTGTTCGTGCTGCCGGCCGAACGCGGCATCGACCTGACCGGGATCGGTTCCGCCATCGGCCTGACCCGAATGAGCCAGACTGAAAAGGGGGTGACGGCCCCGTCCCAGGCACCGACCGGCATTCCCATTCCCAACCGGGCTATGATCGAAAAGACGACGGCCCTGCGCAGCGACGAAATGACCCTGACCCTGGCGCCCCACACCGGCGCCGAGATCAAGGCCCACATGCGGGAGGGCGATCATTTCATCTTCCGCTGGGAAGCGAGCGCGCCCGTGAAAGTGGACATGCATGGCGAGCGGGTGAACGCCGGTGACGAGTTCACCAGCTACTGGAAGGAAAAGGAGCTTTCAGCCGCACAGGGCGACCTCACCGCCCCCTTCGAGGGCACGCACGGCTGGTATTGGCATAACCGCAGCGATGTTCCTGTCACGGTGACCGTGAAGACCGTCGGATTTTATGGGGATTTGTTCAGGCCCCACGCCGAATAGGTGTGGCGACGCCTGCCATCGGGGGCCGGCAGATTCATCTGTTTGGCAAGATGCCGCAATATTTCCCTCTGAAAACAACCCGGTCTTCGAACAAAGATTCCCAAGAGATCGGGCACCATAATTCCTAATAAAACGGGCGAAAGTTGGGTCCATTCTCCTGACGTCTTCCACGATGGCGCACGTTCGTCGCGAAGGGGAAGATCTACAAAAAAAATTCTTGGGGAGCCTTCACATTAAAATCAGAACAGGGGGCGAGAAAATGAAGGGCCATTCCGGTTTTCGATTCTTTTGTGCCGCGACCGCGGCTTACCTGATGCTTCAGCCTGTGGCCCGCGCCGCGGAAGACCAGGCCCCGGCCACAGGCGATGGCCTTGAAGAAATCACGGTCACGGCGCAGAAACAGCAATATGTCGGTACCGTCCCGGCCAAGGACGTCCCGCAGAACATTCAGACATTGAGCGCGGCCACGCTGCAGGAAACCGGCATCACCCGGCTTTCCGACGCCTTGGACCTGGTCAGTGGCGTGGCGCGCCAGAACAGTTATGGCGGTCTTTGGGACGGTTTCGCCGTGCGTGGCTTCGCCGGCGATATCAATGTCCCCAGCGGCTTCCTCGTCAACGGCTTCAATTATGGCCGGGGGTTTGGCGGTCCCAGGGACGTCTCCAGCGTGGAACGCATCGACGTCCTGAAGGGCCCGACATCGGCCTTGTTCGGTCGCGGTGAGCCGGGTGGCACGGTCAACATCATCACCAAGCAACCGCAGTTTCACGCCGGAAGGCAGCGTCATGCTGGAAGGCGGGAGCTACAGCCATTTCCCGGGGAGAGGCGGACTACACCACGCCGCTCAGCAACCGTTTCGCCGTTCGCCTGAACGGCGCCTTCG
>NZ_BACU01000576.1 GCF_000333275.1 Azospirillum sp. B4 | reverse complement strand
TTCTGCGGGCGGCGGCGAAGCCTGGGCGTCGAAATGCTCCGCCGCCAGCAGGGGCTGGACCTCGGCCCAGCTTTCGCGCGCCTGCTTTTCCAGGGCCTGGAAATCGGCCCGGTCCGGCGCCATCGCCTTCTGCAGCAGTTCGGCATCCGCCGGTGGCAGGATGTCCGACAGGGGGCGCGGCCGGTAGGTCATGCCCGGCGCGGGCCCGGGCTCACGTCCGGGACCGGCCTCATGGTGATTGAGAAGGTGGGGAACGAAGGTGCCGGCCAGGAACAGGTTCACGCCGACCGACGCGATGAGCAGGGGCCCACGCCACCGGCTAAACGAACTCATTGCGCGCGGGTCTCCACCGTGTAGGAGGTGAACAGCAGGCTGGGCATGTCCGTGACATCCGCCTGCGCCGTCTCCACCGTGGCGCCCGTCTGGGCGCCGCCATCGGCGGCGGTCAAGGTGGCGGACGGCAGGGTCATGACCCCCACCATGATGCCGGCCGCCGTGGCGCCAGCCAGCCAGCCTGCCTGCGGCGCCCGGACGCCGAGCCACGACAGGGCCGTGCGCACCACGTCAAAAGGCGAGGGCAGGAAGGTTTCCAGCCTGCGGCCCCGCACCACCGTCGCCGCCGGGGCCTGGGCCGCCTCCAGCCGCGCCAGGGCGCCGGCCACCACGTCATCCACCCGGGCGGCCGTGATCTCCGGCTCCGCCACCATGGACAGGAGCGCGTCCAGCTTCGCCTCGCTCACCACCAACTCATGCGCCGCCCCATCCTGGGCCAGCGCGCGCACCGCCGCGGCGCGGCGGTCTGCCGGCCAGCGGGCGGGATTGCCGCCATAAACGGCGGTCAGCGCCGCGATATCCTCCACGTCCAGCGTGGACCATTCCCTGTCAGCCATGACCAACCCCCTAGACCTCACCCGTATCCTGAACCACACCGGACAGACGCGCCCGCAACGCGCGCCGAGCCCGGGCCAAAAGCGATTCCACCGCCGAAACAGACAGGGACAGGATTTGCGCGGCGTCGGCGGCGCTGCGCTCCTCGTAATAGCAGAGCGTGACGGCTAGACGCTGCCTTTCCGGCAATTCCGCCAACGCCTGCGACACCAATTTGGCCGTCTGTTGCCGGGCCATCACGTTCACCGCGGATGGCGTGGGGTCAGGCGGCTCCGGTATTCCTTCCAGGCCGGCGAAGGCGGGACGCCGACGCCGGTCCACACACAAATTCACCACCACCCGGTGAAGCCAGGTGGAGAACCGGGCGCGGCCGTCGGGGATCCAGTTCTTGGCCCCCGTCCACACCCGGAGCAAGGCCTCCTGCACCACCTCGTCGGCGTCGGCAGCGTTGCCCAGGATGCGCTGGGCCAGCTTCATGGCCTTGGGCGCATGGCGACCGGCCAGCAGGGCGAAGGCCTGCCGGTCCCCCTGGGCGATGCGGGCCAGCAGGGCATCGTCCCCCGGCTCCGGCAATTGTCCCGCCACAAGCCCACCCATGGGCGCGGCAGCGGGGTCGGAAGCCGAGGCCACGCCCGCGCGCGGCTTCGGCTGGACAGATTCGTCCATCAGTTCCCCTGAAGAGTGACCCGGGACGTCTATGTCGCGAAGTGCATACATGACCCCTTATACGGGCCGCGGGCAATGCCCTGTCGGTAAGGCTGCCGAATAAAATCTAGGCGAACGGTAGACGGGATCCAAGGGCGGCGCGCGTAAAAGGATGGTCACGGGGGAGGTCCTGCCCCAAACCGCCGCCCCCGCTGACGGCCCTGCCAGCCCCGACATGGGCAGGGCCAAACCAAGGATGCGCTGCCCCCGCACGCATCCGGCACCGCCCCCGACCTCCCGCGATTGCAGCCCCGCCCGCGGAACAGAGGTCGGGGGCGGATTTGCCCGTGACCCCGCCGGGATCGCTCAGCTACCATCGCGCGCAAAAATCACAAGGGCCGGCAGCGACCGGCCCGACAATCAAAGGGCCGGCGCAAGACCGGACCCGCACACGCGGTGGAGAGAGAACGTATGGCTGATACCGAGAAGCGCGTCACCGACGCCGAGGCCCTGCTGCTGCATTCCAGCGGCCGTCCGGGCAAGCTGGAGGTCACACCGACCAAGCCCCTGACGACGCAGCGCGACCTGTCGCTGGCCTATTCCCCCGGCGTGGCGGTGCCGTGCCTGCGCATTCACGAGGACCCGTCCACCGCCTACGACTACACCGCCAAGGGCAACCTGGTGGCGGTCATCTCCAACGGCACCGCCGTGCTGGGCTTAGGCGACCTGGGGGCGCTGGCCTCCAAGCCGGTGATGGAAGGCAAGGCCGTCCTGTTCAAGCGCTTCGCCGACGTCGACGGCATCGACCTGGAGGTCGACACCCGCGACGTGGATGAGTTCATCAATTCCGTGCGCTACCTGGGGCCCAGCTTCGGCGGCATCAACCTGGAAGACATCAAGGCGCCCGACTGCTTCATCATCGAGCAGCGCCTGCGCGAACTGATGGACATCCCCGTCTTCCACGACGACCAGCACGGCACCGCCATCATCGCCGCCGCCGGCCTGATCAACGCCCTGCATCTGACCGGCCGCACCATGGCCGACGCCCGCCTGGTGGTGAACGGCGCCGGCGCCGCCGCCATCGCCTGCGTGGAACTGATCAAGTCCATGGGCGTGCCGCATGAGAATGTGACCCTGTGCGACACCAAGGGCGTCGTCTACCAGGGCCGCACCAACGGCATGAACCAGTGGAAGTCGGCCCACGCCATCAGCACCGACGCCCGCACCCTGGCGGAGGCGGTCAAGGGAGCCGACGTGTTCCTGGGCCTGTCGGTGAAAGGGGCCCTGACGGCCGAGATGGTCGCCACCATGGCGCCCCAGCCCATCATCTTCGCCATGGCCAACCCAGACCCCGAGATCACGCCGGAAGAGGTCAAGTCGGTGCGTGACGACGCCATCGTCGCCACCGGCCGGTCGGACTATCCCAACCAGGTCAACAACGTCCTGGGCTTCCCCTACATCTTCCGCGGCGCGCTGGACGTGCGCGCCAGCACCATCAACGAGGCGATGAAGATCGCGGCGGCCAACGCCCTGGCCGAGCTGGCGCGCGAGGACGTGCCGGACGAGGTGGACGCGGCCTACTCCGGCCGGCGCCTGCGGTACGGCCCCGAATACATCATCCCCGTGCCCTTCGACCCGCGCCTGATCGTGAAGGTGCCGGCGGCCGTGGCTCAGGCGGCCATGGACTCTGGCGTGGCCAAGCGTCCCATCACGGACATGGAGGCCTACGGCCGGGCCCTGCGCCTGCGCCTGGATCCCACGGCCGACAGCCTGCAGCAGATCTTCGACAAGGTGAAGGCCAGCCCCCGCCGCGTCGTCTTCGCCGAGGGCGAGGAGGAGCGGACCATCCGCGCCGCCGTGGCCTTCCGTTCCGCCGGCTATGGCACGCCCATCCTGATCGGGCGCGAAGCGGTGGTGGCGGAGCAGATGAAGGCCCTGGGCCTGCCGCAGGGCGCCCCGCTGGAGGTGCGCAACGCCCGCCTGTACCAGTCCACGGAAAACCAGCGCTACACCGACTTCCTCTACGGCCGGCTGCAGCGCAAGGGCATGCTGCACCGCGACTGCCAGCGCCTGGTGAACCAGAACCGCAACGTCTTCGCCTCCTGCATGGTCGCCATGGGCGACGCCGACGCGGTGGTGACAGGCCTGACCCGCGACTTCTTCACCTCGTTCGAGGAGATCAGCCACGTCATCGACGCGCGCGCCGGGGCGCCGGCCTTCGGCCTGTCGGTGCTGGCGCTGCGCAAGCAGACGGTGTTCATCGCCGACACCACGGTGCATGAGCGCCCCACCGCCCAGCAGTTGGTCTGCATCGCCGAGGGTGCCGCCCGCACCGCCCGCCAGATGGGGCATGAGCCGCGCGTGGCCTTCCTGTCCTTCTCCAACTTCGGCCAGCCGATGCGGGAGCGGGCGCAGCATGTGCGCGACGCCGTGGCCCTGATGGACCAGCGCGCCGCGGACTTCGAGTATGAGGGCGAGATGGCGGTGGACGTGGCCCTGGACCATGACCTGATGAAGCGCCTGTACCCGTTCAGCCGCCTGTCCGGCCCCGCCAACGTGCTGATCATGCCGGCGCTGCACACCGCCAACATCGGCGCCAAGCTGCTGCAGAAGATGGGCGGCGGCACCCTGATCGGGCCGCTGCTGATCAACCTGGAGAAGCCGGCGCAAATCGTGCAGATGGGCGCCACGTCCAACGAACTGCTGACCGCCGCCGTCATGGCCGCGCACGACAGCCTGCACGCGGGGTAAGCAAAGCGTATCCAGTATACGCTCACCCCCGGCCCTATCCGGCGCCGGGGGTGAAGTAAAACAGGGCCGTGGCCGGCGGGGGCACCCCCAAAGGCCGCGGCCTTTTCTTATGAAGCGGAATTGGTCCCGGGGCCGTCCTGGGATTAAACTTCCATGACGTCGGTTCCAGCCGCCGTTCCTGCGCTATGTTCGTGGCAATGAACGGGGCGGCGCAATTTTGACCTGACCTGTTTTAGCAGGAGCCTGTTTCAGGGCGCCTGTTTCGGCCGGGTCATCGGAATCAGCATGGGTGGGTTTGGGAGATGAGTCGTTTGGAAGCGCGTCCCGATCGTTTCGTCGCCATCGCCGTGCTGATGCTGGCGCCGACCGGCGCCCTGCTGGGCGCGCTGGTGCTGTCGGGCCGCCTCGCCCCCCTGCTGGCGCTGGCCGCCTTCGCCCTGGTGGGTGCCGTCACCGCCGTCGCCCGCCACCTGGTGGTGCGCGACAGCCGGCTGATCGCCGCCTACCTGGACCAGGTGCGCGACACGCGCACGCCCGTGCCCCTGCCCCAGGCCCGTACCCTGACCGGGGCCGCCCTGCTGGAGGACATCGCCCACCTGCACCAGAACTGGCTGCGCCACCGCGAGGGGATCGAGCACCGCCTGGCCGCCGACGAGGCGGTGGTGGAGGCCCTGCACGACCCGCTGATGCTGGTGGACGGCAAGCGCAAGGTGGGCCGCGCCAACAGCGCCGCCCGCGCCCTGTTCGGCGATCGCATGCTGAACCGCGACCTGGCGGTCAGCGTGCGCAACCCCGACGTCCTGGCGGTGGTGGACGCGGTGCTGGCCGGCGGTGACAGCCGGCGGGTGGAGTTCACCCTGCCCCTGCCGGTGGAGCGGGTGCTGGAGGTGCGGGTGACCCCCTTCCGCCAGCCGGCCGAGGACGCCGGGCCGGAGGGAGAGATCACCGCCATCGTCACCCTGCACGACATCACCGCCATCAAGCGGTCGGAGCAGATGCGGGCCGATTTCGTGGCCAACGCCAGCCATGAGCTGCGCACGCCCCTGTCCACCCTGGTGGGCTTCATCGAGACCCTGCGCGGCCCCGCGCGCGACGACGCCGACGCCCGCGACCGGTTCCTGGGCATCATGCAGGAACAGGCCGGCCGCATGTCCCGCCTGGTCATGGACCTGTTGTCGCTGTCCCGCATCGAACTGGACGAGCACACCCACCCCACGGGCGAAACCAACGTGGCCCACCTGGTGCAAAGCGTGGTCGCCATGCTGGAGCTGAAGGCGGCCGCACGGAAGATCACCATCAAGGTGCGGGGCGGGGAGGATCTGCCGCGCGTGCAGGGTGATGAGGACCAGCTGACCCAAGTGTTCCAGAACCTGATCGACAACGCCATCAAGTACGGCCGCGAGCAGACCGAGGTGGTGGTGACGCTGGAACGGGCCGACGCCCCACCGGCGCCGGGCGCCACCGGCATTCGCGCCCGCCAGGCGACGGCCACGAAAATCTCCGGCATCAAGGTGTCGGTGGCCGACAAGGGCGAGGGCATCGCCCGCACCCATCTGCCCCGCCTGACGGAACGGTTCTACCGCGTCGACGCCGCGCGCAGCCGCGCGCTGGGCGGTACCGGCCTGGGCCTGGCCATCGTGAAGCACATCGTCAACCGCCACCGCGGCCGCCTGACCATCGACAGCGAGGTGGGCAAGGGCAGCACCTTCACCGTGCATTTGCCGGCGGCCGAAAAGCCGGGCGCGGAAAAGCCGTTACCCCAATCTGCCCCGAATCTGTCACAGGAAGGTGGCCGGGGCGCCGCCTGAGGCCCGACCCCGGCGCGGCAGACAAGCGGCACCATACCCGGTTATGCGGCATAAGCCGCTGAGGTGGCGGGGTTTTCTCCGACCGCGCCAGTGGATGTCGTCCGTCATAAAACTGTCGTCTATCTGTAGCAATTCCATAGCGACCTGTCGCTATGGTCCACCCTGCCCGCCCGGTGACGTGTCCCGCCGGACGCTTGTTTTCATGCCCCGGCCAGGACCGCCGGGGGTGGGGTGGTAAGAGAATGCCGGCCGAGCATACCGTGAAGTCGTTCGAGCAGCAGCTGCAGCGCCTGTCGAACCTGATCACCCAGATGGGCGGCGTGGCCGAGGCCCAGGTGGACGGCGCCGTCCAGGCCGTGGTGCGCCGCGACGTCGACCTGGCCGCCCGGGTCATGAAGGCCGACCAGCAACTGGACGACTATGAGCGCAACATCGAGCAGGAGGCCGTGCGCATGCTGGCCCTGCGCCAGCCGGTGGGCAGCGACCTGCGCGAAATCCTGGCCGCCTTGAAGATCTCCGCCGACCTGGAACGCACGGGCGACTACGCCGCCAACATCGCCAAGCGCAGCATGGCCCTGGCCAAGTTGCCCGCCGTGCGGCCCGTCAGCGCCATTCCGCGCATGGGCAAGCTGGTGGAGGGCATGCTGAAGGACGTGCTGGACGCCTATATCGACCGCGACGTGGGCAAGGCCATCGACGCCTGGAACCGGGATGAGGAGCTGGACGACCTGTACACCAGCCTGTTCCGCGAGGTCCTGACCTACATGATGGAGGACCCGCGCAACATCACCCCCTGCACCCACCTGCTGTTCATCGCCAAGAACCTGGAGCGGGCGGGCGACCACGCCACCAACATCGCCGAAACCATTCATTTCCTGGTGCTGGGCCGGACGCTGACATCCGGCCGGCCCAAGCATGACGAGTCCAGCTTCGTCGTCGGCCCCACCGCCGACGTGGACCTGCACGGCAGCGGCGTGCACGGCGCCGATGCCGTGGAAGACCTGTGATACATAGTTCCCGTTGCCCCCGACCCCGGAAAGCCAGTTTTAGGGACACCCCATGAACGCCTCGTTGAAGCCCCTGGTCCTGATCGTCGAGGACGAAGCCGACCTCGTCACCCTGCTGAGCTACAACCTGGAAAAGGAAGGCTTCCGGGTGCTGACCGCCGGCGACGGCGAGGAGGCCCTGCTGCTGGCCGACGAGCAGGCGCCCCACCTGGTGCTGCTGGACTGGATGCTGCCGCTGATGAGCGGGCTGGAGGTCTGCCGCCAGATGCGCCGCAACCCCAAGACCCGTGAAATCCCCATCATCATGCTGACCGCCCGGGGTGAGGAGGCGGACAAGGTGCGCGGCCTGAACTCCGGCGCCGACGACTACATCTCCAAGCCCTTCAGCCCCACCGAGCTGGTGGCCCGCATCCGCGCCGTGCTGCGCCGGGCCGTGCCCTCGCTGGCCGAGGAACTGCTGCGCTACGGCGACATCAGCATGGACCTGGCGGCCCATCGCGTACGCCGCAACAGCCGTGACATCCACCTGGGGCCGACGGAGTTCCGCCTGCTGCGCCACTTCATGCAGCACCCGGGCCGCGTCTTCTCGCGCGAGCAACTGCTGGACATCGTCTGGGGTCACGACGTCTATGTCGAACCGCGCACCGTGGACGTGCACATCCGCCGCCTGCGCAAGGCGCTGAACGAGGAGACGGAGCTGGACATGATCCGCACCGTGCGCTCCGCCGGCTACGCCCTGGACATGAAGTCCGCTTGATATTTCCATATCGGCGGCACGAGGGGAAATCTCGTGCCGCTGATTGGCCTCCGCATCAGGCGGCGAGGGCGGCCGTCGCCAGGTTCGCGGCTTCATCCGCCGTGGCGGCCACCTCCATCGCCACGCCGAAGGCCTTGACCGCGATGACGGCTTGGACCTTGAAGGCGGCACGCCGCGCCGCGTCAGGCTCCACCGTGATCACCGCGCGGCATAACGCCGACAGGGTTTCGCGGTTGCGCTTCAGCCATAGGCCGCGCAGGCGCCGGTCTTCATGCGCCTCCCCCTCCGGGGGATCGCCCATGATGATGACGAAGGGCAGGCCCCGTTCCAGCAGGGCGTCCATCTCCCGTTCCCACTGCGGCGCGTAACCAGGCCGGGTGGTACCGGGGCGGGTCGTCACCACGGGGAAGCGGCTGAGATCGTGTATCTCGAACAGGCTCATCCTCAATCTCCTTCAAAACACATCCGCGAATAAAGACGCGGCGCCCACTTCCGAGAGGTGGATGGCGCGGGCGGCGCGGGTGCGCATCTCCGCCTCGTATTCCCGCGCCGCCGCCGTGATGGATGGAATGCGGGACAGGCTGGCCGCCAGCACGGCGGCGTCGCGCAGAGTGACGTTGGCGCCCAGACCGCCGGCGGGGCTCATGGCATGGATGGCGTCGCCCAGAAAGGTCACCGGTCCGCTTCCCCAATGGGGCCAGGTGCGCGCCAGCCGGGCGCTGCGCACCGGCAACAGGGCCATGTCCCGGGGATCGGCCTGGCGGAACAGGGCGCGCAGCCGGGGGTCCCATCCATCCGCCAGCCGCCACGCCACCTCATCCGGCATGGCGCGGCCGAACGGCCCCAGCAGCCGAGTGCGGGGGCCGATCAGGGCCCAGTAGAGATAGTCGGCCACGGGCGTGAGTCCGGCCGAGACCGCGCCGCCTTCGAACAGCATGGGATCGATGATGCCGGCGTAGCCGTCGGCGAAGACCACGCTGGTGCCCCCGCACAGATCGTCCCCCACGGCGGCGCGCACCGCCGGGGTCAGGATGGTGCGGCCATAGAGGCAGACCGCGCCCACGTCCAACGGATCGGCCTGGGGCATCAGCTGGCGGCGCACGGCGGAGTTGACGCCGTCAGCGGCCACCACCAGGTCCGCGTGGATGACCTGCCCATCGGCGAAGGTGACGCGCGCCCGGCCGCCAGTGGTCCCCTCCAGCGCCTGGAAAGCCATGCCGAAGCGCACCTTGTCCGCGATGCCCCGCATCAGGATTTCACGCAGGGTCTGGCGGTGGGCGCAGAGGTCGCCCGTCCCCTCATTCGCGGTGCTCCACACCTCTGGCGCGCGGCCGGTCATCGGCGCCAGTTGGCCATCCACGAAGCGGCTGCGGGGCGCCGGCACAGCGCAGGTGCGCCGGAACAAATCATACAGGGGCGGCGCCAGGCATTGGGCCAGGGCGCCGGCGCCGTCCGCGTCGATGCGGAGACGATAGCCCTGGGCCCGGCTGTCCAGGCCGGCGTCCCGCTCATACACCACGCAGTCGATACCTGCGCGTGTCAGCGCCTGCGCCAGGCACAGGCCGCCCAGGCCGGCCCCGATGATCGCCACCCGCGTTTCGTCCATGTCGTCCATCATTTCTGCCACCATCCCTGCCGCCATCGCCGGCGAACCCTGGGCTGAAACTTTCCATTGGCGATTCGATAACGCGGAACACGGCACGCTTGATAACGACAGTCGGACGAAAAATAATGCGGAACGGCCAAACTGTTCGCCAGCCGCCATCCCGCCCGAGGAAAGCCCATGCGCCCCGCCGCCAGTGACACCCCCCGCATGACCAAGGAAGCCTTCCTGGAGATGTGCGAGCGGGTCGACGGCCCGCCCGTCCTGACCTTCTGGAGCAGCCATTCGGTGGAGGACCGAACCCGCATGGGGACGCGGGAGATCGACTGGCACGCCCATCGGCGGGGGCAGCTGTTCTGCATCGCCAACGGCCTGATCCATATCCGCACCGCCCACGGGTCCTGGATGCTGCCGCCGCTGCGGGCCGGGTGGATACCGCCCGGCATGATGCACAAGTTGACCATCAGCGGCGCGCTGGACGGCTGGGGCATGTTGCTGACGCCGGAGGCCAGCGCCGGCCTGCCCGATCGTCCCTGCGTCATGGGCATCAGCGACCTGCTGCGGTCCCTGGTGCGGCGGGTGGCGGAATGGCCGCTGGAGGCGGCGCTGACACCGGAGCAGGAGCGGCTGCTGGCCGTGCTGCTGGATGAGGTCCGCCTGGCCCCGGATGAACCGCTGCACCTGCCCATGCCCACCGACCCGCGCCTGCTGCGCCTGGCCCTGCGCCTGCTGGAAACGCCGGACGACGACCGCACGCTGGACGTGCTGGCGCGCGACGCCGGCCTGTCAGAACGCACGGCCCGCCGGCTGTTCACGGCAGAAACGGGCCTGAGCGTGACGCAATGGCGCCAGCAGGCCCGCCTGACCCTGGCCTTGGAGCGCCTGGCGCGGGGGGAACCAGTGGCGGAGGTGGCGGACGCCCTGGGCTATGCCACGCCCAGCAACTTCATCGCCATGTTCCGCCGGGCCTTCGGCGAGTCGCCCGCCCGCTATTTCGCCCGAAGGGGGATGGCCGCCTGACCTTTTGCCGATGGGGGCCGAACGGATAAGCCACTTATCCTGTCCCCTTTTCAGGGCAGGCCTGTCCACCAAGCCCGCTACACAAGCGCCGTGGCCGACGCTATGGTGCCGCCATGGCCGACCATCCCACGCCCCCGCCCTTCACCCCTGGCACCCCCGCTTCCGACGCCCTGACGGCGCAGGAGCGTGAGGCGCGATCCTTTGGTTTCCGCGCCATCAA
Organism: Azospirillum sp. B4; assembly: GCF_000333275.1. Lineage (GTDB taxonomy): Bacteria > Pseudomonadota > Alphaproteobacteria > Azospirillales > Azospirillaceae > Nitrospirillum. Next base: position 361 of record NZ_BACU01000576.1, on the reverse strand, counting down.
CCCGGCGGAGAAGGCGCCGCTGGTGCAGGGCGTGTTCTCCAGCGTCGCCAGCCGCTACGACATCATGAACGACCTGATGTCGGTGGGTATCCACCGGCTGTGGAAGTCCACGTTTGTCGACCTGGTGGCGCCGCGCGCGGGTGAGACCATCCTGGACGTGGCAGGGGGCACCGGGGACATCGCCTTCCGCATGGCGGCCAAGGCCCCCAGCGCCAAGATCATGGTCTGCGACCTGACGGAGGCCATGGTGCGCGTGGGCCGCGACCGGGGCATCGACAAGGGCAGCCTGCCCGGCTGGGACCGGACGGAAGAGACGCGCGGCGGCCTGCACTGGACTGTCGGAACGCCGAGTCGTGCCCCG
>NZ_BACU01000577.1 GCF_000333275.1 Azospirillum sp. B4 | reverse complement strand
GCTCCGCCGNGCGTGGCGATCAGGTTTCCTTCGCGCATACCGGTGACTTCCGCCCGGGGGCCATAAGGGCCGCGCATCGGACGGTGCAGGCTCTGACCCGGTTGGGCGGCGGGGTGGCGGCCGCTCCCTCGGTGTCGCTCATCCCGCAGTTGACGGATCATGGGCTATACCCCGGGACGGATCCCTTGGCGTCCGCCGACCTGTTGCCCTGGGTCCAACTGCTGGAGAAGGTGGACATGTTGGCCAGGGCGGCGCATCCCGGCGTTCGCCAGGTCAACGCGTCCTTGTCATCGTCGCACCGGGTGGTGTTGATCGCCAATACCGATGGGCAGTTGGTTGCCGACGCGCGTCCGGTGACGCGGCTGTTCATCCATGTCGTGCTGGAGCGTGCCGGCGCCCGCGCGCAAGGAAGTGCCGGCGTTGGTGGGCGCTACGGCCTGGAGGGCCTGGGGGATGAGGCGGTGGCGTCCACCGTGTCCCAGGCCGTGCGTGTCGCCACCGTCAACCTGGACGCCCGGCCAGCGCCAGGGGGGGTGATGCCGGTGGTGCTGGGGCCGGGCTATGCCGGTGTCCTGTTCCATGAGGCGGTCGGCCACGGCCTGGAGGGTGATCACCACCGTAAGGGTCTTTCCGCCTTCGCCGGCCGGATGGGGGAACGGATCGCGCCCGAGACGGTGACGGTGCTGGATGACGGGTCTTTGCCCGGCCGGCTGGGCAGCGTCGGCATCGATGACGAAGGAACGCCTGGGCAAAGGAACGCCCTCATTGAGAACGGCGTATTGACGGGGCTGATGCAGGACCGCCTGAACGCCCGCCTCATGAACATGAGGCCGACGGGAAATGCGCGGCGCCAGTCCTATGCGCATCTTCCCATGCCGCGGATGACGAACACCTTCCTCCTGGCCGGCCAGGAGGATCCGACCGACATCGTCGCGTCGGTGGCGCGTGGCATCTATGCCCCCCGGATGGGGGGCGGCCAGGTGGATATCACCAGCGGCCGTTTCAACTTCACCGCCGTCGAGGCCTACCTCATCGAGGACGGCAAGATCACCGCCCCGGTGAAGGGGGTGACGCTGGTGGGCGTGGGACATGAGGCGCTGCGCCACATCCGTGCCGTCGGCCATGACTGGGCACTGGATGAGGGAATCGCGACCTGCGGCAAAGCGGGCCAGACAGTGAGCGTCAGCGTGGGCCAACCGACCCTGCGCATTGATGAGATGGTTGTAAGTGGCAGTGTGTGACATGTAGGCCTGGGCCGTGCCCATGACATAGCCGCCGCCGTGGATGAACAGGATCGCCTGCCCGGCGGCGCCCACGCGCGCTGGGCGCACCCACCAGCCATGCCCTCGGCG
>NZ_BACU01000578.1 GCF_000333275.1 Azospirillum sp. B4 | reverse complement strand
CTCAGGCGGTCGGTACCGTGCCGCCGTCGATGACGTATTCCGTGCCGCTGATGGCGCCGGCGCGGGATGAGGCGAGGAAGGCGATCAGGTCCGCCACCTCTTGCGGTTTTGCCGGCCGGCCCAGGGGTATACCCCCCAGCGATCGCATGATGATGGCTTTGCCGCCCTCATAATCCGTGCCCGCGTTTTCGGCCAGACGCTGGGCCAGGGCCACGGCGGCCTCCGTCTCCACCCAGCCGGGGGAAACCCGCACCACGCGCACCCCCTGGGGCGTCACCTCCTTCGACAGGCTCTTGCTGTAGGTGGACAGCGCCGCCTTCGCGGCGGCGTAGGCCGTGGTCGATTCCGGCAGCGGCAGCACGTGCTGGATGGAGGTGACGTGGATGATGACGCCGGCGCCCCGGGCGATCATCCCGGGCAGCAAGGCCCGGTCCAGGCGTACGGCGGCCATCAGGTTCAGGTTCAACTCCGCCGCCCAGGTGGCGTCATCCAGGGCCGCGTAACCGCCCCCGGGCGCCGTGGACCCGCCCACGACGTTGACCAGGATGTCGACCCCGCCCAGCCGGGCCAGGGCCGTCTGGGCCACCGTGGCGCAGCCCTCCGCCGTCCCCACGTCGGCCGCGACATACAGCACGCCGTCCTCCGGCGCCGGGGGCAGCGACCGGGCCGTCGTCATCACCGTGGCGCCGTTCCGCCGCAAGGTCGCGACGACGGCGGCGCCTACGCCCTTGGTGCCGCCGGTCACCAGCGCCCGCCACCCCGCCAATCCCAGATCGAAGCTCATGGCGCGATCTCCAGCCGGGCGATCTTGTCGCCCGCCAGGACGAAGGCGTAGCGCAGGTCCACGGGACTGCCGGGGAAATTGCCGATCACGTGGCTGGTGACGACGATGCGACCATCCGCGTCGGAGGCCAGGGCGACGGGCGTGCTGGTGTAATCGTATTGGCTGCTGGCCGCCGTCTTCCAGGCGGCGATGGCGGCGTGGCCGACGTGGGTGTGGCCTTCGTCCATGACCACGCCTTGGTCGGTGAAGCAGGCGGCGACGGCGCCGCCATCGCGGCTTTCGGCCGCGAAGAACGCGGCGATGGGGGATGGAAGGGTAAGAGGCATGGGTTCATCCTTTCTCATAGGCGCCACCGACGACGGTTGCGCTGAAGGAAAGGTGTCCATAGGCTTACCAAACCACAAGAACGGACAAAAAAGTAAGGTACATACCTTTTGGTAAGTATGGAGGAGATGCGGGATGAGCCGAGTCGAATACACGGCGCTGACGGCCGCCGAGGGGGTGGAGCAGGCGTTTCGGATGCTGGAGGGCCGGTGGAAACTGCTCATCCTTTTCCATCTGTTCGGTGGCCGGCTGCTGCGTTTCTCCGACCTGGAGCGCGCGCTGCCGGGCATCTCCCAGAAGATGCTGATCCAGCAGCTGCGCCAGATGGAAGGTGACGGCATCGTCCGCCGCATCGTTCATCACCAGGTGCCGCCGAAGGTGGAATATGGCCTGACCGATTGGGGACAGGCGCTGTGCCCGGCGCTGGACGCCCTGCTGTATTGGGCCGAACAACGCTCGCCCGCCGCCCAACCGGCATCACCCGTATCGCCGACGCTGGCCGATTGACCGCTTCCACCCCATGTCCTTGCCGTGGCAACGGGAAGTGGGAGGGCGGGATGCCTGTCGGGCGTATCCGTGAAGCGTACCGCCTGATCGGTGCCGGGGTGCTGGGGGTGCTTGCGCTGGTCTCGCTGGTGGGATCGCCGCCGGCAACGGGCCGGGTGCATGTCGGCTACGCGACCCAGGGGCGATGCGATGGCTTTCCGGCGGTGGCCCTGAAGACGGCGCCTGGCCTGTGCGTGGGATTGGTCTCCAGCCAGCTGGGCTTTGCCCGGGGGGTGACTGTGCTGGGCCATGACGTCTATGTCGTGGACCTGGGCGGGGGCTGGCGCCACAACCATGGCCGCCTGCTGCGCCTGAAGGACGATGGCCGGGCGGCACCAGAGGTGCTGCTGACCGGCCTGGATGAGCCCAACGCCCTGGCCCCGGCCCCTGGCGGCCGCCTGTACATGAGCGTGCTGGGCCGCATCGTTTCCCTGGACCCCAACGCCGCCGACGTGGCGGCCAGCCAGCGCGACGTGGTGACGGGGCTGCCGCGCGGTGGCCTTCACCCCCTGGCGGCCATGGCGTTGGCGCCGGACGGATCGCTGTTCGTCAATGTCGGCTCCGGCACCGACCATTGCGAAACCCCCGGCGGCAAGAAGGGCGAGGACACGCCGCCCCAGGCCGATGCGCCCTGCCCCGAAACGGTGGGCGCCGCCCCCCGGGGTGTCATCCTGCATGTGACGCCCGGTGCCATCCCCGTGAACGTCGCCGGCCTGCGGCCTTACGCCCAGGGCCTGCGCAACGCCATGGCGCTGGCGGTGCTACCCGGCAACCAGGTGGTCACCGCCACCAACGCCCGGGACAACATCGCCGACGCCGATCCGGCGCTGGCGGATGAAGACTTGCCGCACGACCTCTACCTGACCCTGAAGGAAGGCGCGGACTACGGCTGGCCCTATTGCTATGACCAGGGCGTGCCCAGCCCGGAGTACCGCGGCGGCTACACGGCGGCCGATTGCCGGGCCCGGCAGGCCCCCACCCTGCTGCTGCCGGCCCACGCCGCCCCTCTGGGCCTGCTGCCCTATGCCGAGGGCCCGCTGCCCGGCCTGGCGGGGACCCTGCTGATCACCCTGCACGGCTATCGCGACACCGGGCATCGTGTCGTCGCCTTGCCCATCGACGCCCAGGGCCGCCCCACCGGCGCGGCCAAGGACATCGTCTTCGGCTGGGACGCCGTCACCGGCGACCATCCGCAGGGGGCGCCCGTCTCCCTGGCGCGCCTGGCCGATGGCAGCGTGCTGGTGACGGAGGACCACAACGGCACGCTGCTGCGCCTGGCCCCAGGGGGCGTGATCAAAGCGGGCGCCCCGTGAGCGACGTTCCGGCCCTGACCTTCGCCCGCGATGGTGCCCAGCGGTATCCGGCCGCCCTGTCGCCCACCGACCTGGACCAGCTGGCGCGGACACTGGACACGACCCCCGCCGACCGCGCCGGGGTGCGCCTGCGGGACGTCGCCGGGCTGGGCACCTTCCTGGATGCCGCCGGCCCGGTGGGCGGCCTGGCCGCCTCCATCCTGGGTCCGGCCGCCCGGCCGGTGCGGGTCCTCCTGTTCGACAAGAGCGCCGCCAACAACTGGGCGCTGGGCCAGCTGGGTGCTGGGCTGGCACCAGGACCGCACCATCGCGGTGGCGGCGCGGATGGATGTGCCTGGCTATGGCCCGTGGAGCGTGCCCGTGGAGCATGAAGGACGGCCTGATCCACGTGGCGCCGCCGGCCGACCTGCTGGCCGGCATGATCACCCTGCGCGTCCACCTGGATGCGGTAGGGCCGGACAACGCCCCCCTGCTGGTGGCGCCGGGGTCCCATCGCCTGGGCCGGGTGGCGGTGGCCGACATTCCCGGCGCCGTGCGCCGCTGTGGCCAGGTGGCCTGTCTGGCGGAGGCCGGCGACATCTGGCTCTACGCCACCCTGATCCTGCACGCCTCCGACGCCGCCACGCGGCCCCGGCACCGCCGGGTGCTGCAGGTGGACTACGCCGTGGGGGATTTGCCGGGCGGGCTGCGCTGGCTGGGGATCTAGCGTCCCTTCAATTCCCGCCCGGTAATACGGTCGGGCAAGTCGATCGTTGATGACCGTTGGCTGGCTGCTGCCCCGGCCAGTGCGCGACGCGCTGTACGGTGTGGTGGCGCGCAACCGCCTGCGCTGGTTTGGGAAGCGGGACGTCTGCTACCTTCCCCGTGCGGAAGAACGGGACCGGTTCATCGCCTGAAGGGGCGGGCCGGCGGGGGAATGGGGCATGCGCGTCCTGGTCATCGGGGCCTATGGTCTGATCGGCGGTTACGTCGTGGCGCGGCTGCTGGCCGAAGGGCACGCCGTCACCGGCGCCGGCCGCGAGATCGCGGCGGCCGCCCAGCGCCTGCCCCAGGTGCGCTGGGCGCGCATCGACCTGGCCACGGCGATGGTCCGGGACTGGCTGCCCCTCCTGGCGGAGGTCGACGCGGTGGTGAACTGCGCCGGCGCCTTGCAGGACGGGCCGCGCGACAACCTGGCCGCCGTGCACCGCGATGGCGTGGCCCGCCTGGTGGACGCGTGCGTACAGGCGGGCGTACGGCGCCTGGTCCATATTTCCGCCGCCGGTGTCGCCGCCCATCGCGGCCTGGGCACCCAAGGCGACCGCTTCAACGACACCAAGCTGGCCACCGAGGATTTGCTGCGCGCCGGCGATCTGGATTGGATGATCCTTCGCCCCGGCCTGGTGCTGGCGCCCGCGGCCTATGGCGGCAGCGCCCTGCTGCGCGGGCTGGCCGCCTTTCCCCTGGCGCTGCCGGTGGTCCATGCCGATGCCACCGTCCAGGTGGTGGCGGCGACCGACGTGGCGCGGGCGGTGGCCATGGCCATTCGGCCGGACACCCCGCCCCGGCGCGCCATCGACCTGGTGCATGACCAGCCGGTGAGCCTGGCCGACCTGGTGGTCACCCTGCGGCGATGGCTGGGCCTGGCGCCAGCACCCCTGTGGCGGGTTCCGGCCGGTGTGGCCCGGTTGGCGGCCAGGGGGGCCGACGCCCTGGCCTGGGCCGGCTGGCGCAGCCCCCTGCGCACCGCCACCCTGGATCAGCTGCGCGGCGGCATCGCCGGCGACGGCCAGGCCATGGAGCGGGAACTGGGGCTGAAGCCCCAGTCGCTGATGGACATGCTGGCCGCGTATCCCGCCGGGGTTCAGGAACGATGGTTCGCCAAAAGCTACTTCATGAAGCCAGCGATGCTGGCAATGCTATCATTTTTCTGGGGACTGTCCGGCCTCATCGGCTTCTGCCGCGTGCCGCAGGCGGCCGCCGTGCTGACAACGGCGGGGATGGCGCCGGGGCCCGCCACGCTGGCGGTGCTTCTGGGTTCCACGGCCGATCTGGCGCTGGGCATCGGCGTCGTTTCCCGCCGGTGGGCAAAGACGGCGCTGGTGGGCATGGTCCTGGTCTCGGCCGCGTACATGGTGGGCGGCACGCTGTGGCGGCCCGACCTGTGGCTGGATCCCATGGGGCCATTCCTCAAGACCCTGCCCGCCGCCCTGCTGGCGCTGGCCGCCCTGGCCTTGCTGGATGAACGCTGATGGATATCTATAGCTGCGTGAAGGTGGCCCACGTCATCGGTGCCGCCGTGCTGTTCGGCACCGGGGCCGGCATCGCCTTTTTCATGCTGATGGCCCATCGCGCCCGCGATGCCGCCGTCATCGCCCACACCGCCCACGTCGTGGTGGTGGCCGACACCCTTTTCACCGCGTCGGCCGTGGTGGCCCAGCCCATCACCGGCGCCACGCTGGCCCATTTGGCGGGTTATCCGCTGTTCAGCGGTTGGATCGGTCTCAGCCTCATCCTGTATCTCATTACCGGCGCCTTCTGGCTGCCCGTGGTGTGGATGCAGATCCGCATGCGCGACCTAGCGCGGGCGGCCGTGCGGACGGGTCAGCCGCTGCCGCCGGCCTACTTCCGCCTGTTCCGTGTATGGTTCGCCTTCGGCTTTCCCGCCTTCGCCGCCGTGCTGGGCGTCCTGTGGCTGATGGTGGCCAAGCCCACTCTATGAAGGAAGCCCGATGATCGCCCAGTTGATCCGCCTGGAAGTCGCGCCCGAATTGCGGGAGCAGGCGCTGGCCCTGCAAGCGGTGAATGTCACCGGCACCCGCGCGGAGCCCGGCTGCCGCCGCTTCGACTTCGCGGCGGCCAAGGACGAACCCGGGGTCTATTATATCTGGGAGGTGTTCGAGGATCAGGCCGCCCTGGACGCCCACTACGCCGGCGCCTATTTCCAGGCGTGGCGAACCTGGATGCTCGCCCAACCGGAGGGCAAGGTCGTCCGCACCCGCTTCCCGATTGATCCGCTCTGGCTGTGAGAGACAGCCGGGCAAGTTACCGTGCAGCTTGCTTCATCGCTCCGCATCAGGGAAGGCTTCTATGTAAAGTAAAACCTTCGTATGTTGATTGCCCAGCTGTGCATGTTCCAAAGTTCCGGTGAGTGTCATTTGCTGACCGATCCTGCCTTTGGGATAATAGGGGACTATAAGCTGCAATCTCTTTAGATTTTTCTCGGCCGCTTCGTAAGCGTCATCATTCTCGTCACGGCCGTTGGCGCGCACGCAAATCGGGTGAGGCAGTTCGAGAAACAAGTAGGTTTCCAGGCGATCATCGGGATTGCCAGGATCCGAATGAAATGAATGTTCCGAGATTCGGCCTGTAAGGGTGACTATTTTAGGGTGATAGTCCAGGCATTCACTTTGCTTACCGTTAGCGGTGGCGGCCAGCAAGGCCGCCACCGACAGAATGACTATGAATACGCCGCGCATGATCAGCGCCCCTTTCTGGACACGGTTCCCATGGTCCATCCTTCTTGGCGGCGTTGGGCGGCCATGACAGCGGTGAGTTGTTCATCTGTGAGATCCTTGATTTTTTCTTTGCCCGATAACCCAGTCCAAAGGCGTATCCGCGCCCTGTAGGCGGGCACGTCGTCTTTTTTCGGATCTGCCCAATGGCCGATCATCTCATCCAGGGTGCCATCGCCGTATTGTCCCAGTAGAAGGGCTTTTTGAGCCGCTACACCGGTCGCTTCGTCTGGAAAAATGGCCCGTTCGCCGTCGCTTCCTATGGCGCCATGCCTGCGAGCGAAGGATTTTTCACCGTCCTTGGGTTTATAGCCAATATTGCCGGGGTTGTTGTTGCGCCAGGATCGATCGCCGCCACTACGGGTTTCGGTGGAACCATCGCTGCTCTCAATGACGACCACCTTGTGACCCTGCTTGTTTGCGCGCACCGCGCGGGGCGGGTCCTTCTTCGACGGTTCGCCAGGGCTCGCACTCTCGCCGTTGCTGGTCCACTCACCACCCTCCGGGTTTCCCTCAGGCACGCGCGGTTGGTCTTCCCATCCGCCTTTCAGCAGCGTGTCGCTCTCCGCCATGGCCCAGGCGGCTTCCTCGTCCGCCAGGGGCGGAAGGGCCGCATGGACCAGGGAAATACTGGCCAGAGCCGGTTCGCCCCTGTTCAAGGCATGGGCGACGCGGTCCAGCTGCCGCATCCGCCGTTCCATATCCCGGGCATGGCCATAGCCCTTGGCGAACAGATGCGCCAGCACCCGGCGATCCCGTGCCCACCATCGGCCGCCGATATCCCGTTCCAACAGAGGTACGGCGGCGCCAATGAAGGCGCCCTGGTCATTGAGATAGGCATGGCGTCCGTCGCCGCCGGGGCCGGCGAGGGTGAACTTCCTCAAGACAGGCAAATCCATTTCCGACTCCGAGGGTGGCTTTATCGAAGTCAGAACATATCAGGAACATTAGAGAGTTGCAATATCGGCAACCCGCAAAACCTGTGATGCCTACTCCCCCGTCCAGCCGCAGCGCTTCAGCGCCGCGCGCAGGTGGGCGGGGACGGGGGCCTCGGCGCCCACGGGGTCGCGGCTGGGATAGAGGGGCAGGACGATGCCGCGCGAATGCAGGTGCAGGGCGCCGGCGGGCCCGCCATAGGCCGGATCGCCCAGCAGGGGGCAGCCGACATGGGCCATGTGCACGCGGATCTGGTGGGTGCGGCCGGTGCGGGGGTTCAGCTCCACCCAGGTGATGGGGCCGTCCGGCGTCTCCGCCCGGCCCCGCACCCTGTAGTCGGTGACGCTGGCTTGGGCGTCCGGCGTGCCGTCGGGCACCACCTCCATCTTCCAGCCGTTCCTGTTGGTGCGCTTGAACAGGGCGGCCTCGATGCGGCCTTCCTCCGCCGGGGGCGACCCCGCCACCACCGCCCAGTAGGTCTTGGACACGCGGCCCTCCTGGAACAGCTTGCCCAGCTTGCGCAGCGCCTTGGGGTGGCGGCCCAGCACCAGGCAGCCGCTGGTGTCGCGGTCCAGGCGGTGGGCCAGGGTGGGCGCGCGCGGCAGGCCGAAGCGCAGGGCGTCGAAATGGCGTTCCAGGTTGTCGCCGCCGCCGGGGCCGGCGTGCACGGGCAGGCCCGCCGGCTTGTCGATGATCAGCATCAGCGCGTCGCGGTACAGCACGCGCGCCTGGATGTCTTCTGGCTTCATGGGGGCATGGGTCCTGAGGGGTGGCGCCGCACCGGTGGCGCCACGCTTGGTCCCAGGCCTTACCCCGTCAGCCGGCGCTGATCAAGCTCAGGGATCGCGCGACGGGGCGGCCGCCACCGGCTGCGCCGCCAGGCGGCCGGCGCCCAGGGTGTTGAGGAAGGCGGGATGCGGCACCGTGACCGCCGCCGGCTGGCGGTTCAGGCCATGGTGAAGGGCGATGTCCAGCACCCAGGACAGGTAGGTGTCGATCATGCCGCTGACGTGGAAGGCGGGGCAGCCGGTGAACAGCCGGTCGTGGCCGGTGGTCACGGGGTGGATGCCGTCCAGCCGCAGATCCAGGCGGCGGTCCGGCCCCTCGCCCACCAGGCGGAAGGGCGACCCTTCGTGCGTGGTGGGGTTCACGGCCGAGTCGCCATGGGGGTGCAGATGGGCCGCCTCCAGGAAGGCGACGATCATGCCCAGGCTGCCGGAGGCCAGCGTGGCGATCTCCTTGCGCGACCGCCACAGCATGGCGCGCCATTCCGCCGGCGGCAGGTCCACGCCCAGGTGATAGGCCGCCTCCACCAGGCTCCAGCACACGTGGAGGGCCGTGTTGCTGCCGGTCTTGGCGATGCTCAGCACCGAATGGTCGGCGCGTTGGTACAGGGCGGAGCCCTTGAAGAAACGGCTGGCGGCCCGGGCCATGCGGCCGAAGGGGCAGGCGATGGGGGCCTCCGGCGCGCCGCGCGTCTCCCCCCGGGTGGCCCCGCGGGCGTCCAGGTCGGCCATCCAGGCGTCCAGTTCACGGTTCAGGCCCAGGCAGCCGGCGGTGCGCAACAGGCCGAAACGGTGCTGCGCGCTCATCCACGACGGCAGGGCGGCGAAGGGGCCGGAGCCCGTGTCCTTCATCCGCCCCATGGCGGCTCCCAGGCGGTGGCGGAAGTCGCGGAACAGGAACACCAGGTGCAGGTTGCCCTTCAGCCGGTCGATGTTGTCGGCGCTGAGCGTCAGGTCGGCGTGGGCCAGGGCCAGGTAGGTGTCCAGGGCGTCCGGATCGCCCGTCAGGTCCATCATCTCCAGGACCGGCGTCACCGCCAGGCGTTGGATGCCGGCATCGGCGTGCGCCTCCTGGTAGGCCCGGGCGAAGGAGCCACTGGGCGCCTCCAGGGCGGAATCGGTCGAAGTCAGGCCGGAAACAACGCCACCATCCATGATGCAGGCACCCCGCAGATTGAACCGCGGAACATCCAAGCATGGGGCAGGCCAGGCACTGATCGCAGACGAATCAATGCATTAGTGCGTCATAGGCAGAAGTGATGGCGTCCGTGGCCGGCAAATCCTGCCGGCTTCCCGGGGGCGTGCCGGCAGGATTTGCCCCGGGCGTCACGGGGCCCTGGCCGGCTCCAGGGTCATGCGCCACCGGGTGGGGCCGGGCAGCAGGGGCGTGGGCCGGCCCTGCACCCAATCCTCATGCCCCTTGTTGTAGTAGGGCGACAGCGGGTGGCCGCTCTGGCCCGTGGGCATGTGGAACAGGCCGGTGTCCTCATGCCCGGGCGACACCACCAGCCGTTCCGAAGCGCCGAAGGCGGGCGCGGTGACGCGGGGCTGGTACAGGTCGCCCGGCACCGGTTCCGACGGCGGGTCCAGATAGGGGCTGAGCACCGGTGCCACGTTGGACAGGGGGTGTCGGATGGCCAGGCGGTTGCGTTCACCCCAGGTGAAGTGGGCGATGTCGCCGCCGCTCTGGGTGATGCGGTCGCGCACGTCCTTCAGCGCGGCGTCCAGCAGGGCGTCCCAGCTCTTGTATCCCGGCGGCACCAGCCCCGGCAGCTTGGCGGTCAGCAGGCGGCGGGCCGGCCCTTCCGCCTGTTGGGAGATCAGGTCGTTGGCATGGGTGCCGGCGGGGCCGGCCAGGGGGGCGGTGTAGGCCTGATACAGGCGGTCCACCACGGCGCCGCGGAAGGTGCGCACCAGGCGATAGCCAACGGACGGGATGGCGGCGCGACCGCCCCAGCTTTCCACCGGGGCCACCAGGGCCGCCAGCGCCGGGTCGCCGACCCTCTCCCCCAACGCCTGCAGCATCAGGCGCTGCCAGAAGTCCAGCAGCGGGGCGCGGTCGTCCAACTGGATGGCCAGCAGATCCTTTTCGGTGAAGCTGTCCTTGGCCAGCAGGTCGTCGCGGATCTGGCCGGCGCGGCCACCCAGGGCATAGCCGCCGAAACCCAGCTTGGCCAGGGCGTCGCCGCCCACCACGCGGGTGTTGGCCGTCCACAAACGGCCGTTGGCGGGGTTGGCGATGACCGGCACCTCCGCCGGCGACAGATAGCCGTTCCACCCGGCCTTGCCGTCCGCCCATGAGGTCGGCAGCGTGCCGTCATGGCCGAAACGGCGGGGCACCAGGCCCACCACCGTCCAGGCGATGTTGCCCTTGGTGTCGGCCACCATCATGTTCTCGTTGGGGATGGGCAGGCGGTGGGCGATGGCCACCGCCTCATCCACCGATCCCGCCTGCTCCAAGGCGGCGCCGGCGGTCATCACCTCCGCCCCCACGTCGTGGGCCACCCAGCGGTAGGCCAGCTTGCGCCCCTGGGGGTCCGTGCCCACCACCGGGCCCCAGTCGCTGTCCTCCACCATCAGGCTGGGGCAGCTGGTGGGGCACAGCGGCTCCAGATGCTTCACCAGGGTCTTCGGGCCATCGGGGCTCTTGTAGCGGTCGGGGTCGCCGTCCACCGGATCCAGCACCACGACGTCGCCCGTGTCGACATAGGCGTCGGTGTAACCCCAGGCGACATGCCTGTTGCTGCCGACCACGATCAGCGGATTGCCCGGCAGGGTGACGCCGATCAGGTCCTGCGTGGGGGCGTCGGCGCCGGCGGGCTTCACCACCAGGCGGGCGCGGTACCAGGTGTTGGGCGTGCGCAGGCCCAGGTGCATGTCGTTGGCCACCATGGCGGCGCCCGTGCCGGTCAGGCCGCCACCCACCGCCCAGTTGTTGCTGCCGCGGGCCAGCGACTCTTGCTGCGGCGGCGCCTGGCCCATCTTCACGGCGGGGGTATAGCTTTCCGGCATGGGCGGCTCCGGCAGCGTGCTGCCGTCCAGCGGCGCGTCCAGCTCCGTCCCCTTGGGGTAGAGGAAGTTGGCCATGGCGGGGCCCAACTGGTCGATGGCCAGGGCCAGGCGCTGCTCATCCCACCCGTCGGAGGACTGGAGGTCGAAATACATGGCGTCCACGACCAGCAGCGTGTCCTCCAGCGCCCAGGGCTTGGGGGGCTGGCGCAGCAGGGTGTATTCGAAAGGCGCGCGGCGCAAGGCGCCCAGGCCGCTGTTCACGCCGGCGGCGTAGGCGGCCAGCATGGCATGCTCTTCCGGCCCGGCCCGGTCCACCGCCGCCTTGGCGCGGGCGCGGAAGCGGTGCAGGCGGTGGGGCGTGTCCATCTTCACGGTCGCCGGGCCGATCAACTCCGACAGTTCGCCGGCGGCGGTGCGGCGTAGCAGGTCCATCTGGAAATAGCGTTCCTGCGCGTGCAGGAAACCCAGGGCATAGATCAGGCTGGCGCGATCGGGGCCGGTCAGGGTGGGCACGCCGTTCTCATCCCGCTCCACCGTCACGGGGGCGCCCAGGCCGGGGATGGCCGCTGTCCCCTCCAGCTGGGGCAGGCTGGCGTTCAGGCTCCAGGCCGACCAGGCGCCGGCGCCCACGATGCCCACCACCGCCACGCCGGCGATGCCGCCCAGCCAAGCCAGAACCCGGCGCCCGGTGCGGCGGTCGGTCGTCGTTCCCATTCCTGTCCCCATAAATCAGGCCCCCATGCATCAGGTCCCGTTGTCCCGCGCCCCGTACGCCCGGGCCTTGGTGGCGGCGCATTCTCATCCAATGTGTCGGCCCCTGGCAACAAATCCCCGGGATACGCGGGGCCGCTCAAACCGTTGGTGCCGGCCGGGCCGCTTGGCTATGGTCGGGCCTCACGCTTTGGGGAGGCATGCCGGCCATGGCCTGGACACGTGACGCAACGCGGGCACTGGACGCCCAGGGCCCGGGGGCCGCAACCCGTGACGCCTTCGACCTGCCGCCGACATCATCTACCTGGACGGCAATTCCCTGGGCGCTCTGCCCCGCGCCCGCGCCTGTCACGGGTGGTGGGCTTCAACGGCTGCGACGCCGACCTACGGCTACGTCTGGGACGCCGTGGACCACTTGGTGGATATCATGGACAGCGGGATGTGGAAGGAAGCGCGCTTCCATGAACGGTCGGCTGTGACGTGAAGCGCTACCTGCCCCTCATCGCATGCGTCGCCGTCATCCTCCTGGAAGCCGTCTTCGGCCACCAGAGCATCTGGCTATCCCGCGCGGCGGGCCGGCAGCCGCCCAGAACGCGGGAGGAGGCGTACCAGACCCTCAGCCGGATCCGTCAGTACATCCAGGTCGGCATGACAGGGGAGGAGGTCCGGCGCATCGCCGGGACGGCGGGCATCCGCCTGATGAGGATCGGCTTCATCAACGAACCACCCGGCCCCGGCGAGGAGATTCAGGTTCCCGACACCTACAGCCTGTCCCTGGGCGTTCCGGTGTCACCGCCGGACGGTTCCAGTCCTGTGTCCATGATCGTCCACGTCAGTGGCGGCCGGGTGGACAAGGTATCCCCGGTGTCGCCGCCGGGGCCTTGAGCCCGGCTTCGGAGGCTCAGCGTCTGAACCAGCGCCAGCCTTTGGTTAGGATGAAGAACACCACGATCGCTGTGGGCGTTATCCAGGGATAGAGGTTGACACCCATGCCGCTTCCGCCGATCCCCGGCGCGAAGCCGCCGCCCAGCGGCACGACAACCATGAGATTGAAGGCGATGAACATCATCAGGAGCGCCACCTTCGACTCCCCCATGACGGCCGCGTGAAGGGCGCCGCCCATCCCGTACAGAAGCCTGCCCAAGGGATAAGTGATCAAAACCGTGATGATCAGCTTGGCCGCGACATTGGCGGTCGGAATTCCATGGTGGCGGGGCGGCATGGGCCGGGTCCGGTGATCAGAGGCTGGTCCGGACACTGAACAGATCCGGAAAGAACTTCAGCTCCAGCACCTTCACCAGATAGCTGACGCCGCCGGTGCCAGGCTTGAAGCCAATGGTGCCAGGCTTGAAGCCAATGATGTGTTCCACCGTCTTCAGCTGGAAGCGGTTTTCTTCTCGGATGTCATCGCGCTTCGTTCTTACAGCCGCTCGCCGCGCACCAGGCGGGGCAGTTCGCCGACGACGCCCATGGCGTGGCGCATGAACAGCTTCTTCAGCGGCATCAGGGGGGCGGAGTTCACGGCGGCCAGGCCCAGGCCGCGCGCCACCTTCAGCGGGGCGATGTCGTTGGAGAACAGGCGGGTCAGGCCGTCGGTCACGCCCAGCAGGCTGACATTATCGAACCGGCGCCAGCGCTGGTACCGCTCCAGCGTCGCCTGCCCGCCCACATCCAGGCCCAGGCGCCAGGCGTCGACGATGACCTCCGCCAGGGCCGCCAGATCCCGCAGGCCCATGTTCAGGCCCTGCCCCGCGATGGGGTGCATGGCGTGGATGGTCTCGCTGACCAGGGCCAGCCGGCGGTCGATGTAGCGCTCGGCGTGCTGCAGCGACAGGGGATAGCTGTAGCGGCCGCCCACCGGCCGCACGGCGCCCAGCCAGTCGCCGATGCGGGCCTGCAGTTCCTTGGTGAAGGCGTCGTCGTCCAGGGCCATGTAGTGGGGCACCGCCGCGTCCGTGTCGGACCAGACGATGGAGGTGCGATTGCCGGTCAGCGGCAGCATGGCGAAGGGCCCGCTGGGCAGGAACATCTCGACCGCCACGCCGTGGTGGGGGAATTCATGCTCCACCGTCACGGCGATGGCCGTCTGATCGTACTTCCATCCCGACAGCCTGATGCCGGCGTCCTTGCGGCACAGGCTGCCCCGGCCGTCGGCGCCCACCACCAGGCGGGCCCGCACCCGCCGGCCGTCCGCCAGGGTGATGGTGGCCACGGCCGGGCCACGGTCCAGCGCCGTCACCTCCACCGGCGCCAGGTGGGTGACGGACGGCAGTTCCGCCAGCCGGGCGAACTGCGCCCGGCGCAGCACGATGTTCTCCACGATATAGCCGAAGGGCTGGTCGCCAACCTCGCGGTGGTCATAGTGCAGGAAGGTCGGCCGGTTCTGGTCGGTGACGCGGATGTCCAGGATGGGACCGGCGTCGCCGTTCAGGTGGGCCCACACCCCCGCGCCCTCCAGGATCTTCATGCTGCCATGGGAAATGGCGGTGGTGCGTCCATCGAAGGTGGCGCCCAGCTGGTGTGCCGGGCTGTCGCGGTCGATGCAGATGGTGCGCACGCCGGCCGTGCCCAGGGCCGCCGCCAGCGACAGGCCCGCCAGGCCGCCGCCGACGATGGCGACATCGGCGACCAGATCGGCATCGGGGGTGGGGATGGGGGCTACACTGGACATGGGCGCGCCTTGGCAGCAGGGGAAACTCCAAGGCGCAGCATCGCGACCCCATCGGCGCTTGTCCAGTGCCGCGCATATGATCGATCCTTGGGTCTGCACTGCCTATATTTTATGCAATTGCCGCCACTTTGTGGGCTGTTAACCGTGGACAGGGCAATCCGCCGCCATCGGCTGCGCGGAAAAGCGGCGAAAAGCCGCAGCCTTTACCGATGGGGGCCCACCGCCGCCGCCACTCTTTCGGATGGTCCACGACAATCGTGTGACCGCGGCACGCTTCTTGAAGACCACGGGGCCCAGAAACGCCCCGCCGGTCTTCCGCCCCCGCCCAGGGGGTCGCGAAGACGGCCCCGGGGGCGCCCGGTCCCTGGCGTTTGAGGAATGCCGATGAAGCTCGTGGTGGCGGTGCTGAAACCGTTCAAGCTGGATGAAGTGCGTGAGACGTTGGCGGACATGGGGCATGTGGGCGTGACGGTCAGCGAGGTGCGCGGCTGCGGCCGGCAGCAGGGCCGGACGGAGATCTACCGGGGTGCCGAATACGCCATGAACTTCCTGCCCAAGGTGAAGATCGAGGTGGCGGTGCCCGACGACCAGATGGAAAGCGTGGTGGAGGCCATACAGGCGACCGCCAACACCGGCCGCATCGGCGACGGCAAGATCTTCGTCATGAACATCGCCGAGGCGGTGCGCATCCGAACCGGCGAACGGGGGCGCCCGGCCCTGTGACGGGCGAAAGCCGGCGCCCGCCTTGTCACCCGATTTCTTTTCACCGGATTTCTAAGCGTTTAGTGGCAATTAGCGGATTCTAGGGCGCTTTTCGGCGGACCGGCCGGCGGGGCGGTGGCGCTGCGGCGCTTGTGCGGGCGGGGTGCGACGGCTACTATCGGGTCCTCTTCCCGATATGGCCCGGATACGATTTTTCCCATGAAACTGGCGGCTGACCCCCGGCTTTCCGTCACGGCGACTCCGGTCACGGTCCCCGCCCGGGCCCCCATCCTGAACGACCGCCTGGACACCCTGTCCGATTATCCCTTCAGCCGGCTACGGACGCTGCTGGCGGATGTGACGCCGCGCAGCAATGGGGCGCCCCTGATGCTGTCCATCGGGGAACCGCAGCATGAACCGCCGGCCCTGCTGGGCCAGGTGCTGGCCGCCGCCCCGCTGGCCGACTGGTCCAAGTACCCGCCCACCAACGGCACCGCCGCCTTCCGCGCGGCCGTTCACGGCTGGCTGTGCCGCCGCTACGGCCTGCCAGCGGACTTCGTCGATGCCGACGAGGGCATCCTGCCCGCCACCGGCACGCGTGAGGCGCTGTTCCAGGTGGCGCTGCTGGCCACGCCGCAGCAGAAGGACGGGCGCCGGCCCGCCGTGCTGATCCCCAATCCCTTCTACGCCGTGTACGAGGGGGCGGCGGCACTGGCCGGCGCGGAACCGGTGTTCATGCCGGCGACGCGGGAGACGGGTTTCCTGCCCGACCTGGACGCCCTGTCGCCCGACCTGCTGGCCCGCACGGCCCTGATGTATCTATGCACGCCGTCCAACCCGCAGGGTGTGGTGGCGGACCTGGCCTATCTGAAGAAGGCCATCGCGCTGGCCCGCGCCCACGGCTTCGTCCTGGCCATGGACGAATGCTATTCGGAACTGTGGGACAAGGCGCCGCCGCCCGGCGCCTTCCAGGCGGCCCTGGCCCTGGAAGCCGAAAAGCCGGGCCAGGGCACGGCCAACCTGCTGGTCTTCAATTCCCTGTCCAAGCGGTCCAGCGCCGCCGGCCTGCGCTCCGGCTTCATTGCCGGCGACCCGGCGCTGATCAGGGCCTTCACCCACATGCGCAGCTATGCCCTGGCGGGCAACGCCCTGCCGGCGCTGGCTGCGGCGGCCGCCCTGTGGGGCGACGACACGCATGTGGAGGAGAACCGCAACCTCTACCGCCTGAAGATCGACGCCGCCGAGGCGGCGCTGGGCGGCCGCTATGGCTTCTATCGCCCGGCCGGCGGCTTCTTCCTGTGGCTGGAGGTGGGTGACGGCGAGGCCGCGACCCGCGCCCTGTGGCGCGAGGCGGGCTTGCGCGTGCTGCCCGGCGCCTATTTCACCCGGTCGGCGGCGGACGGCGGCAACGCCGGCCAGCCCTTCATCCGCGTGGCCCTGGTGCACGACACGGAAACGGTGGCCCGCGCCTGTGAGACCATCGCCCGGGTGTTGGGATGACCGGTGCCGGCATGACCCGGCCCACGGCGATGTTGTTTGTCGGCCTGACATAAAGTTGCCTGATACCGCGTTTAACCCTGGGATCGGCCCCGTGCCCCGCCGGCATCGGCGCCGTTTCCCTTCCGCTTTTCCAGTCCGTAAGTTTCACAGCCCGTAAGTTTTCAGGAACGAGCGACGGCCCATGACGACCCGCCTTGCATCCAGCCCCGGTTCCCGGGGCAACCGCGATCCCCTGTCCTCCGGTTCCGGACCCACCGGCCCGGGCAAGCGCCGGCGCGGCAGCCTGCTGCCGGATGGCGCCTCGCAGTTCCTGATGCGTCGCGCGACGGAGGTGGGCGGCCTGTGCGTCGTGCTGCTGGCGCTGGCGCTGGGCGCCATCCTGTTCAGCTACGACCCGAACGACCCCTCCCTGAACACGGCCGGGCCCCATACGGTGGTGCACAACGTGGCGGGTGCCATCGGCTCCTACACCGCCGACGTGCTGGTGCAGTGCTTCGGCCTGGCATCCTACCTGCTGGCGGTCATCATCGCCGGCTGGGGCGTGCGCATCCTGCGCCACGATCCGCCCAGCTTCTGGGCCGGGCGCCTGGCCCGCGGCCTGATCGCCGTCATCCTGGCCGGCGTCTCCCTGGGCGGCATCTCCGCCCCCCTGGGGGGCGGGGCCGGTGGCAATGTCGGCCGCGTCTTCGTCACCCTGATCGACGGTTTCCTCACCACCCACCTGGGGTGGAGCAGCCCGGTGCTGCTCGGCATGGTCATGGCCTTGGCCACCATGGCGCTGATCGTCGTGGCCCTGGGCGTGCCCTTCTACCAGGCCTTCGCCGCCGTGGGCGCCACCTACGCCACCCTGCGCCGCATCGGCCAGTGGCGCCCCTTGCCCAAGCCGGCCCCCGCCGCCGTCCGCCGTCCGCCGCAACCGGTGTATGACGAGCCGGAAGACGAGGGTTATGACGACCATGTGGAGGAGGACGCGCGGCCCGCCGGCCTGGCCAGCCGCCTGCGCGCGGCCGCCGGGTCCGCCCTGGGTGGCGGCATTGGCGGTTTGGGCGGTCTGGCCAACGGGTTGGCCGGCGGGCTGACGGACCGGCTGAAGGGCCTGTCGGCGCGGGAGCGTCCGGCCCCGGCGCCCCGGCGGGAGCCCGGCTTTGGCGACGGCACCCGGCGCGAACCCAGCCTGTCCATCCCCCCTCTCGACCGGCCTGGGGACCGCCCTGGGGACCGGCTGGGCGACCGCGAGCCGCCGCGCGCCGGTGAGCTGGATGTGGAGGGCGGGGCCGCCCCCCGCCGCCCGCTGGCCACGGTGGTGCCGCCCAAGGCCAAGCCGGTGGAGATCGCCCGCAAGGCGCCGGCGGCCGTCCAGCCCAGCCTGGACCTGGAACCCGATGGCCCCAGCGACTATGAACTGCCGCCGGTGGAGCTGCTGCAACTGCCCGACCTGTCGGTGCGCAGCCCCGGCGTGAACGAGGAAGGCCTGCGCCAGAACGCCCAGCTGCTGGAAGGCGTGCTGGACGACTTTGGCGTGAAGGGGGAGATCGGCAAGGTCCACCCCGGCCCCGTGGTCACCCTTTATGAGCTGGAACCGGCGCCGGGCACCAAATCGTCCCGCGTCATCGGCCTGGCTGACGACATCGCCCGGTCCATGAGCGCGGTGTCGGTGCGCGTGGCCGTGGTGCCCGGCCGCAACGTTATCGGCGTGGAGCTGCCCAACGCCAAGCGTGAGACCGTCTACCTGCGCGAATTGCTGGAGGCGGAGACCTACGACCGGGCGCAGCACAAGCTGGCCCTGGTGCTGGGCAAGGACATCGGCGGCCAGCCGGTCATCGCCGATCTGGCCAGCATGCCCCACCTGCTGGTGGCCGGCACCACCGGTTCTGGCAAGTCGGTGGCCATCAACACCATGATCCTGTCGTTGCTCTACCGGCTGCCGCCGGAGAAGTGCCGCTTCATCATGGTCGATCCCAAGATGCTGGAACTGTCCATCTATGAGGGGATCCCCCACCTGCTGGCGCCGGTGGTGACCGATCCCAAGAAGGCGGTCGTGGCCCTGAAGTGGACGGTGCGGGAGATGGAGGACCGCTACCGCGCCATGTCCAAGCTGGGCGTGCGCAACATCGACGGCTACAACATCCGCCTGCGCGAGGCCCGGCAGAACGGCGAGACGCTGACCCGCCGTATCCAGACGGGCTTCGACCCCGACACCGGCAAGCCGGTGTTCGAGGACCAGCCCATCGACCTGACGGAACTGCCCTACATCGTCGTCATCGTGGATGAGATGGCCGACCTGATGCTGGTGGCCGGCAAGGATATCGAGGCCGCCATCCAGCGCCTGGCCCAGATGGCGCGCGCCGCCGGTATCCATATCATCATGGCGACACAACGTCCCTCGGTGGACGTCATCACCGGCACCATCAAGGCCAACTTCCCCACCCGCATCAGCTTCCAGGTCACCTCCAAGATCGACAGCCGCACCATCCTGGGCGAACAGGGCGCCGAACAGCTGCTGGGCCAGGGCGACATGCTCTACATGGCCGGTGGCGGCCGCATCACCCGCGTCCACGGGCCCTTCGTCCGCGACCAGGAGGTGGAGGAGGTGGTGAAGTTCCTGAAGGCGCAGGGCGAGCCCAACTACGTCGACGCGGTGACGGAGGAGGACGAGGCCAGCCCGTTCGACGACGACGGCGGCTCCGGCGGCGGTTCGGGTGGCAATTCCAGCTCCGGCGACGACCTCTACGACCAGGCGGTGGCCGTGGTCTGCCGCGAGGGCAAGGCCAGCACCAGCTTCATCCAGCGCCACCTGCGCATCGGCTACAACAGCGCCGCCCGCCTGATCGAGCGCATGGAGCAGGAGGGCGTGGTCAGCCGCGCCAACCACGTTGGCAAGCGCGAGGTGTTGGCGCGCAACATTGATGACCATGAGCGCGTGAATTAGAGCGGAACGCGATCAGGTGGACTCACCTGATCGCATCCCGCTCTAAGGCACGTACATCGGCAAGGGAGCTGGGTACGGGGGCGCGTACGCCCCCTCCCCTCTCGGTCCGATTTTCCAACGCCTTGTATCGCCACCAAAATTCCGCCTTAAAGCGCGGTCTATCCTGAAAGCATCATGATCCGCCGCACCGCCCTCGCCGCCCTCGTGGCGCTCGCCGCCGCCCCTCTGGCCCTGATCCAGCCGGCGGCCGCCAAACCCCCCAGCCAGTTCACCGAGGAGGACAAGGGCAAGCTGAAGCAGGTGGAGACCTACCTGAACGGCATCCAGACCCTGAAGTCCGCCTTCCAGCAGGTGAACCCGGACGGCAGCCTGGTGCGCGGCACCTTCCAGCTGAAGCGGCCGGGCAAGATGCGGATCGACTACGACCCGCCCAACAAGAACTTCATCGTGGCCGACGGCCACTTCGTCTATTTCTGGGATGCCGAGGCCAAGGAACAGTCCAACGCCCCCATCGGCAGCACGATGGCCGACTTCATCCTGCGGCCGGACCTGCACCTGTCGGGCGACGTCACCGTCACCTCGATGGAGGACAGCGCCGGGGTGCTGGAGGTGACGCTGGTCCAGACCAAGGATCCCGGCCTGGGCCGGCTGACGCTGATGTTCCAGGAACAGCCCTTCGGCCTGCGCAAGTGGCGGGTGCTGGACGCCCAGGGTGCCACGACGGAGGTGGCGCTGCTGGACCCCCAGACGGGCGTCAGCCTAGCCGACGACCAATTCTATTTCCGCGACCCCAGCCGCCGCAAGGAACGCGACTGAGCCCTTGCCGGCGGCCTTCCGAGGAGGGCTTCAGCGATGATCAGCCAATCCCGTGGCCAGCCCCGAGTGGGTCTGCCTGTCGTCGGCGTGTCCTGCGACTACCGCACCGTGGGTCGCCACCCCTTCCATGTGGTGGGCGACAAGTATGTGCGCGCGGTGTCGGACGGGGCCGACGCCCTGGCCGTGCTGCTGCCCGCCCTGGGCGACCGATACGACGCGGCGGAGGTGGTGGCGCGCCTGGATGGCCTGCTGTTCACCGGCAGCCCCAGCAACGTCCACCCCGACCGCTACGACGGCCCGATGTCGGAGCCCGGCACCCTGCATGACGTGGCGCGCGATGCCACCACCTTCCCGCTGTTCCAGGCGGCGCTGGCCGCCGACCTGCCCATCTTCGCCATTTGCCGCGGCCTGCAGGAACTGAACGTCGCCCTGGGCGGCACCCTGCACCAGAAGGTGCAGGACGTGCCGGGCCTGATGGACCATAGGGATGACGAGTCCCAGCCGCTGGAAGTGCAGTACGGCGGCGCCCACGCCGTGGACCTGACCCCCGGCGGCCTGATGGCCGGCATCACCGGGCGGGAGCGCATGACCGTCAACTCCCTGCACCAGCAAGGTATCGACCGGCTGGCCCCCAGCCTGGCGGTGGAGGCGGTGGCGCCCGATGGCCTGATCGAGGCCGTGCGCGTGGAAGGCGCCACCTTCGCGTTGGCGGTGCAATGGCACCCGGAATGGCGCTACTGGGAGGACCCGGCGTCGGTCGCCCTGTTCAAGGCCTTCGGCGACGCCGTGCGGACCCGGGCCTCCCGGCGCGGCTAGGCCAGCGGCATGGGCCTCTGGCTCATGCCCTGTAGGCCGCGACCGCGGCCGCCGGAGCGAGCACCGCAGGAGCGGAGCGAGGATAGCCAAGCCAGCGGATGCTGGCGCCCGTATCAGCCCAGCGCTTTTTCGATGGCCCCGACCAGGGCCGGGTCGTCCGGCGTCACGTCGGGCGCGAAGCGGGCGATGACCTGGCCGTCACGGGCCACCAGGAACTTCTCGAAATTCCACAGCACGTCCGTCTCATGCTTCGGCCCCAGGCCGCGCTGGCTCAGGCGGTCCAGCAGCGTGCCGCCCTCCTTGGTCTGGGCCTTGGGCTGGGCCGCGATCAGCGCCTGGTACAGCGGGTGCCGTTCCTCCCCGTTGGCGTGCAGCTTCGAAAAGACCGGGAAGCGGACGCCGTAGTTGCGCTCGCAGAACTCCTGGATCTCCTCGGCGCTGCCCGGCTCCTGCCCCGCGAAATCGTTGCAGGGGAAGGCCAGGACCTGGAAACCTTGGGATTCCAGCCGGTCGTACAGGGCGGTCAGGCCGGCGTACTGCGGCGTCAGCCCGCACTTGGACGCGACGTTGACGACCAGAAGCACCTGCCCGCGGTAGTCGCCCAGGCTGGCCGACGTGCCATCCAGGCGCGTCAGGGGAATGTCGTAAACGCTCATGCGCAGGCTCTGCTTTCCTTGGGGGACGGGTATTGGGGGATGGCAGGGTAGGCGTGGATTCCATTGCGCGCAACCTATCCCGGCCTCCTGTCCACCTGCCGGCGCCGTCGCTTGATGTTTGACGCGGGGCCGCCGCTGACCGTATGCAGCGGGGGTTATCCCTTCAGCCCCATGGACGCCTGATGCGCATCGTCACCTGGAACATCAACTCGGTGCGGCTGCGCCTGGACATGGTCTTGCGCCTGGTCGACGATTACGGCCCCGATGTCCTCTGTCTGCAGGAAACCAAGGTCATCGACGACGCCTTCCCGCTGAAGGCCTTGGCCGACCGGGGCTATGTCCACGCCCATGTCCGGGGGATGAAAAGCTATAACGGCGTCGCCATCCTCTCCCGCCTGCCGCTCAGCGGCACGGGCGGCACCCTGTGGTGCGAGCGGCAGGACTGCCGCCACGTCCAGGCGGAATTGCCGGGTGGGATCGAGCTGCACAACTTCTACATCCCCGCCGGCGGCGACATCCCCGACCCGGACCTGAACGACAAGTTCCGGCACAAGCTGCGCTTCCTGGATGAACTGGCGGCCTGGGGCGAAGCGTTGGAGGACCGGGCCAAGCCGCGCATCCTGGTGGGCGACCTGAACATCGCGCCGTTGGAAAACGACGTCTGGTCCCATCGCGCGCTGCTGAACGTCATCTCCCACACCCCCATCGAGGTGGAGAAGATGGAGGCGATGCGCCGGGCCGGCGATTGGGTGGACGCCGTGCGCCACTTCCTGCCCGCCTCGGAAAAGCTCTACACGTGTGGTCCTACCGCTCCGCCGACTGGGGCCTGTCCGACCGGGGCCGCGCCCTGGACCACATCTGGGTCACCCCGGCGCTGGTGCCGCGCCTGCTGGGCTACACCGTACTGCGCGAGGCGCGCGGCTGGGGGCCGAAGCCGTCCGACCACGTGCCGGTGATGATCGATATCGATGTGTGACGGCGCATCAAGTGCCGCAAGAGAGTGCCTTTAGTCCGCGCCCGGCGCCTGAAGGGAACACCTAAACCGTTACGTCCACCAGTTGGCCGCGCCAGGGATGGCCGCTGCTGCGGGCGCGGACGGCGTTGGCGCCGGTGTCGTGGGCTTGGCCGGTGTCGGTGCCGCTCTTGTTGTCGCGGCTGCCTTCCGACTTGCCGGTGGGCTGGGCCGCCACCGACGTCTGCGTCGCCACCGGCTTGGCGGAACCCTGCGCACCCGCGACAGCCGCCAGGAACGACGGGTTCTGCGTCGGCGTCTGCTGCTGCGGCGTCAGTGCCGGGGTCGGCACGGCCTGGGCGGTGGTGGGCGGGACAATCATGCAAACGACTCAACGCCCTGGCTGTGGATAAGTCAATACGCACCAAGGACGTAAAGAAGCCGTCAGCCATGCGGTGGAGAAGGGGGAGTCTTCCCGGGCGCATCGCGAGTCTAAATACCGACAATTTTATATAATTACTGTCCCGCCCGCCTTGATCCCTGGGTACCGCCGAGTCTTCAGCCGAAGGTGTAGTGCACTTCCACGATGCCGGGGTCGTCGGGATAGTCGGTCTGCTTGAAGCCCAGGTCGCGGCACATCTGCAGCATGGTGACGTTCTCGCGCAGCACCTCGCCGAACACTTCGCGGATGCCCCGGGTGCGGGCGTAATCCAGGATGCGGGTCATCAGCAGATAGCCCAGGCCCTTGCCCTTCATGTCGCTGCGCACCAGCACGGCGTACTCCGCCTTCTCGTTGTCCGGATCGGCGGTGATGCGCACGGTGCCGAAGATGGCCTCGTCCCCTGGGCGCA
>NZ_BACU01000579.1 GCF_000333275.1 Azospirillum sp. B4 | reverse complement strand
CTGGGGCCGACGCTGGTGATCTATCTAGAAGGGGTTTGGTACACTTGCGCGACCACCACCGACNGTTGATGAAATTGTGAAGACTCATCTGGTGAGGGGCGGCCGGGTGGATCGGCTGATGCTATATCCGGATGAGAAAGTGCCGGCGCACCGCGCCCGCAAAGCCGCCGCCGCAGACTGACACCGTCCCCCATGTCTTCCCTCTACAGTACCGACACCATCTTCGCCCTGGCCTCCGCCCCCGGCCGGGGCGGGGTGCAGGTCGTCCGCCTGTCCGGCCCGGCGGCGGGTGCCTCCCTGTCCGCCCTGATGGGCCGGCCCCTGCCCCCGCCGCGCCGCGCCACCCTGGCCCGGCTGAAGGATGCGGGTGGGGAGGTGTTCGACCAGGCGCTGGTGCTGTGGTTCCCAGCACCAGGCAGCTTCACCGGGGAGGATGTGGCGGAGCTGCACCTGCACGGCGGCCGGGCGGTACTGACCGCCGCCAGCGAGGCGCTGACGGCGCAAGGCCTGCGGGTGGCGGAGCCGGGGGAATTCAGCCGCCGGGCCTTCGAGGCCGGAAAAATGGACCTGACGGAGGCGGAGGCCATCGCCGATTTGGTGGACGCGGAGACCGCGGCCCAGCGGCGCCAGGCCCTGCGCCAGATGGACGGCGCCCTGGGGGCGCTGTATGAGGGCTGGCGCCATCGCCTGGTGCGGGCCCTGGCCCATCTGGAGGCCGACATCGATTTCCCGGATGAGGATCTGCCGCACGGCCTGGCGCCGGCGGTGGTTCCCGTCCTGACCAGCCTGTACCAGGAGATTGGCGCCCACCTGGCCGACGGCCATCGCGGTGAGCGTCTGCGCGACGGCTTTTCCATCGCCATCCTGGGCGCGCCCAACGCCGGCAAGTCCAGCCTGCTGAACGCCTTGGCCCGGCGGGACGCGGCCATCGTCTCCTCCACCGCCGGCACCACCCGCGATGTCATCGAGGTGAACCTGGATTTGGGCGGCTTTCCCGTCCTGCTGGCCGATACCGCCGGCCTGCGCGATGCCGCCGATGAGATCGAGCGTGAGGGCATCCGCCGCGCCCTGGCCCGGGCGGAGAAGGCGGACCTGAAGCTGCTGGTTCTGGATTGTTCCACGTGGAACATCGGTGACGGGGCGGCGGCGACCCTGGCTCTGGCCGATGGCGACGCGCTGGTGGTGCTGAACAAGCGCGACCTGTGCACCCATGTGCCCGCCATGGTGGCGGGGCGTACCGCCGTCGCCGTGTCCGCCGCCACCGGCGAGGGCTTGGCGGAGCTGCTGGCCGTCCTGGAACGGATCGTGGCGGACCGCCTGATGCCGGGGTCCGCCCCCTCCCTCACCCGCGCCCGTCACCGCCAGGCGTTGGAGGAGTGCCGCGCCAGCCTGGCCCGCGCCTTGCGCGCCGACCTGCCGGAGCTGGCGGCCGAGGATGCCCGCCTGGCCGCCCGTGCCCTGGGCCGCATAACGGGGCGGGTGGACGTGGAAGACCTGCTGGATGTGATCTTCCGGGACTTCTGCATCGGCAAATGAAACAGCCGGCATTCGGATACCGATGTTTCACGTGAAACATCATGGCCGGCATCCCGTGGCGCCCTTTGACTCAGGCGCCCCCTGCCCCTAAAGTCCGGCGCCATGCATACCTATGACGTCATCGTGGTTGGCGCCGGCCATGCCGGCTGCGAAGCCGCCGCCGCCGCCGCGCGGCTGGGCGCCCGCACCGCCCTGTACACCCATCGCCTCGACACCGTTGGGGAGATGAGCTGCAACCCGGCCATCGGCGGCCTCGGCAAGGGCCACCTTGTCCGTGAGATCGACGCCATGGATGGCGTGATGGGCCGGGTGACCGATCGCGCCGGCATCCAGTTTCGCGTCCTGAACAAGTCCAAAGGCCCCGCCGTGCGCGGTCCCCGGGCCCAGGCGGACCGCAAGCTGTACCGCCAGGCCATGCAGGCCATCCTGGGTGAGCAGGAAAACCTGACCCTGGTGGCCGCCGCCGTCGAAGACCTGGTGATCGACGCCGGCGGCCGCGTGGCCGGCATCGTCACCGCCGCTGGTGAGACGGTGATGGCGGGGGCGGTGGTGCTGACCACCGGCACCTTCCTGCGCGGCCTGATCCACATCGGTGAGGAGAAAATCCCCGCCGGCCGTGTGGGTGAGGCGCCGGCCCTGGGCCTGTCCGACACCCTGATGCGCGTGGGCTTCCCGCTGGGGCGTCTCAAGACTGGCACGCCGCCGCGCCTGGATGGCCGCACCATCGACTGGGCGGCCCTGGAGGTGCAGCCGGGCGATGATCCGCCGCCGCCGTTCTCCTACCTGACCGACAGGATCACCACGCCGCAGCTGCCGTGCCACATCACCTGGACCAGCGCCCGTGTGCATGAGGTGATTCGCGCCAACCTGCACCGCGCGCCCATGTATTCCGGGCAGATCGAGGGCATCGGCCCGCGCTATTGCCCGTCGGTGGAGGACAAGATCGTCCGCTTCGCCGACAAGGAACGGCACCAGATCTTCCTGGAGCCGGAAGGCCTGGACGACGACACCATCTATCCCAACGGCATCTCCACCTCCCTGCCCCGTGACGTGCAGCTGGAGATTCTGAAGGCGATTCCGGGGCTGGAGCATGTCACCATGCTGCGGCCCGGCTATGCCATTGAGTACGACTATGTCGACCCACGGGAGCTGGGACCAACCTTGGAGACCCGTCGCCTGCCCCGCCTGTTCCTGGCTGGGCAGATCAACGGCACCACCGGGTATGAGGAGGCGGCGGCCCAGGGCCTGGTGGCCGGGCTGAACGCCGCCCTGGCCGTGTCCGGTTCCGCGCCCTTCGTGCTGGACCGCGCCGAATCCTACATCGGGGTGATGATCGACGACCTGATCACCCGGGGCACGTCGGAGCCCTACCGCATGTTCACCAGCCGGGCGGAGTACCGCTTGCTGCTGCGCGCCGACAATGCCGACCAGCGCCTGACACCGCGCGGCCTGTCGCTGGGCTGCGTGGGAGAGGCGCGCGCGGCGGCTTTTGGCGCCAAGCTGGCGGCCCTGGACCATGCGCGCGGCCTGGCCACCACCCTGTCGGCCACGCCCAATGAGCTGGCCAGGCACGGCCTGACCATCAACCAGGACGGTGTGCGCCGAAGCGTGGCCGACCTGCTGCGCTATCCCGACATTGACCTGGCGCGCCTCGGCGCCATCTGGCCGGAGCTGAACGGCTTTTCCCCGGAGATCGCCGAACAGGTGGAGATCGATGGCCGTTATGCCGGTTATCTCGACCGGCAGGAGGCTGATATCCGCGCCTTCCGCCGCGATGAGGCCCTGGCCCTGCCCGCCGACCTGGATGTGGATGCCATCGCCTCGCTGTCGGCGGAAATCCGCACCAAGCTGCGCCAGGTGCGGCCGGCGACGCTGGGGGCGGCCGCCCGCATCCCCGGCATGACGCCCGCCGCCCTGACCGCCCTGCTGCGCCATGTGAAGAAGCGGCCCGCCCGCTCCGCCCATGGGTTGGCCAACACCGACGACGCGACGAGTGCCGCATGACCCTTGCCGATTTCGCCACCCGGTTCGGTGTTTCACGTGAAACACTGGACCGGCTCACCGTCTATGCCCAACTGCTGGCCAAGTGGAACCCCGCCATCAACCTGGTGGCCAAGTCCACCGTGGCCGATGTCTGGGAACGCCACATGGCCGACAGCGCCCAGCTGTACGCCCTGCTGCCGCCCGGCACGCGCACACAGGTGGACATGGGCAGCGGCGCCGGCTTCCCCGGCCTGGTCATGGCCATCCTGGGCGTGCCCGATGTCCATATGATCGAGAGCGACACGCGCAAGGCCACCTTCCTGCGGGAGGTGGCGCGGGCCACGGGCACCGCCGTGACCGTGCACGCCCAGCGCATAGAGCAGGCGCCGGAGATCGTGGCCGACGTGGTCACCGCCCGCGCCCTGGCGGCCTTGCCGGAGCTGCTGGACTGGGGTCATCGCTTCCTGAAGCCGGGCGGCCAGTGCCTCTTCCTGAAGGGCAGGACCGCCCCCGAGGAATTGACCCTCGCCGCCCAATCCTGGACAATGACCGTCTCCCAAGTCCCCAGCGTGACGGACCCGTCGGGGACCATCCTTATCCTTGGTGAGATCGCCCGTGCCCGCTGACGCCCCCACCCTCGCGCCCAAGCGTGCGCGCATCCTGGCCCTTGCCAATCAGAAGGGCGGCGTGGGCAAGACCACGACCACCATCAACCTGGGTACGGCCCTGGCGGCCACCGGCAAGCGTGTGCTGATCGTGGACAACGATCCCCAGGGCAACGCCTCCACCGGCCTGGGCATCGGCCGGACGGAACGCGGCACCGGCACCTATGAGCTGCTGTTCGGGGAAACCACGGTGGCGGACTCGGTGCGCGGCACCAGCATCCCCAAGCTGTTCGTGGTGACGGCGACCGCCGACCTGTCGGGTGCCGAGCTGGAATTGGTGGAGCTTGAGCGCCGCGAATTCCGCCTGCGCGACGCCCTGGCCGGTGTCGCCGCCGACTATGACTATATCTTGATCGATTGCCCACCAGCCCTGGGGTTGCTGACCCTGAACGCCCTGGCGGCGGCCGATTCGGTGCTGGTGCCGCTGCAGTGCGAGTTCTACGCGCTGGAGGGGTTGTCGCAGCTGATCCGCACCATCGAGCGGGTGAAGCGCACCTTCAACCCCGCCTTGGAAATCCAGGGCGTGGTGCTGACCATGTTCGACCGGCGCAACAACCTGTCCGACATGGTGGCCGCCGACGTGCGCGGCTTCTTCGGTGAAAAAGTGTACGAGACGGTCATTCCCCGCAATGTCCGCGTCTCGGAGGCCCCCAGCCACGGCAAGCCCGTGCTGCTCTACGACCTGAAGTCGGCGGGGGCGCAGGCTTATATTCATTTGGCGGGAGAGGTTCTGAAGCGTGAGCGTAACCGGCAGTCAGCCCATGGATGAGATGAAGAAGCGCAGCAACCTGGGGCGCGGCCTGTCCGCGCTGTTCGCGGAGGTGGCCGGCGAGCAGGAGCCGGTGGAGAAGGGCCGCCCGCCCCGCACCCTGCCCATCGAACTGCTGCATCCCGGCCGCTACCAGCCCCGCCGCCATTTCGATGAGGAGGCCATCCGCAGCCTGGTGGACAGCGTCCGCGAACGCGGCGTGCTGCAGCCCATCCTGGTGCGCAAGGTTGAAGAGGCGGCACCCGGCGGCAACGCCCGTTATGAGATCATCGCGGGGGAGCGCCGCTGGCGCGCGGCCCAACTGGCCGGCCTGCATGAGGTGCCGGTGGTGGTGCGGTCGCTGACCGACCGCGAGGCCCTGGAAATCGCGCTGGTGGAGAACATCCAGCGCCAGGACCTGACGCCCCTGGAAGAGGCCGAGGGCTTCCAGCGCCTGATGGAGGAGTTCAGCCACACGCAGGAGGACCTGGCCCGCGCCGTGGGCAAGAGCCGCAGCCACGTGGCCAACATGCTGCGCCTGCTGTCCCTGCCCGACGCCGTGAAGGCCCTGGTGCAGGACGGCAGCCTGACCATGGGCCACGCCCGCGCCTTGCTGACCGCGGCCGACCCGCTGGCGCTGGCGCGTGAGGTGGTGAAGCGCGGCCTGAACGTCCGCCAGACGGAACAGCTGGTGAAGGACGCCGCCAATCCAGCCACCCGCCCCGCCCCGGCGCCCAAGACGGCGGACACCCTGGCCCTGGAAAAGGAACTGGCGGCCGAACTGGGCCTGAAGGTGGCGCTGAAGACCAAGGGCCAGGCCGGCAGCCTGACCGTGCACTACACCAATTTGGATCAGCTCGACACCATCCTCGCCCGGCTGAAGCATTCCTAAGCGGACGCGGCAAATGAGAAAACGCCGTCAGTGACAGCACTGACGGCGTTTCTTTTGACGTTTTATGCTTGATGTCCGGCCTTAGCCGCTGGTGCCCACGCTGTTGAACGGGCCCAGCGCCACCCTGACCCAGGCCGCGACGAGACTCTGGTCCTGGGGCGGCAGGCTGGTGCTTTGGTCGCAGACGTCGTCGTAGGCGAAGGCATAGGCCAAGCCGTTGGCGCTGATCTGGTGGAAATAGGACGCCCAGGGATTGAAGGCGGTGCCGGTGGTATAGAAGCCACCGGCCTGGCAGGCGCAGTTGACGTCCGTCATCGACGTGGCGACGATACCGTCGTTGTTGATGACCGTGCCCCGGTTGAAGGCCGCCGCCAGTATCTTGCCGACGTTCTTCTGCGCCGCGCCGCCTGTGGCCAAGGCGCCATCGCACTGCCAGATTTCATTGGAGGTGACGGCATT
The DNA here is from genome assembly GCF_000333275.1 of Azospirillum sp. B4. Taxonomy (GTDB): domain Bacteria; phylum Pseudomonadota; class Alphaproteobacteria; order Azospirillales; family Azospirillaceae; genus Nitrospirillum. Next base: position 8,695 of record NZ_BACU01000579.1, on the reverse strand, counting down.
GGCATCGCCTGTCAGGAAGAAGGCCAGCGCGGGCGGCTGGTCGGAACTCAAGGCGGTCGCCAGATCCTGCATCGTGGCGTAGTTGCCGGTGTAGAAGGCCAGCGCGCCCGCCGGGTAGCCTGTCGGCGGCGTGATGGTGACCGGCCCGCTGGTGGGAAACACCACGCCGGTGAACGATCCACTGGCGAGATCGGTCACCACCAGGGGCGTCCCCTGCCAGGTGGTGTAGGCGGTGGCGATAGTCGCGTCGTAGTAGCTCGCCAGGCCGGTTCCCGCACCGCTCATCTCATCGGGCGATAGCGCGCGCAGATAGCTGGTGCCCGCCGGATAGGCCGCCGCGGCCGCCGTGGGCACGGGAACCGTCATCCCGGTGTTGAACGGGGCCGGCCAGGTGTTCAAAGCATCCAGGATCTGGGTCCGGGAGGTGGTCAACGGTCCCATCAGCGGCATGGGGACGCCATCGATCGTTCCCGCGCTGAGATAGAGCGGGAAGCCGAACTGGTTCACCTGGGTGGTGTTGCCGTCGAAATTGCCCTCGCTGTCATAGGAGAACTCGATCCAATCGAACAGGGTCAGCGATCCGCCAACGCCCGTCCCATTGCCGAATACCGGAGCCGCATAGCCGATGACATCGCCGGATTTATTGGTCAGGACCGTGAACGGCAGCTTGGGCACGCCCACCGAAACATAGATGCGGCCGCTGAAGGCCTGCGTTCCGGTGCCCAGGCTGGGGATCGTGGTCGTGTTGATGTTACCCAGGCATAGGATCAGGTTGGAAAAGACGGAGACGGGAATGCTCCAGTCCGCCCAGGTGAGCGGGTAATTGGCCGCCAGGGCGGATTGCGCCGCCAGCGGCAGGGCATCCATGCCGGGGAAGGTCCCCGCCGTCTGGGTGTTGTCCGATGCCGCCATCAACTGCGGGGTGAAATCCTGGTCCAGATAATAGTACTGGTTCCCGCCAGGGGCCTGGATCAGGCCGATCACATAGAAATAGACCGGTGTGTCGTCGGGCAGGTCGGTCTGCGTCAGGTCGAGGATCAGCTGAGCCTCGGGAACGCCCCCGGGGCTGGTCGCCGCGTTCGTCATGGTAGTCTCCATGGGGGTAGTCTTTAACTACGATCTATGGATCGCCCATGGCCGCACGCATCCGATCGACCCGAACCGAGTCGCGGAAAAAAATGAATAGAATGCCAGAAATGGCGCGGCGGTCAGGGCAAAAGGGTATTTCGCATCCTTTTGATGCTCTTCCCGCACAGCGTGCATCACCCACTAATACGGTATTCCCCACACCCTGTAAACGAAGGAGTTACCACTCCATCGTGGCCGTGACTGTGGGGGATCAGCCGCCCGACCGCCGCGCCAGCTGCGCCACCTGGAAGAAGGCGCGGGCGCACAGGGTCTCGTCCGGCATGTTGGTGCGCTTGCAGTCGGCCTCGGCGTCCATCAGGCGGTCCAGCGCCAGGGCCAGGTTGGGCAGGGTCCAGCGGCGCACCTGGTTGGTGATCTGGTTTTCCATCTTGAAGAACACCGGCGGACGCAGGGCCTTCACCGCCTGCTGCGCCGTGTGCCCCCGGGTGGTGTGGTAGACGGCCATCTGCAGGCGTTGGAAATGGCGCTGGGCGCTGCGCAGGATGGGCACGGGGCTGGTCCCTTCCCCGAACAGACGGCCCAGCGCCCGGTCGATGCTGGCCAGATCGCCATCGGCGGCGGCCAGGGCCGGCTCATCCATGTCCAGGGCGGCGCTGTCGCCGATGACGGTGCGCACGTCGTCCAGCGTCACCCGGCTGCCGCCCATCATGTAGATGGCCAGCTTGTCCACCTCTCCCCGCGCCACGGCCCGGTCGCCCACCAGGTTGGCGGCCAGCCAGTCGCGGGCGTCGGTGTCGATGGTCAGCTTGTGCTCGCCCAGGATGCGGCCGATGGTGACCGCCAGCTCCCCCTCCTCCTCGACATAGCAGGCGATGGCCGCCGCCTTGTCATCCGACTCGAACAGGGCGCGCAGCTTGGAGGATTTGCCCAGGTCGCCCGCCTCCACCACGCACAGGGTGTCGCTATTGGGCGGTTGCTTCAGCAGGGACTGGAAGGCCACGGTGACGGACTCGTCGGCGTCGCGCACCCGTACCAGCCGGCGGCCGCTGGTCATGGCGATGGCCGCCATCTCGTCGTTCAGGCGGGCGCCGTCGCCGCTGATCGCGTCGGCCTTCAGATCGCTGACGCGAAACGGATCCTTCAGGTCGTCGACGATGGCGCGGGACAGGACCTGGGCGCGTTCCCGCACTAGGCCGGTGTCGGGGCCGTAGACCAGCACGGCGACGATGCCGGCGTCGGGGCGCCTGCAGAAGCCGTCGGCGTTGCGGGGCTGGACCTTCAAGGACGCCTCCCGGAAACGCGTGGGGCTCCCAACCGGGGAATCCCACGCCAACCGATTGAGAATAATGGAAACTTAGAGCGGAACGCGATCAGGTGGACTCGCCTGATCGTGTAGATCCGCTCTATCATGAACAGGTTACGAGCGGAACGCGATCACGTGTGATCGCATCCCGCTCTAGGGTGCGGTACCGGCCGGCTGGACCACCGCGCCCCGGTCGAAATACAGCGCCAGGCGCGTGGTGATCTCCTCCGCCACCTCGGTCAGGGCGCGGTCGTAAGCGTCCTGTTCCGTCACCATGGTGGAGTACTGCGCCTCGGAGATGTCGTAGCTGACGATGGCCCGGCTGGAGGTGCGGTACAGCGTCTTGTTGGTCTTGGCGTCGATCAGCTGGTAATCGGCCAGGACGTGCAGACGGGCGCGGGTGGCGGTGGCGTCGCGCTGGATGCCTAGGTCTTCCTTGGAGGAGCGCAGCACCACGGTCAGGCGGTAATCGGCCTTAAGGGGCCGGCCACGGTCCTGATAGAACCGGTCGATCAGATTGTTGCGCAGGATCTGGCCGATGCGGTCGGGGATGATGTCGATCGACACCGACGACAGCTGCGCCAGCGTGGACGGCTTGCCCGACAGGCCACGGTCGCCATAAACGGTGTGGAAGCCGCAGGCGGACAGGGCCAGGGGCCCCGCCACCAGCAGCATACCCGTGACCGTCCGGCGGAGCACGGCCTTCAGGCCGCGATCACACGACAACATTGATCACCCGGTTGGGTACAACGATGACCTTGCGCACGGGCTTTCCCTCCAGGGCGCGCTGCACGTTGGGCTCCGCCAGGGCCAGCGCCTCGGCCTCTTCCTTGGCGATGTCCTTGGGCAGGTGCAGGGTGGCGCGCAGCTTGCCGTTCACCTGCACCGCCACGGTGGCGGTGTCCTCGGTGGCCAGCGCCGCGTCCGCCACCGGCCAGACCGAGTCGACCAGCAGGGTGTCATGACCCAGCACGGACCACAACTCTTCCGCCAGGTGCGGCATCATCGGGCCGATCAGGCGCACCAGCACCTCCAGCCCCTCACGCAGCACCGCCGCGTCACCCTCCTGGATGTTGTGGGCATCCGCCCCGGCCTTGCCGTCCAGCTTCTCCAGCGCGTTGGACAGCTCGCGGATGCGGGCCACCGCCTTGTTGAAGCGGAAGCGCTCCAGATCCTCGCCGATGGCGGCCACGGTCTTGTGCACCATGCGGCGCGCGTCGGTCGCCAGGGGCGACAGGTCGGCCGGGATGGGGGTGCCGGCGGGCGGCAGGGCCACCGACGGCTCCGTCACCAGGCGCCACAGGCGGTTGATGAAGCGCCAGGCGCCGTCGATGCCGGCCTCGGTCCATTCCAGGTCGCGGTCCGGCGGGCTGTCGGACAGCATGAACAGGCGGGCGGCGTCGGCGCCATAGGTGTCGATGATATGCGCCGGGTCCACCACGTTCTTCTTGGACTTCGACATCTTGATGATGGGGCCGACGGTCACCGGGCCGCCGCCCTCGCGCTGCACCGACTGGCCGTCCACCACCTCCACATCCGCCGGCAGCAGCCACTTGCCCTCGGCGTCCTGGTAGGTGGCATGGGTCACCATGCCCTGGGTGAACAGGCCCTCGAACGGTTCCTTCAGGTCGGTGTAGCCGACGTGGGACAGGGCGCGGGTCCAGAAACGGGCGTACAGCAGGTGCAGCACCGCGTGTTCGATGCCGCCGATGTACTGGTCGACCGGCAGCCAGTAGGCGGCTTCGTCCCGGTTGAAGGCCTGGTCCTCGACCCGGGGGCTGGCGAAGCGCAGGAAATACCAGCTCGACTCGATGAAGGTATCGAAGGTGTCGGTCTCACGCTGGGCCGCGGTGCCGCAGGTGGGGCAGTTCACGTGCTTCCAGGTGGGGTGGCGGGCCAGCGGGTTGCCCGGCTGGTCGAAGGTCACATCCTCCGGCAGCGTCACCGGCAGCTGGTCCTCCGGCACCGGCACCAGGCCGCAGCTGGGGCAGTGGATGACCGGGATCGGACAGCCCCAATAGCGCTGGCGCGACACGCCCCAGTCGCGCAGGCGGAAGATGGTGGTGCGCTGGCCGCGGCCCAGGGCTTCCACCCGCTCACCGGCCGCCTGCTTGGCGGTCTCCACGTCCATGCCGTCCAGGAACTGTGAATTGCGCAGGACGCCGGGGCCCGTGTAAGCCTCGGTGCCCACGTCGAAGGTGGTGGGGTCTTCCCCCTCGGGCACCACCACGGGGGTGACCTTCAGGCCGTACTTGCGGGCGAAATCCAGGTCGCGCTGGTCGTGCGCCGGGCAGCCGAAGATGGCGCCGGTGCCGTATTCCATCAGCACGAAGTTGGCGATGTAGACCGGCAGCTTCCAGCCGGGAACGAAGGGGTGCTCCGCCGTGATGCCGGTGTCATAGCCCTTCTTCTCCGCCGTCTCGATCGCCTCTTCCGAGGTGCCGACGCGGTTGCAGTCGGCGATGAACTCGGCCACGGCCGGGTTCGTCTCCGCCAGCGCCTGGGCGATGGGATGGTTGGGGGAGATGCCGACGAAGCTGGCGCCGAACAGGGTGTCGGGCCGGGTGGTGAACACTTCGACATCAGATTCCGTTGGGGTGCCGGCCGGGGCGGTCAGCTGGAAGCGGAAGCGCAGGCCGGTGGACTTGCCGATCCAGTTCTCCTGCATGATCCGCACTTTTTCCGGCCAGCGGTCCAGCGTGGCCAGGGCCGACAGCAGCTCGTCGGCGAAGTGCGTGATCTTCAGGAACCACTGCGACAGCTTGCGCTTTTCCACCAGCGCGCCGGTGCGCCAGCCGCGGCCGTCCACCACCTGCTCATTGGCCAGCACGGTGTTGTCCACGGGGTCCCAGTTGACCCAGCTTTCCTTGCGGTAGGCCAGGCCGGCCTTCAGGAAGTCCAGGAACATCTTCTGCTCATGCCGGTAATATTCCGGCCGGCAGGTCGCGATCTCGCGGGTCCAGTCGATGGCCAGGCCCATGGACTGCAACTGGCCACGCATGGTGGCAATGTTCTCGTAGGTCCACTTGCCCGGGTGGGTGTTCCGCTCCAGGGCGGCGTTCTCCGCCGGCAGGCCGAAGGCGTCCCAGCCCATGGGATGCAGGACGTTGAAGCCCTTCGCCCGCTTGTAGCGGGCGATCACGTCGCCGATGGTGTAGTTGCGGACGTGGCCCATGTGGATGCGCCCCGAGGGATAGGGGAACATCTCCAGGACGAAATACTTCGGCCGGGCAGGGTCCGCGGACACGGCGAAGCTGTTCCGGTCGGCCCAGGCCGACTGCCACTTCGCCTCGTTTTCCCTGACATTGTACCGGGACATGGAAAAACCGCCTTCTCTCAGGTGTCGCGCCGGCCATCAGCCTGAAATGGCCGGGGCGTCACCCCCTCCCGGCAAGTCGCCGGGCAGTTGCAAGAGGAGACAGTCGCCCGCCGGCGATGGGTCAGCTTACTTCGGGGGCTGCTGGGCGATGCGCAGCTGGCGCGCCCGGGTGAGGACGGTGTCCTCAAGCTGGGTGTTGGTTTCGGCGGCCACGGTGGCGTCGCGCCACTGGCCGTTCTGGTCGACCTGGCGGAACACGGTCACGCGCACGCCGTCGGCGCGCAGCGTGCTGTCCAGGACATACAGGTTCAGCTTGAAGCGCTCACCCGGGGTGCTGGGCGGGCTGTACCAGTCGGTGATGATCACGCCGGTGTAGGGGTCGGCCGAGATCAGCGGCAGGAAGCCGACGGTGTCCAGCGACGCGCGCCACAGGAAGGCGTTGACCGTCGGTCCCACGGCCTGCACGGCGGTGTTGGACGTACCGACCGGACCCGAGGTGTTCTGGCGCATCAGGATGGAGACGGGCTTGACGGGCTTGCCGCTGTCGTCGTCATCGCCCCAGCCCAGCCAGGAACAAGCGGACGTGGAAAGCAGAAGTCCGGCAACCAGGAGGGAGCGGCCAATGATAAAAGCGGAGCGCGACGGCATGTGATTGTCACCCAGGGTCACGAGAACGGTTCCTTAGATCAAAAAAGCCGCTGGGACGCAAGGCCGGCCAAGTGGACATTCACTCGGACAGGCCGCTGGCGCGGCGCGGCAAAGGGCGGCAGGTGGCGGACGGAAGGCTAGAAACGGAATTCTATCACGCCCGTGGCCACGTTACCTGTCGGGTGCCGGCCCGCCGTCGTCACCGTCGGGTTGCCGGCGTCCAGGTCGGCCGCCCAGCGGATGAGGTCCAGGCCCAGGGTGGTGTCGGACCGCACCTTCCACGACAGGCCCAGGCCGTACGCCTGATAGACGGTCCAATGTTCCGTCTCGCTGGCGTGCCAGAACAGGGTCAGGCCATAGGGGCCGTTCTCATACGTGCCTTGCAGCGTGGCGCCCTTGGTGCCGCTGGCGGCGCCGGACGGCCGGTCGCGCGCCAGGCCGCTGTCACCGTCGTCGAACAGCACGGCGCCCACGGTGAAGCCGCCGTAGGTCAGGCCGCCGGCCAGGGTGACGGTGGAGGTGTCCTCCAGCCAGCCATGGGCGGCGTCGGCATGGGCGTAGGCCAGGCCCGCCTCATACTGCACGGGGCCCCAGTCGCCGCGATAGTTGGCGCCCCCTTCCCAGAAGTTGGTTTCCGCCGGGATGGCGTACGGCGCGACGATGTCCTGGCCAAAGGCCCGGCGCTCCGGCGCGAAGGAGGCGCCGAGCTTCAGGCCGAACAGGCGCGGCGTCTCGTAATCCACCTTGGCGGCGTCGTCGCTGTCGCGCCCTGCATAAGCGCGGCCCAGCGCCATGGCGGGCGGCCGCACCCGGGCGCCCTGTGTCCAGAACCCGTCCATCTCCCCGCCCACCAGCAAGGGCAGCAGGTCGGTCGCCCGCTCCGCCGCGCCCCAGCTCTGGCCCAGGCGCGCCTTGCCCCAGCCGCCGGAGGCGTAGACGTAGGCCTGGTCGATGCCGATCTTGTCGGCGTTGCCCGGCCGGTCGGTGCTGCGCCCGGTGTTGCCGGAGCCGACGCGCAGGGCGGCGCCATAGGTGACGCCGCCGTCGGTCACCGTCTCCACACCGCCGGTGACGGCATAGGCGCCGAAGGGATCCCAGTGGGCGTTGCCCGCCGCCGGCGTGTCCGTGCCCACCACACCGCCTTGGGCCACCCCCGACAGGTGATAGTCCACGCCGGCCCGGGCGGCGCCCAAGGGGGCCAGCAGGGGGACCAGCAGGGCGCCCAACGTGATGGACGCGGCACGAGGTGTCGGCAGGCGGCGGCTCATGGAATGATCATCCCTGTCCTGGTCGAGGGGCCTTGGTCGAAGCGGCGGACAACTCATATAGGGGGCGGCCGACGATACGGGAGCCTTGCCTTGCCCGCCCCGGCGGGAGGAAAGTCGCGCCCATGCCCGGACGACAACCCGCCTGGGGCACGCTTTACCGTTGATCCCCTCCGCACACAACCGCCCAGACACAACCCCGGCCCCCTCATGACCCGCGCCAGCAAGCCCCCCGCCCCGCCCGCCCCGCCCGCCGACGCCGACATCGCCACGCGGTTCGCCACCGTGCGGGGCGTCATCACGGCTGCCGCCCAGGCGGTGGACCGCGACCCGGCGGCCGTGACCCTGGTGGCCGTGTCCAAGGTGCAGCCGGTGGAGAAGATCCGGGCGGCGCTGGACGCCGGCCAGCGGGTATTCGGTGAGAACCGGGTGCAGGAGGCCAAGGCCAAGTGGACGGACCTGAAGGCCGAATATCCGGACGTGGAACTGCACCTGATCGGCCCGCTGCAGACCAACAAGGTGAAGGACGCCGTGACCCTGTTCGACGTCATCCAGACGGTGGACCGCCCCCGCCTGGCCGAGGCGCTGGCGGCGGAGGGCAAGCGCCAGGGCCGCCTGCCCCGCCTGCTGGTGGAGGTGAACACGGGCGAGGAGCCGCAGAAGGCCGGCATCGCCCCGGCGGACGTGCCGGATTTCCTGGCCGCGTGCCGCGACACCCACGGGCTGGCCATCGCCGGCCTGATGGCCATCCCGCCGGCGGAGGAAGAGCCGGCCATGCATTTCGCCCTGCTGGCCGACCTGGCGCGCAAGGCCGGCCTGGCCGAAGTCTCCATGGGCATGAGCGGCGACTATGACCTGGCGGTGCGCCTGGGGGCGACCCAGGTGCGGGTGGGCACCGCCCTGTTCGGGGAGCGGGTGAAACCGGCCCATGAAGGCGCCCATGAGGGTGTGGAGGCGGGTGAAGGCTAAAGTTTTTCCGGAAACCTCAGCCGGGGACGGGGCACAAAAAAAGGCGCTTGCCGTGGGGCCCGTGTCTCTATATGGTCCGCCCCATTCCGACGGAGGGGTGGC
>NZ_BACU01000580.1 GCF_000333275.1 Azospirillum sp. B4 | reverse complement strand
CCACCGGTTTCCGTCTCCTCCTCCGGCATGCCCAGACGGGGGCACAGCTTCTCCGCCACCTTGGCGCCCAGGATGTAGTGGTCGCCGCCCCGGCCCTTCGCCACGTCGTGCATCATCAGGGCCACCGACTGGGCGCGCTTGGAGCTGACGATGTGGATGACCTCGCAGGCCATCGGCACCTCGTCCTTCAGGTTGCCCTTTTCAATGTCGTGCAGGATGCCCATGGCGAACAGCGTGTGCTCGTCCACCGTGAACATGTGGTACATGTCGTACTGCATCTGCGCCACGACCCGGCCGAAATCCGGCAGGAAACGGCCCAGCACCCCGGCCTCGTTCATGCGGCGCAGCGTGACCTCGGGGTCCTTGCGCGATCCCAGGATCTCCAGGAACAGGCGGTTGGCCTCCGGATCGTTGCGCACCTTGGGACCCAGCGTCGAGATCGACCGGGCCAGCGCGCGCAGGGCCTTGGGGTGGATGTCCAGGTTGTGCCACTGCGCCACGCGGAACAGCCGCACCATGTCCACCGGCTTGTCGCGGAAATGGCGGTCGTCGCGGATGCTGAGACGGCCGTTGTCGATGACGAAGCCTTCCAACTCACTGGGCTTCAGGCGCCGCAGGAAGGCGAAGCGGGGCGGCCGCTGGCTTTCCTGTTCCAGGGTGGCGCAGATGATGCGGGTCAGGTCGCCCACGTCCTTGGCCATCAGGAAGTAGTGCTTCATGAAGCGTTCGACGTCGCTGGTGCCGGCATGGTCGGTGTAGCCCAGGCGGCGCGCCATCTCCCCCTGCACGTCGAAGGTCAGGCGGTCCTCCCCCCGGCCGGTCAGGTAGTGCAGGTGGCAGCGGCAGGTCCACAGGAAGTTCTGCGCCTTGGCGAAGCGCTGCGCCTCCTCCGCCAGCAGCACGCCGTTGGCCACCAGGTCCTTCACCTTGTCGACCTGGTAGACGTACTTGGCGATCCAATAAAGGGTCTGCAGGTCGCGCAGGCCGCCCTTGCCCTCCTTCACGTTGGGCTCAAGCACATAGCGGCTGTCGCAGAACTTCAGGTGGCGGCTGTCGCGCTCGGCCAGCTTGGCCTCGATGAAGGCCGGGCCGGTGTTGGCCACCACCTCCTTGGCGAAGCGCTTGCGGAATTCCGCGTACAGCTTGTCGTCGCCATAAAGGAAGCGGGCTTCCAGCAGGCTGGTGCGTATGGTGATGTCGCCCAGGGCCTGGCGCACGCACTCATCGACGGAGCGCACGGCGTGACCGACCTTCAGCCCCAGATCCCACAGCAGGTAGAGGACGTATTCCACCACCTGCTCGATACGCGGCGTGCGCTTGTAGGGCAGCAGGAACAGCAGGTCGACATCGGAGAAGGGCGCCATCTCCTTGCGGCCGTAGCCGCCGGTGGCGACCACGGCGAACTTCTCACCCCGGGTGGGACCGGCGGTGGGGAAGACGCGATGCAGGGCAAAATCCGCCAGCGACACGACGATGGCGTCGGTCAGGGCCGTGGCCTCGCGCAGGCAGACCTCCCCCCGGCCGCCATTTTCCAGCCGCCGGCGGATCAAGGCGCGGCCCTGGTCCAGGGTCTGCCGCATCAGGGCCAGGATGCCGGCGCGCAAGGCGTCGGGCCGCAGATCGCCATCCGCCAGGTTGGCCAGGCGGGTGGTCAGCATCTCCGCCGTGGGCAGCGCCTCGGGCAGGGCGACATCCTCATCCGGGTGTGACAGGGCGGACTTGAGCTTGGACATGGCGGACATGGCGCGACGGATCTCTGGCAAGGCCCCGGCAGGCTTACCCGCCGGGCGGATACCATCCAGGGTCGGGGCACCAGCACCGCGGGTCCCGGGACGGACGGGGAGTATGGCACAAACTTTTTCCCACGCATCACCCCATGCGCGGGCCGACACCTTGCCTAGCCGTTTGCCCCCCGGCACTTTTCCATCATCGGCCGTCTTTCCATCCATCACCGCGGTGTCGCCGGATGGCGATTTGCCGGCGGATCCACCCTTGCCCATATGTCCCATGTTGCCCCCCGGATGTTCTTGTTCGGTTTTCCAGGCTTCAGGCTGACATCACTTCCGCCGGCCCCCCTCCCTGTCGCGGGGACCGGTTTTGACGGCGGATCTCAGCCGCCGCCGTCACCCGCCGTTTCCGCCCGGTGCGGCAACAGGCGGGGCACCAGCGACAGCCGCCGGGCGTTGGCCGAGGCGGCGCGATGGATGGGAGCCAGCCCCAGGCCGCCCAAACGGCTGGTGGCATGGCTGAAGCGGGTGAAGGCGCCGGTCGCGGCGCGCAAGGTGGAGGTCACCAGGCGGCGTTCCGCCGTCACCCAGTCGCCGGGATGCCAGGAGGACCAGGTGGCGCGGGCGAATTCGCCCAGGGCATCCACCTGATGATCCCGCCAGCGCCACCAGGCGTCCTGGAAGGCGCGCATGCCGCCCACCAGGGCCAGGGCGGAGTCCGCGAAGGCCTCCACCTTCTCGCGGCCCATGCGCTCGAATTCGGGATTGGTGCCCAGCGCCACCGGATCACCACCGGTCTGGGCCAGCAGGCCCAGCCGGGCGTTGATGGTGTGGGCGGAGGCGAAGGCCGTCTCATGCACCCGGGTCGCCACCCGGTCCAGTTCCACCTGGGCACGCTTCAAGTGCATGGCTTCGGGGGTGCCGGGAATGACCATGCCGATGCGCCCCCGTCCGGGCCGTTTGGCCGGGCGCGGCGCCTTGGCGGGGTAAGGGAAATGCCGGTCCGGCATCAGGGTCTCCCTTATGTTGCGCTGCATTTGTGCACCGCAACATTATGGGAAACGCTTCACCCCGTCCACAAAACAAGTTGTGGTGACACCTGAGACCAAAGTTGAATTGATCAGGAACAATCCGCCGGGCGCGAACGGCGCGGAACCGGGTCCCGCGCCGCCAGACACGCGCCGGCTGACACGCGCCGCCTGACTGGGGCTTCGTCAGCCGGCGGCCGCAGCCAGGCCGGCGGCCAGGTCGTCGCGCAGGTCGTCCACGTCCTCCAGCCCCACCGACAGGCGCAGGGTGCCGGCGCTGATGCCCACCTTGGCCTTCTCCTCGTCGGTCAGGCGCTGGTGGGTGGTGGTGCCGTTGTGGGTGATCAGGCTTTTGGCGTCACCCAGGTTGTTGGAGATCTTGATGATCTTCAGCGCGTTCAGCAGGCGGAAGGCCGCCTCCTTCCCACCCTTGACGTCCAGGGTGATCAGCGTGCCGCCGGCCGTCATCTGGCGCATGGCCAGATCATGCTGCGGATGGCTGGGTAGGCCCGGGTACAGCACCTTGTCCACCGCCGGGTGGGCCTCCAGGAACCGGGCCAGCGCCAGGGCGGACGCGGCCTGGGCGTTCACGCGCAGTTCCAGCGTCTCCAGCCCCTTCAGCAGCACCCAGGCGTTGAAGGGGCTCATGGACGGGCCGGTATGGCGCAGCACGGGGGCTAGCAGGGCGGCCACCTCGTCATCGCACAGCACCGCACCACCCAGGCAGCGGCCCTGTCCGTCGATGTGCTTGGTGGCGGAATAGACGACGACGTCGGCGCCCAGATCCTTGGGCCGCTGCAGCACCGGCGTGGCGAAGACGTTGTCGACCACCACGCGGGCGCCGGCCTTGTGGGCCATCTCCGTCACGGCGGCCACGTCCACCACCTGCATGGTCGGATTGCTGGGGCTTTCCAGGAAGACGACGGTGGCCGGGGCGGCCAGGGCCTCCCGCCACTGCGCCAGGTCGGTACCCTCGACCAGGGTGCACTGGATGCCGTAGCGCGGCGCCAGGTCCTTGACGATGTAGAGACAGGAACCGAACAGGGCGTGCGGCGCCACGATGCGGTCGCCGGCCTTCAGCAGGCCCATCACGGCCAGGTTGACGGCGGCCATGCCGCTGGCCGTGGCGATACAGCGGGCGAAGCCCTCATACCCGGCCAACCGTTCCTCCAGCATGGCCACGGTCGGGTTGCGGAAGCGGGAATAGACGAAGCGGGAACCGTCGTTGACGAAGGCGGCCTCCGCTTCCTCCGCGCTGCCGTAGATGAAGCCGGATGTCAGGAACAGGGCTTCGGAGGTTTCGTCGAACCCGCTGCGGCGCGTGCCGCCGTGCACCAGCTGGGTACGCGGACGTAAGGCCGGGGGGCGCAGGGCCGGGGATGCGGGGGACTTGGAATCGTCAGGCGTATGGCCCATGGCCGTCACTCCAATAAGGCAACCGCGACCGGCACGGTCGTGCAGCGTGGTCGGTGTACCTCATGTACGGCCCGACCTTTTAGCAGCTTGTTTAACGTGGTCTGCAAGCCGGTCAGCAAATCACCACGGGATCCGGTTTTAGGCCCGGCTGGCGGGAAGCGTCAACGGCATCCTTGTCATCGCGACAATGAAGCGGGGAGATGACCGGGGGAACGGGACCGGCGGCGACGGGTTTCGCCGTCGCCCACGGGCGCCGGGCCATAATGCCTGGTTGCCGCCCAGCCGCTTCCGTGCTAGTCCCGCGCGCGTCAGTCCGCGTCGGCGGAATAGCTGACTTGCTTTTACCGGGAGTCCCAGACCTATGTCCGATGAGACCAGCCTGAACGGCACCGCTAATGGCGGCAATGGCGCCGCCGCCACCGAGGGCGCCGGCATGCTGCCGCTGGTGGTCAATGCCCAGTATGTCCGGGATCTGTCGTTCGAGAACCCGAACGCCCCCGCCAGCCTGATGAACGCCCAGCAGCCCAAGGTCGACCTGCAGGTCGACGTGCAGGCCCGCAACGTGGCGGAGAACGTGCACGAGGTGGCGCTGAACATTCGCGCCGAAGCCACCCACGAGGGCCGCACCGCCTTCATCGTCGAGCTGTCCTACGCCGGCATCTTCTCCATGCCCCCCATGCCGCTGGACCAGACCCGCGCCGTCCTGCTGATCGAGGCGCCGCGCCTGCTGTTCCCCTTCGCCCGCTCCATCGTGTCGGACGCCGTGCGCGACGGTGGCTTCCCGCCGCTGATGCTGCAGCCGCTGGACTTCGTCGACCTGTACCGCCGCCAGGTGCTGGCGGCGGAAAAGCCGGAAGACATGGCCCAGGCCTGAGCCTGATCCATTCCGGACAAGACAGCCGCCCGGCGCCTCACGGCCCGGGCGGTTTTCTTTTCGGCGATCGAAAGAAAGCAAGGCCACGGGATGTGGCCGCCAAGAGCTTGAGGGATTACCGGCGCGCGGCGCGGATGAGCGCATCCACCGTGACGGCATCGGCGCCGGCGGGCACGGTGGCCACGGGAAGGCCGCAGGCATCCAAGCCGTTGGCCGTCTGCGCGGTGCCTGCCACCACATCCCAGTCGTTGCCGCCAGCCTTCAGGGCGCCCTGCGCCTCCTTGGTCGACGCCGCCAGCGTGACCTCCAGCCCCAGGGTTTCCAGCGCCCCGGCCAGACGGGCCAGCGCCCCGCCCACCAGCAGGACGCGCACGGTGGAAACCGGCCGCCTGCGCGGCACCTTGGCGACAAGCTGGCGCGCCTCTTCCGCGGCGGCCAGGATGCGGGACGCGAAGTCCTGCTCCGTTCCACCGGCGGGCAGATCCGCCACCAGCAGGGAGGAATAGCCGTGGATGGCGGTCAGCAGATTGTTCAGGTCATGCAGGAAGGTGGCGGGAACGAGGCGCCCATCAGGCTCCCCCCCTTTGGCCGCGTCGCCCTGGGCGGCGTCGCCTTGGGCCTCGTCGATGGTGGGGCCCGCCATCAGCTGGCGATGCCCATCTCCACCGCGCGCATCACCGCCTGCGTACGGTTTTTGGCGCCCAGCTTGCGGCAGATGCCGCGCACGTGCAGCTTCACCGTCACCTCCTCCAGCTCCAGCGAACGCGCGATCTCCTTGTTGGAGCGGCCCTGGAGCAGGTAGTCCAGCACCTCCCGCTCACGCCGGGTGAAGCTGGCGCCATCGGCTGTGTCGGCGGTGTTGAGATCAGCCGGAATGAAGCGTTCGCCGGACAGCATGGTCTGGATGGCGGACAGCAGTTCCGTGGCGCTGAGCGTCTTGGGCAGGAAGCCCACCGCGCCGCGGGCGAAGGCGCCGCGGATTTCGTCCGGCCGGGCCAGGCCCGACATCAGCGCCACCTTGAGGGCGGGGAATTCCGTGCGCACCCGTTGCAGGCCATCCAGGCCGTTCATGCCCGGCATCCGCAGATCCAGGATCAACAGGTCGATGAGCTTCTCCTGGCGCAGAAGGGCCACCGCCTCATCCACGCTGGCCGCCCCCACGACGATGGCACCCGGCGCTTGTCTTTCGATATGTGAAGACAAGGCATCGCGCACCAGTCCATGGTCATCGGCAATCAGTAAGCGCATGTGAGGCGACCCCCCGGCGGTTGCTCTATCCAAAAGGATAGACCAATAAGACATGCTATTTGAACCTTTTTTCAGCGTCGGCAAGGGTTGTGCAAGCAGAAAATTCCTACCGGACGCAAACGACTTTGTCGGATTTCCAAGTAAGCCGAGGATACCCGGAAAAACGTGTATTTTTGGTTAACACACCATTCGCACGGCGTCTGTTGTCTTTATTGCAAAGAAAAAGGGCGCCATCGCCCAGCAATGACGCCCTACAGAGAGATACTATAGCTATCTTACTGATTCATGCTCTCGAAGAATTCTGAATTCTGCTTACTCTGCTTGAGCTTATCGATCAGGAATTCGACAGCGTCGGTGGCGCCCATGGGATTGAGGATGCGGCGCAGGATCCACATCTTCGCCATCGTGCCTTTTTCAACCAGCAATTCTTCCTTGCGGGTGCCGGACTTCTGGATATCGATGGCCGGGAAGACGCGTTTGTCGGACAACTTGCGGTCCAGGACGATTTCCGAGTTACCGGTGCCCTTGAACTCTTCGAAGATCACCTCGTCCATCCGCGAGCCCGTATCGATCAGCGCGGTGGCGATGATGGTCAGGCTGCCGCCTTCCTCGATGTTGCGGGCGGCACCGAAGAAGCGCTTGGGCCGCTGCAGGGCGTTGGCGTCCACACCACCCGTCAGCACCTTGCCCGAGGACGGCACCACCGTGTTGTAGGCGCGGGCCAGGCGGGTGATGCTGTCCAGCAGGATGACGACATCGCGCTTGTGTTCCACCAGGCGCTTGGCCTTCTCCAGCACCATCTCCGTCACCTGCACGTGGCGGGTCGCCGGCTCATCGAAGGTGGAGCTGATGACCTCGCCCCGGACGGAGCGGGCCATGTCGGTCACTTCCTCTGGGCGCTCATCGATCAGCAGGACGATGAGGTAGACCTCTGGATGGTTGGTGGCGATGGAGTGGGCGATGTTCTGCAGCATCACCGTCTTGCCGGTGCGCGGCGGCGCCACGATCAGGGCGCGCTGGCCCTTGCCCAGCGGGGCCACCAGGTCGATGACCCGGGTGGTCATGTCCTTCTTGTTGCGGACCGGATCCTCGATCTCCAGCTTCAGCCGCTCTTCAGGGTAGAGGGGCGTCAGGTTGTCGAAGTTGATGCGGTGACGCACCTTGTCCGGGTGGTCGAAGTTGATGGAGCCGACCTTCAGCAGGGCGAAGTAGCGCTCGCCATCCTTGGGGGAACGGATCTGTCCTTCCACCGTGTCGCCGGTACGCAGGCCGAAACGGCGCACCTGGCTGGGGCTGACGTAGATGTCATCCGGGCCCGGCAGGTAGTTGCTCTCGGGCGAGCGCAGGAAGCCGAAGCCGTCCTGCAGAACCTCCAGCACGCCTTCGCCGAAGATCGGCACGTCGTTCTCGGCCAACTGCTTCAGGATGGCGAACATCATGTCCTGCTTGCGCAGGGTGCCCGCGTTCTCGATCTGCAACTCTTCCGCGAACGCCAGCAGCTCGGCCGGCGACTTAGCCTTCAACTCTTGGAGATTCATCTTCGTCCTGTCGGGGAGACCCGGGGGGAATGAAGACGACGGGCTTGGCCGTCGGCCCCGGCCTCATGGAATAGGGTGTGGAGGGTGGAAGGATGGCATCACCGGGGAAAAAAGAGGGCAATGCCGGGTGACAACGGAAGTTCGGGGAAATTGGCCTCACTGCGCCCATCCCGGGGAGGGGGGCGGGGATGTCTCACAAGCCTGGCACCCGTATGTGGGGGCGACTCGGGATCATCCCGGTGTTACGGGCCTTGACCTGTTTCAGGATTAGTACAGGAGGTGCGGCCAAGTCAAAACAAAAAGACCCGGATCCCATGGGCGCATCCGACCTAGGTCCTAATATCCCGAGCCAGGCCGGGAACTTGAACCGCGCAATAACAAGACTGCCGGATCAGAATGGCCCAGTCGGAATGGCCCAGTCGGAATGGGCCAATCAGAACGGACGGGTGATGACCAGGATGACGATCAGGATCATCAGCAGGGTCGGCACCTCGTTGGCGATGCGGTAGAACCGGGCGGGCCGGGTGTTGCGATCCTCCGCGAAATCCCGGCGCCAGCGGGCCATGGCCATGTGTGCCCCCGTCATCAGCACCACCAAGGTCAGTTTGGCATGCAGCCAGCCGGCCCCCTTCAGAAGGCCCGGATCCAGGGTGATCATGGCCAGGCCGCAGGCCCAGGCCAGAATCATGGCCGGGTTCATGATGGCCCGCAGCAGACGCCGTTCCATGACCTTGAACGTCTCTGATTGCGGCGAGCCCGCCGGGGCGTCGCAATGGTAGACGAACAGCCGGGGCAGGTAGAGCAGGCCCGCCATCCAGGAAATCACGGCGATGACGTGGACGGCCTTGATCCAGAGGTACATGGGAATGCGCCCTGCCCTGTTCAGCTGAGTTCCGGACCTCTTATGCCCCTCAGCCAGGCTGAGGGCAACCGGCTTTGCCGCTGGGACATATCCGCAAGCCGGTGCCGCACAGGACCGGACCGCCGGAGGCGCGGGTCAGCGCCTGGCGCACCAGGCCCGCCAGCCCCTGGATGAAGGGGGGTTCGACACCCACGGTCGGCACGCGCACGAAATGGGGCACGCCCAGTTCCTTGGCCAGGTGCCGGTACTCGTGCTCGATCTCCACCAGGGTTTCGGAATGTTCGGAGACGAAGGCGATGGGCGCCACCACCACCGGCACCTTGTCGCGGCCTGCCCGCCGGATCTCCTCATCCGTCGAGGGGCCGATCCACTTCATGGGACCGACCCGGCTCTGGTAGCAGGAGACCCAGTCCAGGCCGTCGATGCGCAGGGCCTTCACCACCGCCTGGGCCGTGCGCTCGCACTGGATCTGGTAGGGGTCGCCGTCCTTCACCACCTTTTCCGGCAGGCCGTGGGCGGAGAACAGGACACGGGGCTTGCCATGCGGGGCCGCTTCCTCGACGCCAGCGCGGACCAGCTTGGCCGTGGCGCTGATGAAGCCTGGTTCATCCGGATAGCAGCAGATGGCGCGCGAGGGCGCCGTCAGGCCCACCGCCTTGGCCGCCCGGTGCCAGTCCTTCAGGCTGGAGGCCGTGGTGGTGGTGGAGAACTGCGGGTAAAGAGGCAGCAGCACCACCTCGTCCGGCTCCCAGTCCTTCACGTCGTGGGCCACGGCGTCACTGAAAGGATGCCAATAGCGCATGGCGACGAACGCCCGCACCGCGCCGGCGTCCCACAACTGCTGTTCCAGGGCGCGGGCCTGGGCCTGGGTGTTGGGCAGCAGGGGGGAGCCGCCGCCCAGCGTCTGGTAGATGCCCTGGGCCACCTTGTCCCGCCGGCTGGAGATCAGGTGCGCCACCAGCTGGCGGAGGGGCGCCGGAAGGCGGATGATGGCCGGGTCGCGGAACAGGTTGTAGAGGAAGGGCCGTACCGCCTCCAGGCGATCCGGCCCGCCCAGGTTGAACAGGACGACGGCAATGCGCCGGGCGCGGGCGGCCTTAGGCGACGCCTGGGTGTCGCCGGACGCGATGTCGGGAAGGGGCAGCGGGCTCATGGGCCTCAGGCGGTCGTTCGGGTCGTGTGGAAAGCGCGGACGGATACGGCGCCGTCCGCGCGTCGGATCACCGGGTCCGGCTCATCCCTGATGTGAGGATGGCCATTCCTGAATCAAGCGGGCGAGGTCCGCCACATGCTGCGGCGGGGTTTGCTGCACGATGCCATGGCCCAGGTTGAAGATGAACGGCCCCTTGCCCAGCGTGGACAGGATGTCGGTGGCGGCGCGGCGCAACGCCTCCCCCCCCGCCACCAGGGCCAGGGGATCCAGGTTGCCCTGGACGGGCACGCGGCTCTGCAGGGCGCTGGCCGCCCAGTCCAGCGGAACGGACGTATCCAGGCTGACCGCGTCCACCCCGGTCTGCTCCACATAAACCTGGATACCGATTCCGGCCCCGCGCGGAAAGCCGATGACGGGGACCCCCGGATGCTTGTCCTTCAGGGCCTTCACGATGGCCTGGGTGGGGGCGATGGACCAGCGGGCGAATTCCGCCGGCGCCAGGGCGCCCGCCCAGCTGTCGAACAGTTGCACCACCTCCGCACCCGCGTGAATCTGGCCGGACAGGTGGGTGACGGTGGTTTCCACCAGCAGGTCGATCAGGCGCTGAAAACCCGCCGGATCCCGGTAGGCCCAGCCCTTGGCGTGCAGAAACTCCTTGGACCCGGCGCCTTCCACCATATAGGTCGCGACCGTCCAGGGGCTGCCGGCGAAGCCGATGAGCGTCACCGGATCCGGCAGCGCCGCCCGTATGCGCCGCACGGCCTCATAGACCGGTTCCGCCCGCGCCGTCAGGTTGGCGACATCCAGGCGGTCCAGTCCGGCCTGGTCGCGGATGGGGTCAAGACGCGGCCCCTCGCCTTCTGCGAACCACACCTTCTGCCCCAGGGCGTGCGGCAGGATCAGGATGTCGGAGAACAGGATGGCCGCGTCCATGCCATAGCGGCGGATGGGCTGCAACGTCACTTCGGTCGCCAGGTCCGGGTTCAGGCACAGATCCAGGAAGCCGCCGGCCTGGGCCCGCACCTCCCGGTATTCCGGCAGGTAGCGGCCGGCCTGGCGCATCAGCCAGAAGGGCGGCCGGGGCGAGGTCTCGCCGTTCAGGGTGCGCAGCAGCAGGCGGTCCGGCCGGCTTTGGGGCTGGATCTGGGACAAGGCGGTCTCCATGAGGGCTGGCCTGATCTGACGGCCGGGCTCGACGTTTTCCCATAGGTCCCTTTTCTACTCTGACCTAACTTGAAAAAGGAATGGGGTGGTTGTTGGTCCTGTGGATAACGGGAATTCCCAGTCATGCCAATTCCATCCACAGGGTTCGCGGGATCCCGGGCGAGGTCTTTGGATTGTGGATGAAGGTGCGGGGTTTCTGGCCGGAGCCCTGGAATGGTATAGAGTCCGCATGGTCTGGGGATCCCGGGGATAAGTGGGCGGCGGCGGCATCCGCCCCCGGTTGTTCGAAGGGGTGGCCAGCCTTTTTCCAGATCCGGGTTTCCGCCGCATGGGATCCCGGCAAGCCTGTATGGAATGAAATCCGGATCCGTTTCCGTAGGCTTTTTCCCGCTTTTTCCGACGGTTTTCCCCAGATAAAACCCACAGGCCCGTTCGCCCGCCGGAGTGCCGCCCTTGAGCCAGACGTCACAGTCTAAGCAATTCCACCTGCACCTGGTGTCGGACGCCACGGGTGAGACCATCAACTCCGTGGCCCGTGCCTGCGTCTCGCAGTTCGACCATGTGGAGCCCGTCGAGCATTTCTGGAACCTGGTCCGCACCGACCGGCAGCTGGAGATGGTGATTGACGGCATCCGCGATAATCCCGGGCTGGTGATGTTTACCCTGGTGAACGAGCGGCTGCGCCGCCGCCTGCAGGACACCTGCCGCGAGATCGGCATCCCCTGCGTGCCGGTGCTGGACCACCTGATCAATTCGCTGGCCGCCTACCTGGGCCTGGAAAGCCAGAGCCAGCCGGGCCGCCAGCACGCCCTGGACGCGGAGTATTTCAGCCGCATCGACGCCATGGACTTCGCGCTGGGCCATGACGATGGCCAGACGGCCTGGGAACTGCACCAAGCCGACGTCATCCTGGTCGGCGTCTCCCGCACCTCCAAGACGCCGACCTGCATCTACCTGGCCAACCGCGGCATCAAGGCGGCCAACATCCCCTTCGTCCCCGGCTGTCCCCTGCCGCCGGAGCTGGACCAGGTGTCCCGCCCCCTGGTGGTGGGCCTGACCAAGGACCCGGAGCGGCTGATCCAGATCCGCCGCAACCGCCTGCGCCTGCTGAACCAGGGGGAGGAGACCAGCTACGTCGATCCCGAGCAGGTGCGGTCGGAACTGTCGGAGGCACGGCGCCTGTACAGCCGCAAGGGCTGGCCGGTCCTCGACGTCACCCGCCGCTCCATCGAGGAGACGGCGGCCGAAATCCTGATGCTGCTGGCCCGCCGCCGCCCGGCGGGGGCCGAAGCCATCAACCCGGTGGGCGAGCCGGCCGAGGGCCCGCGCCTGTCCCCCCGCCTGCCCCATTCCGGAATGTGAGTGCCGATGCCGCCTGAAGATTTCCCGCCGGCCCATTCGCCACGTCCCTTGTCGGCCCAGCCGGTGGTGCTGGCGTCCGGCAGCGCCACGCGCCTGTCCCTGCTGCGCCAGGCGGGGCTGGAGGTGGTGGCCCACCGGCCCGGCGTGGATGAGGAGGAGGTCAAGCTGTCGTGCAAGGCCGGCGGCCTGACGGTGGAGGAGACGGCGGAGGCCCTGGCCGACCTGAAGGCGTCGCGCGTCGCCGCCAAGGTGCCCGGCGCCTACGTCATCGGCGCCGACCAGATGCTGGAATGCGAGGGCCGCTGGTTCGACAAGCCCGAGGACCGCGCCGGCGCCGCCGAGCAGTTGCGCGCCCTGTCCGGCCGTACCCAACGCCTGGTCACGACCGCCGTGCTGTTCCACAACAACAACCGCGTCTGGCACCAGACCGATCAGGCCAAGCTGACCATGCGGTCGCTGAGCGACGATTTCATCGAGCGCTATCTGGATGCCGCCGGCGACGCCGTGCTGACCTCCGTCGGCGGGTATCAGCTGGAAGGCCTGGGCGCCCAGCTGTTCGCCCGTGTGGCCGGCGACCACTTCACCATCCTGGGCCTGCCGCTGCTGCCGCTGCTGGGCTTCCTGCGCGTGCGCGGCGTGCTGCCCAACTGAAGCTGCCCAACTGAATGGGCCCTGTTAATCTCCTGGGCCGCGACTGCGGCCGCCGGAGGTTTTCGGGGAGCCGAAGGCGGACTGAAAATCGAGGATAAGCCAAGGGCGGATGCCCCGCCGGCGTCTGAGGGACCATGAACATATCAGGAAAGGCGCGTGTCGCGGGCGTCATGGGCTGGCCGGTCGGGCACAGCCGCAGCCCGCGCCTGCACGGCCATTGGCTGGCGGAATATGGCATCGACGGCGCCTACGTGCCCCTGGCCGTGCCGCCGGATCGCATCGAGCAGGCCCTGCGCGCCCTGCCCGCCCTGGGCCTTGTCGGCTGCAACGTCACCGTGCCGCACAAGGAGGCCGCGTTCCGCACCGTGGACCAGGTGGATGAGACCGCCCGGCGCATGGGAGCGGTCAACACCGTCATCGTCCAGGCCGACGGCACGCTGGAGGGCCGCAACACCGACGGCTTCGGCTTCATCGAGAACCTGAGGGCGGGCGCGCCAGGGTGGACAGCGGCCCGGGGGCCGGCGGTCATCGTCGGCGCCGGCGGGGCGGCGCGGTCGCTGGTGGTGGCCCTGGCCGACGCCGGTGTGCCGGAGATCCGCCTGGTGAACCGCACCCGGACCCGGGCCCAGGAACTGGTGGACGACCTCAGGGATGGCATCGCCTGCCCCATCACGGCGGTGGCCTGGGAGCAGCGGGCTGACAGCCTGGCCGGCGCCCACCTGCTGGCCAACGCCACCACCCAGGGCATGACGGGCCACCCGCCGCTGGACTTGGGCCTGGCGGCGTTGCCGGCCGACGCCGTGGTGACGGACATCGTCTATACCCCGGTGGAAACGCCCTTGCTGGCGGCGGCCAAGGCCCGGGACCATGTCACGGTGGACGGGCGCGGCATGCTGCTGCACCAGGGCCGGCCGGGTTTCGAGGCCTGGTTCGGCCGGGCGCCCACGGTAACCGACGCCCTGTACGCCGCCGTGTTCGGGGACTGAATCCGGGATGATCGTGCCCCCCGTGGTGGTATATCAATGATCGTTTTAGGCCTCACCGGGTCCATCGGCATGGGCAAGTCCACGGCGGCGGCCATGCTGCGCCGCCTGGGTTGCCCGGTGCATGACAGCGACGCCACGGTGCACCGCCTGTACGCCAAGGGTGGCGCGGCGGTGGCCGCCATCGCGCAGGCCTTCCCCGGCGTGGTGCGCGATGGGGCGGTGGACCGGCAGCGGTTGTCGGCGGAGGTCATGGGCGACACGCCGGCCCTGAAGCGGCTGGAGGCCATCGTCCATCCCCTGGTGGGCCAGGCGCGCGACCGCTTCCTGCGCCGCGCGGCGGCTAGTGGCGCGAGGGTGGCGGTATTGGACGTGCCCCTGCTGTTCGAAACCGGCGGCCAGGTTCATTGCGACCGGGTGGCCGTTGTCTCGGCCCCCCGCAGCCTGCAGCGCGCCCGGGTGCTCGCCCGGCCGGGTATGAGTTCAGGCAAGCTGGAGGCCATCCTGCGCCGGCAGATGCCCGATGCCGAAAAGCGGCGGCGGGCGGATTTCGTCGTGCCCACCGGCCTGGGCCGCGCGCTGACCTTGCGGCGGCTGGCCGGCATCGTCACACTGCTGTCCGGGCAGCGCGGCCGGGTGTGGCCGCCGCGTCCCCGCCCGTCCTCGATACGCAGACCCAGGTAGCCCGTTCCCATGCGCGAAATCGTCCTCGATACCGAAACCACCGGCGTCAACGCGCTGAGCGGCGACCGCGTGGTGGAAATCGGCTGCGTGGAACTGCTGAACCATGTCGCGACGGGCAACAGCTGGCACGCCTACATCAATCCGGAACGCGACATGCCGGCGGAGGCCGAGGCGGTGCACGGTCTCTCGGCCGCCTTCCTGGCGGACAAGCCGGTGTTCGCCGCCGTGGCCGGCGACTTCCTGGACTTCATCCAGGACAGCCCGCTGATCATCCACAACGCCAGCTTCGACATGGGCTTCCTGAACGCGGAGTTCACGCGGTTGGGCCTGAAGCCCATGCCCATGGCGCGGTCCATCGATACCGTGGCCATGGCGCGCAAGCGCTTCCCCGGCGCGCCGGCCAGCCTGGACGCCCTTTGCCGCCGGTTCGGCGTCGACAATTCCGGCCGCACCTACCACGGCGCCTTGCTGGACGCCCAACTGCTGGCCGAGGTCTATCTGGAGCTGCTGGGTGGGCGGCAGCCCGACCTGGTGCTGGGCGCCACCGTCAAGGTGGCGGAGGTGGGCCTGGTGGTGGCGGAGGTGCCGCGCACCTTCCGCGCCCCCCGTCCCCACGCCGCGACGGCCGAGGAACTGGAGGCCCACGCCGCCTTCCTCAAATCCATCAAATCGCCCCTGTGGCTGGCCGGCGAGGAGCCGGCGGCGGCCTCAGCGAGTTAGAGCGGAACGCGATCAGGTGATTCCACCTGATCGCATCCCGATCCAGGGATTTTTCAGGCGGCGGTCATCAGCCGTTTGGCCCCGAGCACGAGCAGACCCGACCGGCTGTAACCGTGGGCCTCGGCATAGGCGTCCACCTCCATCAGCACGTCCTCCGGAATCGAGATGTTGATCCGGGTGGTCTTGACGCTCTCGTTGCGGGCACGGATGGCGGCCACAACGGCGGAGCTATCCGCGAGAGCGCGGATGCTTTCCAGGCCGCTGGGTTCCGGAATGGCTTCGTTGTCCTCGCGCATGCCGCGTAGATGCAGGGCCAAGGCCTCGGCGGCCATGTCCAGGGCCTCGTCCATGGTGCTGCCGGCGGTGACGCAGCCGGGGAGGTCCGGAAACGAGACGCCGTAATCGCTCTCGGCGTCCTTATGGATAAGGGCGATGTAGGTGGCCATGGCGTCACCGCAGTTTGATATCAGCCTGCCGCTCGATGCTCTTGATCGTGCCGATGGGCATATCCTTGCGGGGATGCGGCACCGTCACGCGGCCGGGCTTGGAGGGATGCTTGAACTGGACATGACTGCCCTCCTGGGCAACCTCGTACCAGCCATCGGCCTCAAGCGCCCGTCTGATCTCGCGGCTGTTCATGTGTATTTATACACACCCTTCCTCGCCTCCGCAACGCAGATGTGTATTTATACACACCAATCGGTCAGGGCCTTAGAGCGGAACGCGATCAGGTGGAGACACCTGATCGTGTAAATCCGCTCTATCATGAACAGGTTACGAGCGGGATGCGATCACGCGTGATCGCATCACGCTCTAGGGCAGCAGCACCGTGGAACCGGTGGTGCGGCGGGCTTCCAGGGCGATGTGGGCCTGGGCCGCGTCCTTGAGGGCGAAGGTCTGGCGCACGTCGATCTTCACCTTACCGGACAGCACGGCGGCGAACAGGTCGTTGGCGCTGTCGCGCAGTTCCTTGGTGGTGGCGACATAGCCGCCCAGCGACGGCCGGGTCAGGAACAGCGAGCCCTTGGTGTTCAGGATGCCGATGTCCACCGCCCCCACGGGTCCGGAGGCGTTGCCGAAGCTGACCATGGTGCCCAGGCGGCTGAGGCAATCCAGGCTCTGGTAGAAGGTGTCCTTGCCGATGCTGTCATAGACGACGGGCACGCCCTGGCCGTCGGTGATCTGCTTCACCCGCTCCACGAAATTCTCGCGCGTGTAGACGATGGTGTGGTCGCAGCCGTTGGCGCGGGCCAGTTCCGCCTTCTCGTCCGAGCCCACGGTGCCGATGACCGTGGCGCCCAGGGCCTTCGCCCATTGGCAGGCGATCAGCCCGACCCCGCCGGCGGCGGCGTGGAACAGGATGGTCTGCCCCGGCTTCACCGGGAAGGTCCGGTGGAGCAGGTAATGGGCGGTCAGGCCCTGCAGCAGCATGGCCGCGCCCGTCCGGTCGTCGATACCGTCCGGCAGGTGGATCAGGCGGTCGGCGGGGTAGAGCCGCGCCTCGGCATAACCGCCGGTGCCGCCGGTGCAATAGCCGACGCGGTCGCCGATCTTGAAATCATAGACCTCGGGGCCAACCGCTTCCACCACGCCCGCCGCCTCCATGCCCGGGATCAGGGGCAGCGGGTTCTTGTACAGGCCGGTGCGGACATAGACGTCGATATAGTTCAGGCCCACGGCCGTCTGGCGCAGACGGACCTGGCCGGGGCCTGGCTCACCCACCGCCACCTCCTCCCACTTCATCACCTCCGGACCGCCGGTCTGGTGGATGCGGATGGCGTGGACCATGGTCAGGCTCCTGATGAAGGTTGGACAATCAAGCCACCGGCATGAGTGGCACCTCATGCCGGTGTAGGACGCTCCTCTCGTCCGCCGGAAGTTTCCGGGGAGCGCAGCGGACTGGAAAGCGAGGACAGCCAAGCGGGCGGATGCCCGCGCCCGGCACCTGAGGGAAAACGAAGGAAACGCTTAGAACAGCGTTTCCTTCAGAAACGTCGCCGTGCGCTGGTTGGCCAGGTCGGCGGCCTTGGCGTCGTAGTGGTCCCCGCCCACGCGGGCGAAGGCGTGGTCCTGGTCCGCGTAGACATGCTGGGTGACCAGGTGGTTGCCCTCGATGGCGGCGTTCACCTTGGCCCGCACCTCGTCGGAAGAGAACTTGTCCTTGCCCGCGGTGTGCAGCATCAGCGGCTTGGTGATGGCGCTGACCTCGCCCACCGCCTGGTCCAGGCCCACACCATAGTAGCTGACGTTGGCGTCGGCGTCGGAGCGGGTGGCCATCAGGAATGCCAGCTTGCCGCCCAAGCAGTAGCCCAGCGTGCCCACCTTGCCCTCGGTCGCCTCATGTCCCCGCAGGAATTCCAGGCTGGCGATCAGATCCTCCACGCCGCTGGCCTCGCTGAAGCCGTTGTACAGCTGGAAGGCCCGCTGCCATTCGGCCTCGGTCTGGTCGGTCAGCTGCACCCCTGGCTCCTGCCGCCAGAACAGGTCGGGGCAGAGCGTGGTGTAACCCAGGGCGGCGTAATGGTCGCACAGTGCGCGCATGTTGGCGTTGACGCCGAAGATCTCCTGGATCAGCACCAGGCCGGGGCCTTTGCCGCTGTCCGGGATCGCCAGGTACCCGCCAAAACTACCGCCGTCAGTGGCCTCGATCGTCACCGTGGTCATGGCACTACCCCTTTGATTTGGTTGTTGGCTTTATGGTTAAAACACGTGTCGTTTCTTAATGATCCCATCTTAGCGGGCGGCCGGGGGCCTGTCACCGTGATGTGTGTCACTGGCCGGAAGCGCTAATGGCCAGCAGGTCGGCCAGGGCGTCCGGCGCGGTCACGGGCAAGGAACACCGCATTCCCTGACAGACATAGGCCGTGGCCCGGCCGTCCACCATGGCCTTGCCCGCCGCCGGGTGCGGTTCCGGCAAATTTTGTCCTGGCGCCAGGCGGCTGACCACCAGTGTGGGCCGCGACTGGCCGCGCAGCACCGCGTTGAAGGGTTCCAGGTCGTCGCCCTCTCCCACCAGGACGACATGGACGGCGGTCAGCAGCAGCTCCGCCATGTTGAGGAATGTCGACAGGGGGAAGAAGTTGCGTTCCAGTTCACCGCTGAAGGCGCACATCAGGGTGTCGGCCTGGGCGCGATAGCGGTCCTGGCCGGTCAGCAGCCACAGGCGGGTCAGGTTGCCCAGCTGGGTGCCATTGCCGGCGGGCACGGCGTTGTCGTGCGCGTTGCGCGGCCGCACCAGCAGGTCGCCGACATCGTCCGCCGTGGTGAAGTAGCCGCCGTCGTCCTCGTCCCAGAAGTGCCGGTCCAGCGTCTCCGTCCAGCGCGCGGCCTGGTCCAGGAAAGCGGTGTCGCCGGTGATCTCATGCAGGGTCAAGGCGGCCTTGGACATGTTGGCATAGTCTTCCAGCAGGCCGGCATGACGGGCCCGGCCGCCCCGGCCGCTGTGGTACAGGCGATCCAGCCCATCCCGCCCACTATGGCCCAGGCTTGTTACAACATGGCCATAGGCGTCGATCGCGGCCTCGATCCAGCCTGGCTGTTCGAAAACGAAACCGGCGCGGGCCAGCGCCGCGATCATCAGGCCGTTCCAGTCGGCCAGCACCTTGTCATCCCAGCCGGGACGGATGCGCAGGGCGCGGGCCTTCAGCAGGCGGGCGCGGGCATGGGCCAGCCGGTTTTCCTCCGCCGTGCCGGGGGCCAGGGCCGTGCGCCGGTTCAGGATGGTGTGGCCTTCCCAGTTGCCCAGGTCGGTCACGTCGTAATGGGCGCAGAACAGTTCGGCGTCCTCACCCAGCAGATGGTCGACCTCCGCCTTGGTCCAGACGTAGAAGCGGCCCTCCTCCCCCTCGCTGTCGGCGTCCAGTGTGGCGCCGAAGGCCCCGCCCGGCACCTTCATCTCGTTCAGGACCCAGCCCACGGTCTCGCGCACGCGGACCTCCAGCAGCGGGTCCCTGGTGCCCTGCCACACCTGGGTCATCAACGCCACCAGCTGGGCGTTGTCGTAAAGCATCTTTTCGAAATGGGGGACCAGCCACTGCTCGTCCGTGGAATAGCGGGCGAAGCCGCCGGCCAGGTGGTCGTAGATGCCGCCTTGGGCCATATGGGACAGGGTGGTGGTGACGGCGTCGCGCAGATCGGTGCGGCCGGTGCGCAGATGGCCGCGCCACAGCAGGTCGAAAATGCTGGGCTGGGGGAACTTGGGCGCGCCGTTGATGCCGCCCAGGAAGGGATCGACCTCGCGGACCAGACGGTCGGCCACGGCGTTGAGCGCCGCCACGGTCACGGCGCCGCCGGGGTTGCCTTGCGACAGGCGGGCCAGCGCGTCACCCAGGGCCCGCACGTTGCGGCCCACCTTGCCGGGGTCCTGGGCATAGGTTTCGGCCACGCCGCGCAGCACGTCGGGGAAGCCGGGCCGGCCATAACGGCCACTGGGCGGAAAATAGGTGCCGCCCCAGAAAGGCTCCCCCTTGGGGGTCAGGAACATGGTCAGCGGCCAGCCGCCCTGTTGCCCCAGGAGGGACAGCGCCTGCTGATAGACCTGGTCGACGTCCGGCCGTTCCTCCCGGTCCACCTTGATGTTCACGAACAGCTCGTTCATCAGGGAGGATATGGCGTCGTGCTCGAAACTTTCATGGGCCATGACATGGCACCAGTGACAGGCGGCATACCCCACGGACAGCAGGACGGGCTTGCCCAGGGCCTGGGCCTCGGCGAACGCTTCCTGGCCCCAGGCCCGCCAGTGCACCGGGTTGTCCTTGTGCTGCAGCAGGTAGGGGCTGGTCTCATGGACCAGCAGGTTCTCCGCCGGTGGGATGCTGTCCGAAGCCGCCATGGGGGATGATCTCCACAGAATGATGCGGTCGTTGATGATCGAGTGCCGCTTTGCCCCCCACTGTAGCCTCCGCTACAGTGAAGGTCAGAAAAAAGAGGCGTTATTCCGGGCGTATATCCCTGTTAGTGCGCCGGCGTCCCGCCTTACTCCAACCGAACAGGAAGGTCTGACCCCATGAAAATCAGCGTCGACGTCGATTGCACCCCGGAAGAGGCCCGTGCTTTCCTGGGCCTGCCGGACGTGAAACCCATGCAGGACGCCCTGATGCGCCAGATGCAGGATCGTATGAGCGCCAACCTGGCGGCCATGGACCCGGACGCCCTGCTGAAGACCTGGCTGCCGGTGGGCATCCAGGGATTCGAGCAGTTGCAGAAAATGATGTGGAACCAGATGACCTCCGCCATGGGCGGGGGAAAGGACAGCAAGTGACCGATCCAG
>NZ_BACU01000581.1 GCF_000333275.1 Azospirillum sp. B4 | reverse complement strand
CAGGTGGCGGCCCTGACGACCGACCAGGTGACGGGCCTGACTTCCGACACGCTGTCGGCCCTGACCACCGCCCAGGTGGCCAGCCTGACCACCGCCCAGGTCAAGGCGCTGACCACCAGCCAGTTGAACGCGCTGTCGACCGACGACGCGCGCGCCCTGACGCCGGCGCAGGTGGCGGCCCTGTCCACCACCCAGATCACGCAGCTCAGCTCCACCATCCTGACGGCGCTGACCACCACCCAGGTGGCCAGCCTGTCGGCGACGCAGATCAAGGCCCTGAGTTCCGACCAGTTGGGCACCCTGTCCACGGCGGATGCCCGGGCGCTGACCGCAACCCAGGTGGCGGCGCTGACGACCGACCAGGTCTCCACCCTGGGCAGCGACGCCCTGTCGGCCTTGAGCGCAACCCAGGTCGCGGGCCTGACCAGCGTCCAGGTCCGCGCGCTGACCAGCCAGCAGTTGAATACCCTGACCACCGCGGATATCCGCGAATTCTCCGCCACCCAGGTCGGGCTGCTGACCACGGACCAGCTGTCGACCTTGGGCACCGATCAGCTGACGGCGCTTTCCTCCACCCAGATCGCCGGCCTGACCACGGCCCAGGTGACGACACTGTCCACCGATCAGGTCGCCGCCCTGACCACCGCGCAAATCACCGCGCTGACGGCGGCGCAGGTCAAGACGCTGGACACCGACCAGTTGGACGCGCTGGCCAGCGACACGGTGCGGCGCCTGACGGGCACCCAGGTCGCCGCCCTGACGACCAGCCAGATCTCCGGCCTGGGTACCACGCTGCTGTCCAGCCTGACGACCGCACAGGTCACCAACCTGACCACCACCCAGCTGCGTGCCCTGGACACCGACCAGTTGAACGCGCTGTCGACCGCCGACACCGGTGCCCTGACGGTGGCGCAGCTGACCGGGCTGACGACCGACCAGGTCACCGGCCTGGGCACAACCTTCCTGACGGCGCTCACCACCACACAGGTGGCCGGCTTGTCAGCGGCCCAGGTCAAGGTACTGGGCACCGACCAGCTGAACGCGCTCAGCACCGCCGACACCCGGGCGCTGACCGCTACCCAGGTGGCGGCCCTGACCACCGACCAGCTGACCGGCCTCAGCAGCGACAACCTGTCGGCCCTCAGCGCCACCCAGGTGGCCAGTCTGAACAGCAGCCAGCTGCAGTCCCTGGGTTCCGACCAGCTGAACGCCCTGACCACCGCGGACGTCACGGAGTTCACCGCCGCCCAGGTCGCCCTGCTGACCACCGACCAACTGGCCAGCCTGGACACCACCCACGTGGCGGCGCTGACCTCCAGCCAGGTGGCGGGCCTGACCACAGCCCAGGTGGGCGCCCTGGACACCGGCCAGGTGGCCAGCCTGACCACCAGCCAGGTCGCCGGCCTGACGGCGGCACAGGTCAAGACGCTCAGCACCGACCAGTTGAACGCCCTGTCCACGGCCGACGCCCGCGCCCTGACGGCGACGCAGTTGCAGTCCCTGTCCACGGCACAGCTGTCGGGCCTCAGCACCACCGTCCTATCGGCGCTCAGCAACACGCAGCTGAGCAGCCTGTCGGCATCCCAGGTCCAATCCCTGGGCAGCGACCAGCTGAACGCGCTCAGCACCTCCCAGGTGCGCGGCATGTCGGCCAGCCAGAGTGGCCGAACAGGGTCACCAGCGGTTCGTTGGTGATGTTCAGCGCATCCACCGTCAGACGGACGCTGTCGTTGAACACCGGCAGCTGATAGCCCAGCGATACGTCCAGCTGGCCGCGCGACGCGTTGATCAGCGCTTCCTGCAGGTTGTTCTGCGGGGCGTTGGCGGCCGTGGACTGGTCGTTCCAGACGTAGTTCACGCTGACCGACACGCCGTGGCCTTCGTAATAACCCTGCAGGTTATAGCTGTAGGGCGAGATGCCGGTGGCGAACAGGCCGCTGTCCGAGCTTTGCTCGATATGCGTGCCGTTGGGCGAGAAGCCCAGGCCTTCGACGATGAAGTCCAGCGGCTGCACCCAGGTCAGCTCGATG
>NZ_BACU01000582.1 GCF_000333275.1 Azospirillum sp. B4 | reverse complement strand
CCCGTCCCGTGTGGCGCCGATCTAATTATTTCAGTAAGTCAGTGTAAGAAAATCGCGCTGGCCCGGACCTTCTGGCTTTGAACACGCCGGCGGGCGACGGGCCCGGTCATGTCGCTTCGCCTAAGAAGTCCGTGCGGTATGCTGAGGCGGATCTGGACGGGGATGGAATACCGGAAGTCTTCCTCGCCGTGGCTGACGCTTATTACTGCGGCAGCGCGGGATGCACGGTGTACGTTTACCACAGGCAGGGTGAGCAATGGCGTTTCCTCACCGCCGTTTGGTCCGATCCAGGTGATCTGCTGGTTCTCGGACGGTCTGACAAAGGGTATCGCCGGCTCCTGCATATTTACGAAGATACCAATGCTGACGAGCCGAATGCGGACGGCGTTTATCCGAGGCATTATGAAGTGCTGTCATGGACTGGAAACGGCTACCAGTATGAGCCGCTGACGAGTGGAGCGTTTACGCGCGAGACGACGCCGTAAGAAAATGGAAACGACGTAAAGGTAGCTTGATGTGGCTTACTGATCCCGGTATATATCGAAATGTGAAATGCCGATTTGTGCCCGGAAGGCTTGATGCCTTGCCGGGCGCTTCGTTTTTCGGGCTTGTCCGATCCAGGCGGCCGCGTCCGGCGCTGTGCTGATCGGCCATTGAGGGCCGATGAGAGGCGCCCGCCGCCCGCCAAGCGATTTGTTGCGTAGGCACGGGGGCCGATCCATGTCGGCGGGGTCCCATTTGCCTCCAGTCCCAACGATCACCAACACATCTCCCGAGGCTGACTTCAGCCGGAAGGAGGCCTGACCCATGACCATGGTCCCCACCCGTGACGATACGGCGACCGATCATCCCGCCGTGACCGCCGCCTGGCGCGACCGCCGCCGCCACGGCCTGAACCCGTACCCTGTTCTAACCCCGGCCGGCCTGGTGTTGGGCGCCGGCACCGTGCTGGCCAAGCTTGCCAACGATACCTGGGCGCCGCAGGCGTTGCAGATCGATGCCGACCGCCTGCTGGCCCTGCTCTCCATCGCCTATGATCGCCGGCACACGGTGGATCAAGCCCACCGCATCCTGGCCAAGGTCCAGGCCGCCAGCCGCGCCCTGGCGGCGGGGGAGCCGGTGCAGGCGGCGATCCACCTGGCCCACGCTTGCCTGGGCGCCCTGCCCGACCCGGACGCCGCCCGGCGCTTGTTCCTGGCGGAAACGTTGCTGGACCAAGGGATGGGATCGGATGCACTGGTGAAGGCGGCCTGCTTGCCGCTCGCGAAATATAGCCCTGAACAGCCCAGGGATGACCATGGCCGCTGGACGTCGGGCAGCGCTTCCGGTGATACGACCGTCAATTCCGCAGCACGTGATACCAAGTACAATGATTTCCGTTCCGCGATAACGCCCATCGGATATGATGGAGAGCGTAATTGGTCCAGCAGTCGCGCGGGAAGCGGGAATCAATTCAAAAAACTTAAGCCGTATCCTGAGAAACCAGGAAATACCACGTGGAAAGATCAAAATGGTAAATCAAAGTCTCGGAAATCCACTCCCGAGGAGTTGGAATATTTTGCAGGATAAGAAATAAAAAGGATCCCAGGCTTCCTTCCTTTCTCTGTATTGCCGCAGAAATTGATTGAAGATCAGATGTGCCAATTCACGCCCGGAAAATGTCTTCCTGATTCTATTTAAGGATCAAAACCCATGAATGAGAATGAGCCATTCGATCTGGATATCAATGAAGATGTTCTCGATGCTGTATATAATCTAGCTATACAATTGGAGGAAAATGGAGATCAAGGCAACGCGGTTCAATTGTTGAAAATTGGCGTCCACTTTGGGCACGCGAACAGTATGAATGTGCTTGCCAATTTCTTAACTGAACCTCCCACGTTCAAGGATTTCAAGACAGCGGAGGTGTTGTATAAAAAGGCTTGTCTGGCTGGAAATCCAGCAGCATGCAGCAATTTGGCACTTACGTATTGGCAATTGGGTAAGCCGATTCCAGCTCAGAAATACTGGAAAATGGCCAAAGACCGTGGCGATCCGTGGGCCGATGAAGGCCCTCCTTGGGAACACAATGATGATGACTGAGGTTCGCATGAACCAAGAGCGAGCGCGGTTAAATCTCAACGATGCTGTAAAAGACGCTTGACGCCACTTTCTGATCCGGCTATATATCGAAATATGAAATGCCGATTTTCGCCCGGAAGGCTGAACGCCTTGCCGGGCGCTTTGCTTTCCAAGTCCGGGCGAAAATCCCTCCCGTGAACCGGAACGGCATTTCCTCATATCTGACAGCCTTTGAGAGGTGTGCCGCCGTGCCGATGCGCAAGACGCCACCCATGCCGCCCGCCACTTCGGCGGCGGCCCCGGAAACCCTGTCTTCTCCAGCGGCTGGTGACGGCCAGGTGCTCGCCATCCCCGGCCCTATTCCCGCGCGCATCGGTCGTCCCCGCGTGGTGGTCAGCGATGACCGCCGGGCGGAGGTGACGGACCTGGCGGGCAAGGGCGTGCCGCGGGGTGTCATCGCCCGCATGCTGGGCATCAGCCCGCGCACGCTGCGCCGCCATTTCGGCCGTGAACTGGAAATGGGCGCCGCCCGCGCCCACGCCCGCATCGTCGAGACGCTTTATGCCAAGGCGCTGGAGGGGCACGCCCCTTCCCTTATCTTCTGGTGCCGGGTGCGCCTGGGGTGGGGGGCCAAGGCCGGTGATGCCGACGATGGCGGTCCCCTGGAAGGGGAGGGCGACGGCTATGGCCCGCCGCCGCGCGGGAGTGGCCAGCCGCCCCCCGGTCCGGCCATTGATCCCGTGGCGTTGGAAAGCCTGAACGATGCCCAACTGGAAGCCCTCCTCCGCCGCCTGGAAGCGGCGGGCCCGGACGCGGGATGTGACGATGCGGAACCTGACGGCGCGGGCGCTGGCCGTGGTGCGGGCGGAGATTGAGCGAAGGGCGGCAAGCCGCTGGGCGCCCTTTCCCGGACCGCAGGCCCAGGCGCTGAACAGTGCCGCCGATTTCCTGTACTACGGCGGGGCGGCTGGTGGCGGCAAGACCGACCTGCTGCTGGGCGCCGCCCATACCTGCCACCGCCTGTCCATCCTGTTCCGCCGCGAATACCCGCAGCTGAAGGGCATCGCCGATCGGGCGCAGCAACTGTTCGGGGGCCGGGGGCGCTGGTCCAAGTCCGATTGGACCCTGGCGCCTGGACGATGCCGGACCCATCGAATTCGGCGCCGTGCAGCGTGCCGACGACGTGCATAATACCAGGGTCGTCCCCACGACCTGATCGCCTTCGACGAACTGCCCCACTTCACCGAGGCGCAGTTCCGCTTCCTGGTGGGGTGGAACCGGCCCGGGCCGGGCGTGGACCCGGGCCAGCGCTGCCGCGTCATCGGTGCCGGCAACCCGCCCACCGATGCCGAGGGCGCCTGGGTCATCCGCTTCTGGGCGCCCTGGCTGGACCCGACTTATCCCAACCCGGCCGCGCCGGGCGAACTGCGCTGGTTTGTGACCGATGGCCAGGGCCAGGATCGTGAGGTGCCGGGACCGGAACCTGTGACCTTGGATGATGGCGACGTGCTGACGCCCAAGTCCCGCACCTTCATCCCGGCGCGGGTTGAGGATAATCCGGTGATGATGCGGGCCGGCTATATCGCCACCCTGCAGTCCCTGCCGGAACCGCTGCGCAGTAAGATGCTGCGCGGCGACTTCGGCGCGGGGCGGGAGGATCATCCCTGGCAGGTCATCCCCACCGCCTGGGTGGAGGCCGCCATGGCCCGCTGGCAGCCGGCCGGTGAGGCCACTCCGCCCCTGGTGGCGCTGGGCGTGGATGTGGCGCGCGGCGGGCGGGACCGAACCGTGCTGGCCGCCCGCCATGGGGTCTGGTTCGCCCCGCTGGATGTGGTGCCGGGCCGCGAAACACCCGATGGCGCCGCCGTCGTCGGCCTCGTCCTGCGGCGCCTGGCGGGTGCCACGGCCGTGGAGACGCCCGGCGGCGTTGCGGTGCAGGTGGACGCCATCGGCGTCGGCGCCTCCGTCCAGGATCTGGGCGTCCTGCATGGCTTGCGCATGGTGGCGATGAACGCCGCGGCGGCCAGCGGTGCTCGCGACCGGGGCGGCCGCCTGGGCTTCGTTAACCGCCGCGCCGAATGGTACTGGAGCCTGCGCGAGGCGCTGGAGCCTGAACTGGGCGTCGACCTCGCCTTGCCGCCGGACCGTGAACTGCTGGCCGACCTGGTGGCGCCACGCTGGAAAATGACGGCGCGCGGCATCCAGATCGAGGCCAAGGACGACATTAAGGCCCGCATCGGCCGCAGCCCCGACAAGGGCGACGCCCTGGTGCTGGCGCATGCCCAGCCCGCCGGCGACGGCACCGGCCTGCTGGCCGTTTATGCCGAGATGGCGGCGGGGCTGGTGTCGCCCACCGTATCAACCGGTTCCCCGGCCTGAGACCCTTCAGGCGCGGGACCCTTTACGCCGTCTTCGCTCAAGAGATGTGTCGGCGCCCCCCAAAGCGCGCGACCGGAAAGGTCTGCCCACCATGTCGCCGCAACGATCGACGGAATTCTGGCCTGGCACCGTCCACCGCGCGGACGCCTGTTTTGATGGCGCTTCGCCCAAGGGCGGGCTGCCTTACGTGAATGATCAAGGGGCTTTCCTGGGGGGCGGCCTGCCTCTGTTACGACGTGTGGGGGACGCATGGCAGTCCCAGCCGCCTGATCGGCTGGCCTCGACACTGACCGAGACCTATGGCCGCCCCTACACGCTGGACGATGGCGTACGTTTGGCTCAGCGTCTGGCTTCAGTGGCGCAGGCGCTGAGCGAGGGCAAACGCGCGTTGGCGGCCATCGCCCCTGTGCGGGTGGGATTGCCGCCGGCGGAGGGGGCAACGAAGGCGGCTTTGGCCAAGGCTGCCAACGATGCATGGGAAGATGAAGCTCGCAACGACCAGGGGGAATGGACAACCGGCGGCGGCGCGGGGGAAACACGTTCCGATGAGGTCGAAAGTGTACAGCCGTCTGGCAAGAGTGGTCGCCGTATGGCCAACGGCTTTGCCGGCGCCACTGCCGGCCAAGCCGTGGCAGCGGAAAAAGCCATCGTCGAACAGGCAGACCGGGCGGGAGGCTGGCTAAGCAGCGCGCCTGGAACCAAACCGGAAAACGGTCGTGAATGTGTCAGTCTCGTGCGAGCCGTGTCCCGCGGTTTGGGGCATGTCGACACTTGGCGCGAAGGTGAAAGGCTTACCCCTGAATCGGCTAAGACTTTGAAGCCTGGCACTGTCGTGGCGACATTCGAAAATGGCCACTACAGCAGGGATCCTAATCATCGGCACGCTGGAATATTTATGCGCGCGGATAAAGAGGGGATTTGGCTTCTGGATCAATATAACTCTCATGATAAAGATGGAAAGCCGAACAATAAAGGGCGAGTTCGTGAGCGCTTGTATCGTTATAGTAAAAACGGATCCAAATATCAGGTTAGCGATTTCTCGACACTGGCCGAATAATGCGGAATCCTTGAAATTTCACAATGATGGAATATGATCTGGGAATCATCCAGATCTAGGGACGGTGAGACCTGGAGATGCGATGGCTGATCTAAATTTCGAACACACGGCGGTACTCCATGCCCTTGATCAGGATTCGGTCCAGAACCTGATCCGCGCCGGGATGGATCACTGGGGCATGAGCAGAGAACAATCCCTCGCCCAAGTGAAAGCGTTGGCTGAACAAGGCCTGTTCCGATGCCATGAGGACGAAGCGCAGGCCGGGCTATATACGGACGTACCGCCGGCGATGCTCAGCCTCGAATATCTTGATGCCCGTCCTTACACGTGGACGGAACCAACGGAACGCACATTCGAGCGCTGGAACGACATTCAACGCCAACTGAACGGCTAGTCTCCCCCCGAATGGTGATCGATGTTTCCATTGATCACTGCTGTCGCCGGGGTGGCGTATTGCCACACTATTTCGAGATTTCTGATGGCCTAGATCGCGGGGCGACTACTGGCTCATATCCGCTTGCCCGCCCTCCACCACGAAAGACGACACACATGTCAAGCAACCGCGACAGCAAGGGGCGCGCGGTGGCGCCGGGCATTCTTGCCCGCGCCAGTCGCGCCTTGGGGGCGGCCGTCTCCTACACGGTGACGGGCGACGCCTCCTCCTGGTTCGGCCCGCTGGACCCCTTGCCGCCCAGCGCGCCGGAGGTGGCGGGGCGGCAGTTCGACTTCCCCTCCGGCTACAACCTGCTGCAACGGCCCAAGGCGTACGAGGGGACACGGTTCGAGGCCTTGCGCGCCCTGGCCGACAGCTGGGATGTGCTGCGCCTGCTGATCGAAACCCGTAAGGACCAGATGGCGGGCCTGAAATGGACCATCCGGGTGCGGGGCGGGACCACGACCACCAACCCGGCCGATGTGCGTCCCGACGCGCGGATCGAGGCGCTGACCACCTTCTTCCGCCGGCCTGACGGGGTGCACGCCTGGTCGCGCTGGCTGCGCCTGCTGCTGGAGGACCTGCTGGTCATCGATGCGCCCACGCTCTATGTGGCGCGGACGCTGGGCGGTCAGGTCCGGGCGCTGCAGGTCATGGAC
>NZ_BACU01000583.1 GCF_000333275.1 Azospirillum sp. B4 | reverse complement strand
TGATNGCATCCCGCTCTAGGCTGGATAGGCGGGCGGCAGGGCGCGTATGGGAACCTCCACCGCCAGGGACGGCAGCGGGCTGAAGGGTGGCACCAACACCAGGCCACGCTCCAGCGTCCACAGGGCGGCCTCCCGGCTGTCGCCCGCCTCTTCCGCCATGCCGGCGCGCGCCAGCACGTCGGCTTGGCGCAGCAGGCTGGCTGCGGCTTCCATGCGCACGCGCAAGGTGGCGGCGGGGCGCAGGTCCGCCTCCCCGAACTGGCCATAGGTCTGTAACGCCGCTTCCAATCGGCCCACGCTCTCCAGCGTCTGCTCCAGCGCCGGCTCGGCCGTTTCCGACAATTCCTCCAGCGCCGCTCGGCCCTGGCCCTGTTTCAGGCGGTGGCTGGCCAGGCGGACGCTGAGCGCGGCGTGGGCCGCCAGGCGGGCCAGTGCCGGCACCTGTGCCGCCAACGCGGGTACGGTGGGGTGCGGCGGGGTGGCCGTCGCGGAGACGGGGGCGGGCGGGGACGGCGGCATGGGCGAGGCTCCTGTCATTTTCGGAAAGGAACCCCGGGGTGGCGGCGGCCGATTGGCGCCTGCTCACCCCGGGGAAGGGGCGACCCGCCGGGGAGGGGCAGGGGCGGGTCGCCATCGCCGGTCGCGCCGATGGGGGAAAGCGCCGGCCGGTGAGGATTACCCTGCCAGGAGAAAAATACCCCGTCAAGGGAATTCGGAAGAATAATCCCCATATGGAGGTAAACACCCTCATCC
This sequence comes from Azospirillum sp. B4, assembly GCF_000333275.1. Taxonomy (GTDB): domain Bacteria; phylum Pseudomonadota; class Alphaproteobacteria; order Azospirillales; family Azospirillaceae; genus Nitrospirillum. Next base: position 4,014 of record NZ_BACU01000583.1, on the reverse strand, counting down.
TCATTCCCGGGAGCCTTAGTGGCGACCGCTTGACCGTTCCCGCTCTAAATGAGAACGTATAGGGAACATATCGACCGTGTGGCGCAGGGTGAATTTCGGCCGGCGACGCACGTTAACCGGGAGTTTGGCTTGTGAATTTATCCATAGGATATTGATTTTACGGAGAGTTGGGGCCGAAGCCGCGCATTGCTGCCGGCCCATAGCCATGGCATCGGCCCATTGTGGAACCCATCGCGGATCAGAGGAGTGGAATGTCGGGTCGCACGGTGCAACGGCGCTTGCCCCTGGCCGGGGAGGATTATCCCGGTGAGTCCAAGGCCCCGTCTCCAGGACGGCAAAGGGTCTTGGTGGGCGGCGTGCCGGTGGTGGCGGCGGTGACCGATACCTGGCCCTGGACCTTGTTGACCCTGGCCCACCATCGCCAGGTGGACATGGTATCCGCCCTGCATCAGGTGGCCGGTGGCGTGGCCATTGCCGCCGACGCCTGGATCGCGCTGGAGGCATCGGCCGGCACGGGCGGCAGGCAGCCGGCCTTGCGCGCACGACTGTATCTGGTGGACACCTTGCCGGTGGACGCCAACGCGGGTGCCGACGAGGGAGAGGTGCCAGCGGACCTGCTGCTTAGCCGTGACCTGGCGGCCTGCCTGGGGTGGGCGTCATGCTGATATGCGCATTATCCGCAATGGACGCTGGCAGCGGCTGGCGAGGCGGTGTCGTCTCAGCGGCGGCCGATCTCGCGCTCGATCTTCAGCTTTTCCAGGTCCAGCTGGAACAGGCGTGTCAGCTGGGCCGCCAGATCCAGGTCGCCCTGGCGGTAGGCGGCGCGCACCTTGTCCAGCACCGCGTCCAACACAGCATGGTCCGGCAAGGCCGGGGGCGCCTCCCCCTGATAGGGCGGCTGCGTGGGGGTGGCCATGCGGCTGTTGTCCGAGTCGTCGTCCAGGCGGCTTTCGCCGATCAGATCCTCGATTCGGCATCCCAAACCACGGGCGATCTTATAGATGGTGTCGGCGCGGGGCGAGGCGGACTTGCCGTACATGATGCCCTTGATGGTGCCTTCGTTGAGGCCGGCCGTCCGTTCGAATTCCGCGTATCCCAGGCCCAACGTCGTCAGACGCCGCCCCAGCCGCTCAGCCAGGGGGCTGGGCGCGGGGGCGTTGGGGATGGATGGTGCGGCACTGGTCATGTGGAGAAATTTACCCTGGGGCGATGCCACCGTCTCGGGGGAATTATACCCTAGCTTCTGGGGGAAATTTACCCTACTCTTGGCGGCATGACCAGGGGCTTGTGCGGCCCGTCGGTCGTACGACCCAGAAAAGGAAAGGAAGCCCCATGTCCCCCCGTTCCCGGGGTGCTGCCCCATTCGTGTCCGCGCCCGGTGGCGCGGCTGTGCCCGTCACCACCAGCCTGTCGGGCAGGGTGGGGCGGACGCCATCCACGCCCGATGACCTGAAGTCCATGGCCATCGCCGCCTGGCACAAGCGCGGCGTGGCCATGATCCGGCCTGACGATTTGCCCAACGAATTCGATCGCCTGGCGGTGGAAGCCATCGCCACCACCCTCTACGGCAAAAGGACGCCTACGGAATGACCACGCCCATCCCTTCTTCCGCCGCCGCCACTATCCCCGCCCGCAAGGCGCCGCCGCGCCGCCGTGCCGGCCGCCCGCGCAAGTCCGGCGCCCGCCATGCCTGCGGTCAACTGGTGCAGCCCTCCGACCCCGCCGTCCTGTCCAAGACGTTGGAGCGCCGGGCGGATCTGCTGGGCGCCGTGGCGCCGGTGCCGACAGATCAACTGCTGGACCAACGCGTGGGCCAGCCCTTGGGCCAGCTTCTGCTGCGGGGCCGCCTGACCCAGCGCCAGCACGATGCCGGCCAGGCGGTGGGTGGCCTGTGGCGCGCCTGGCTTTCGTTGGCGGAGGCGCCCAAGCCCCATGCCTATGTGCCCGAATCCGGCACGGGCATCGGGCGCCCGGATGTGGATCCGGACCGCTGGGCCCGTACGGGGGAACGCATGGCCGAGACCCGCGCCCTCATCCAGACCAGCGGCCCGCACGGCGTACTGGCCCTGACTTTGGTGGAAGGACTGTGCGCCGACGAGATCATGCCCCGCCGCTTCGAGGCCGGCTGGCAGGGGGGTGACTGGCCCCTGGGGTGGGGGGCCCTGACCGCCGCGCTGGACGCGTTGGCCGACCACTATCGCCTGCCCCGCGATTGATCCCGGGCCAGAGGAGACTCCGCATGACCCCGCCCCCGTCCTCCGATACGGCGACCGATCATCCCGCCGTGGCCGCTGCCTGGCGCGACCGCCGCCGCCAGGGCCTGAACCCGTACCCTGTTCTAACCCCGGCCGGCCTGGTGTTGGGCGCCGGCACCGTGCTGGCCAAGCGGGCCAATGATACCTGGGCGCCGCAGGCGTTGCAGATCGACGCCGGCCGCCTGCTGGCTCTGCTCTCCATCGCCTATGATCGCCGGCACACGGTGGATCAAGCCCACCGCATCCTGGCCAAGGTCCAGGCCGCCGGCCGCGCCCTGGCGGCGGGGGAGCCGGTGCAGGCGGCGATCCACCTGGCCCACGCTGGCCTGGGCGCCCTGCCCGACCCGGGCGCCGCCCGGCGCTTGTTCCTGGCGGAAGTTCTCCTGGATGAGGGGATGAGCTCGGACGCCTTGATGAAGGTGGCAGGCGTTGCCCTGACCAAATACAGACCCGATCAACCGAGGGACGACCATGGACGTTGGGCTGTGGAGGGCAATTCCGGCATGAACGTCGCTTCAGGGCCGCGCTTTCTGGTCACCCCTGATGAGGAAAATGGCGGATTATCCCGTCCACTGGCCGCCCGCGCCGCCGTATCCACGGTCGCGCCAGTGAGGCAGTGGCAGCGTCTATGGGAACAGCATCGGGGCCCCGAATTTCTCGCCGGCCTCGCATCGGCGGAAGAGTCCGAAAAGGGGCGCCAGGATTCTTTCGGCTACCGGGCTTTTAAGCATAACCCTAACACCGATAAGAAGAATCCGGACATTGGCGACGACAACGCCCTGGGGCGTTATCAAATTCTGGAGAGTAGTTTAGTTCGTCTTGGCCTGAAATCTGGGCGGCACGACAATGAATGGGATACAGATTTCGGGAGAGCGAATAAAATAAGGAATGATGATGATTTCTTGAACAGCGAAGATGCGCAAGAATCCGCAATCGATGTCTATAGAAAGGAATTGGAACACCATGTCCGTGAGCTGGACAAGGAATACTCTGGAAAGACGTTTATCGGACATTTGGGGGAGAAAATAACGATAACGAAATCCGGTCTTGTCGCCGCCGCGCATCGGGCGGGAATTGTTCGCCTCAGGAGTTATCTCAGAAAATTCAACGGAGCGGACACCAGGGGGAAGAATCTGACGGAGCACGATAAGTGGGTCGAGACACGGTTGCGTTTGTTTCAGAATATACCCTATGGAGATTGATATCAGGACGCTGATGGCCGTAATCAGCGGATATAGCTGTAAAAGTTCCCACCTTTTGGAAATGGGGGCGGATGTAAATGCAAAATTGCCTCGCAAGGCTGCTTACCGTGGTATTGATCGGCGTCGTCGTTTTCGTGACGCCTTCTCCAGGCTATGGCGCCAAAAGGAAGGCTGTGGATGCGGCCAATGATCCCGACCAATCTCGTTTTGATGATCCCAGCATGGGCCGTTACATGCTGCGCAGCAGTGTCCTTATCGGTCTGGAATTAAAGCGAGGCTGGGGAATCAAGGGTTGGGGACGGACGGATTTCGCGAAGGCGTTCCACCTCTCCAGCGACAATGATTTCCTCAATAGTGAGGAGGCGCAGGAGGGAGCTATATCCACCCTGCTCGCATATCAGGAGGTGGCGCTTGCCTCTGTGCTTGAACAATATGAGGGGAAGACCTTTACGGGAATATCGGGCGCCAGAGTCAAGGTTACTAAGTCGGGGGTTATGGCGGCGGGCCAACGCGCAGGCGCGGCGGCGGTAGTTGCCTATTTCAAGGCGTTTGACGGG
>NZ_BACU01000584.1 GCF_000333275.1 Azospirillum sp. B4 | reverse complement strand
ATATTCAAGGACACGCAAACCCCCAAGAGCCAAAAGTTGAGCGGAGGATGGAAACAGGGCGCGGGAGAGTGCCCCCTCCGATCCGGTGGCCGGTCAGGAAATCCTGCCGGGTGGGCGTTCTGCCCGTTCCGGGACAAGAAAACACTCCCCGGGGGGTCCCTTCATGAAGGACGCCGCGCGGCACTTGGAAGGGGGCCAAACGGTGTCAAAGCATCCCCCCCGGATAGATTGTCTCTTGGCGGGAATCACCAATGGCCGCCCCCAAGCGCTTGAGCGCCCTGCAACTCTTGGGCGGTCTCAGCAACGCCGGGCCAAGGCCAGGATAAGGTCGCAGGCTTGCCCGATCGCCGTGTTGGCGACGAAGCGGGCGGATACGTCCACGCATCGCCGTTTCACCGCCGTGGCGGTCGTCAGATGACCCAGGGCCGCCGCCACGGCGGCGGGGCGGTAGCGGCGCATGGACAGCTGCGCGCCCACCCCCAGGGCCACGGCCCGGGCGGCGTTGTCGAACTGGTCATGGGCCATGGGGCGGATCAGCTGCGGCACGCCCGCGGCCAGCGCCTGGCTGGTGGTGCCGATGCCGCCGTGGTGGACGAAGGCGGCGCAACGGGGCAGCAGATGGCTGAAGGGCGCATAGTCCACACGGATCACACCCGGCGGCAGCGGACACGGCACCTGGTCGGCATGGCGGGTCAGCAACACGCCGCGCAGGCCCGCCAGGCGGCAGGCTTCCACCGACGCGCTGAAGAAATCCAGCCCCCGCGCCGTGGCGGTGCCGGTGGTGAAGGCCACAGGGGGCGGGCCGGCGGCCAGGAACGCCTCCAGATCTGGCGGCAAACCCGTGCCGGGCGCGCTGTCATAAAGGGGAAAGCCCGGCAGGGCCAGGCCGGCGGGCCAGTCGGGCTGGCGCGGCGCGAACCATTCCGGGAACAGGCCGAGGACCAGGTCGGCCTGGTTCAGCCAGGCGTCCATGGGCCGGCGCACCGGCGCAAGGCCCACCGCTTGGCGGTGACGGTTGAGCGTGGCACCCAGTGTCGGGGCCACCACCAGCGTGTCGACCAGGCGCCAGAACATCCGCTTCAGCCAGCGCGGCGCGCCGGGGCCGGGCACGGGACCGCCGTGGCGGGGCAGCGCGTGGGTGGTGCGCAGCACGCTGGGCGCCAGGTGCACGGTGACGGCGGGCAGGCCGTGGCGTTCGGCCAGCGACCGGGTGATGAAAGCCAGGGTGCTGCCGACCACCAGGGTCCGTCCAGGGACCACGGCGGCGTTCAGCACACCCCACGCGTCCACGCCGCCCAGGTCCATGGCCTGGGCCATGACGCCCAGTGACCGGATGGGGTGGTTCAGGTCGGGATGGCGCAGCAGGGTGTCGTAGAATTCCGCCGTGCCCAGGGCGGTGAAGGGCAGTCCGGCGGACCGCGCCAGCCCTTCGAACACGGCGATGGCGTAGAGGTGCGGCTCATGCCCCCGGCGCTTCAGTTCCGCGCCCAGGGCGATGAAGGGCAGGACATCCCCATGGGATCCGGCGGCGACGATCAAAATTTTCAGGGGCAGGACTTTCAAAGGCGGCGCCTTACCCGGGAAACGGCATCCTCGATTAACCCGCTGCTTGAATGGGTGCAAGAGGCGGGCGCTTGGTTGCCTCCCACCCTTCGTATAAAGGCGGCCGACCGTTGCCTGGCCCCGCCCCTGGGTCTAGGGTCCGGGCCACGCACCCCCACCGGAAAGGGCCAGTCGCCCCATGCGCCGTTTCGCCTTCCTCGCCACCGTCCTGCTGATGTCCCCGGCCGCTTTCGCCCAGTCGCCGGCCCCAGCAAAGCCCCCCGCCGCCAAGCCGGCCCCCGTGGCCCGGCCCGCCGGCGACCTGCCGGCCGGCGGCTTGCCCAGGATGGGCGCGGATTACCAGGCGGCGGAGACGCTTACCGTCAACGGCGTGCGCCAGGACATTCGCGTCTTCCACGACCAGGGACGGGAGCGGCGCGAGATGAAGGAGGGTGGGCTGAGCACCGTCCTGATCCTCCGGCCCGATCGCGATGCCGCCTTCGTGCTGCAGCCGGAGTCGCGCATGGCGGCGCCGCTGTCGCCCCAGGACCCGGAGGCCGCCCCCGACCTGACCCGGCTGGCGCAGCTGGACGCCGAGGCGCTGGGCCGGGAAGCCCTGGCCGGCGAGCCGGTGGTGCGGTACCGCGTCGTCGGCACCTACGACCAGGGTGGTGGCTTCGAGGGGCAGGTTTGGTCCACCGCCGACGGCATCTACATGCGGGTAGAGGGCACGGCCAATGACGGCAGCGGCCCCATCGCCATCCGCCTGGATCTGGCGGACCTGAAGCGCGGCCGGCAGGACGGCGCCCTGTTCGAACTGCCCAAGGGCTATTCGATGATGAATTTCGGTCCCATTGACGCGCCCGTGCCGGAAGGCTTGCGCCAGGATGCGCCCAAGCCGTAATCCTTGTGATGGCGGGGTGGGGGCAAGCCACCGTCCAGTATAAAACAACCGGCAGCCGGTAACGCCCGCGCGGGCGTCCGTCAAGGACGCGTGAGGGGCGGGGGCCGGCCGGCTTCGCAGGAGCGGTCTGATGCGCGGGCACACCTTTATGTTCTCCACCCTGCTGGCGGCGACGCTGGCCCTTCCGCTGGCGGGTTCGGTTCGGGCTCAGGTTCCGCTGAACGCCCGGCCGGGGATCGGCGGCCAGGTCGACGCCCAGCACCAGTTCATCCTGGATTACGCCAAGCAGCCGGGCGTTGAGATGTCCACCGATGGCGTGGCCTATCGCTTTCTGCGCAAGAAAGAACCCGCGGTGGGCGTGCAGCCCCTGCCCAACAACCGTGTCCGGGTCCATTACGAAGGCCGGCTGATCGACGGTACGGTTTTCGACAGCTCCTACCAGCGCGACGAAACGGCAGTCATGTCGCTGGAAAAGGTGGTGAAGGGCTGGGTGGAGGTGATTCCCCGCATGCACGTCGGCGACAAGGTCGAAATGGTCATTCCGGCGGAATTGGGGTACGGCCAGAAAGGCTCCGGCGACGGAACGATCCTGCCCGGCGCCACGCTGATCTTCAAGGTCGAGTTGTTCGAGGTCCTGCCGGGCGAGCTGCCGCGCAAGGGCGGCGGCTGACCGAAAGGGCTCGCCGGCCGATGGCCCGCGTCTAAAGACACTTGCGTTGTCGCGCGCAACCCCGTCACATCATGGACATATGCCGTTCGAGGGGGCGCCACGGGTGGACCTCGCACACGGCATCGGGGAACAGGCACGCGCAACGTTTTGGGAACTGTCGCCGCCGTGAGCATGGGGACGACCGCCGCGGGATCAAGGCCAGGGCAGCGCCGGTGGGCGGGGATGGTCCCGCTTTTCCTTGCCTGGCTGCTGGGATCCCTGTGTGTGGGGCTGCCCGCGGCGGCACAGGAATACGCCTTCCGCTCCTACACCCAGGAAGATGGTCTGGCGAACCTGTCCATCACCGCCCTGGCGCAGGACGCCATGGGCTTCCTCTGGGTGGGCACGGAAAATGGCCTATATCGTTTCGATGGCGGAAAGTTTCAGCGTTTCGGCCCTGCTGAAGGACTGAAAGAGCCTTACGTCAGCGCTGTCCACGTGACCCCGTCCGGGGTGCTGTGGGTGGGCACCACCGGCGGGCTTTACCGCTGGGACGGCCGAACCTTCAGCGCTGTGCTTCTGGATGGCCGGCCCGTGCCGGTATGGCAGGGGCAGAAGCTGGCCCTGCTGGACGCCGGCCATTTGCTGGTGGTGGGGCGCGAGGAACTGCTGGTGGTCGAGGGTGAGAAGGCGCCGGCCGGTGGCACGGCCTGGGTGGCGCGTCCCTTCTTCTCGACCGAGCAGAAGTCGGTCCTTCCGGCCCTGACCCGGATCCAAAGCGTGCGGGTCTTCGGTGTGGGCGAACAGGGCGGTGGCGACATTTGGCTGGGTTGCGGCCAGGTCCTGTGTGAAGTGCGTCAGGGTGAACTGAAGCAGTGGGGGCCTGACCAAGGCGTTCCCGCCGACCGCTGGGGCAACGTCCTGCGCGATGTCGACGGCACGCTTTGGGCCCGGGGGGAGCATCAGGTGCTGGCCCTGGCGCCGGGTGAGGGCCGGTTCACCGCCCAGTTGCCCATCCCTTCCACCCGCACCAATGTCCGCGTCTTCCTGCCCCTGCTTCAGGATATGGACCGCAACATCGTGACCTTTGGTGACCAGGGGCTTCTGCGCCTGGCGCGCCCCACCAGGGGAATGGCGGGCCCCGCGCCGCGCTGGGAACAGCTGGGCGACGCCAACGGCCTGCCGGCGCGTGAGGTCAGCGCCCTGCTGGTGGATCACGACGGCGACCTGTGGGTGGGCTCCGCCGGCCTGGGCCTGACGCACTGGATGGGCTATCGCAGCTGGGCGAACTGGACGGCGCGCCAGGGGCTGATGCACGAATCCGTCTGGTCCTTCCGACGCGATGGCGCCGGCAGGCTGATGATCGGCACCGATGGCGGCCTTGCCAGGATGGAGGAAGGGGGCGACCGGCCGCCAAGCATCGTCCCCGCTCCCGGTGCCCAGGCCGTTCAGAACCATCAGGTAGGCAGCCTGACGGTGGACAGGTCCGGTCGGCTGTGGGGAGGCACCTTCTCCGGCCTGCTGTTCTACCAGGACCCCGCCGGCGCCGGCCGGAAGGCCGGCGCGGAACCACCGCCTGCCGTGGTGATCGGCCACTTGCCGCTGATCTTCCAGGTTTTTGTCGACGGGTCGGGCCGGTTGTGGGTACTGACCCGCAAGAAGGGCATCTATGTCGTCGACAACCCCGACGGGCCCAACCCGCAGGTGACACCCTTGGGCGCCGCCCTGCCCATTCCGCCCGACAGTTCCGTCTCCAGCGCCTGCCAGGCGCCGTCCGGCACGCTTTGGTTCGCCACCGAAGCGGGGCTGCTGCGCTATGGCGAGGGCAGGTGGACGGCCCCCGTCATCACCGGTGCGCCCCAGGTGACGCGCTACAACGTCATCGCTTGCGCGCGCGATGGCAGCTTGTGGCTGGGGGGCGAAACGGTGCGCCTAGCCCACGTCCAGGAACCGGCCGGCGCGGTTGGCGGCGGCGTGCTGCAGCCGGTGGGCGACGTGACGGAAGACCTGGTGGGCGATCGCCAGGTGCTGGCCCTGCTGGAGGACCGGCGCGGGTGGATCTGGCTGGCCACCGACAGCGGCATCCTGGTATGGAATGCCGGGTCGTTGCGCCAATACAGCCATGAGACAGGCCTGGTCTGGAACGACTGCAACCAGAGCGCCCTGATCGAGGATGACGACGGCACCCTGTGGGTGGGCACCAGCAAAGGGCTGACCCACATCACCCGGCCGGACCTGCTGTTCAACCGGCCGGCGCTGGTGACACGGGTCACGGGCATCGAGCGCAACGGCGTGGCCCTGCCGCCGGATGGCGGGTTCGAGCTGCCCTGGGACACAGCACCCCTGACCTTCCACCTGACGACGCCCAGCTTCCGCAGCCGGGGCGGGCAGATCTATCGCTATCGTCTGAACGGGCTGGAAACCGACTGGAACGTCACGGCGGCGGAGGAGATACGTTATTCCGCCCTGCCGTCCGGCACCTATGAGTTGGAGATCGTGGCCCGCAACACCGCTTTGCAGGCCATGGCGCCCTCCATCCTGGTGCCCTTCACCATCCGACCGCCCTGGTGGCAGACCAAGCTGTTCTTCGCCGCGTGCGCGCTGGCCGTGGTGGTGGTGGGCGTCGCCATCTATCGATGGCGCACCCATACCGATGTCGAGCGCCGGCGTACGCTGGAAACCCTGGTGGAGGCGCGGACGCGGGAGCTGGAGGCCTCGCGGGAGCAACTGCGCCAGCTGGCCATGTACGACAGCCTGACCCGGCTGTGGAACCGGCGCGCCATATTGGACTTGCTGGAACTGGAACTGGCGCGGCGGCGCGAGGGCGGCTACCTGACCGTGGTTCTGGCCGATGTCGACCACTTCAAACATATCAATGACACCCATGGCCACCCGGCGGGGGACGCCGTTCTGGTCGAGGTGTCGCGCCGTCTGTCGGCGGCGGTGCGCAGCTACGACGCCGTCGGCCGGTATGGCGGTGAGGAGTTCCTAATCCTGCTGCCTGGCCTGGGGCGGGATGATTGCGGCGAGGTGCTGAGCCGCCTGCATGGCGCCATCGCCCTGACGCCCATCGCACTGGGCGATGTGCCGGTGGGAATGGCCCACGCGCTGGAGGGTGGACCGACGGTGCCGGGCGTCCATGTGGACGCCTTCGGCGTCAGCCTGACGGTGACCTGCAGCTTCGGCGTCATCTGCGTGGGGCCGTCGTCCGCCCATGGCCCGAAGGGTGTGCCGCCGCTGGAGGAGATCATCAAGCGGGCGGACCAGGCGCTTTATCGGGCCAAGCACCTGGGCCGCAACCGGGTGGAATACGCGACCGGCCTGTGACCGGCCTTCCAGCCACCCGCCTTTCCTAGAATATTCAGGTGAAAGCCGCTCATCCGTGGATGCGGAGGGTGCGTTTGCCCGTGGGAACGCCAGACGGGACAGTGGGGACCTCTCATCCCAGAACAGGTGTCCCGATGACCGCCCCCCTCCTGCTCACCGCCCTTGAGGATGGCATTGCCACCCTGACGCTGAACCGTCCGGAAAAGCTCAATGCCCTCAGCTATGGACTGGTGGATACCCTGTTAACGGCCCTGGATGGGATGGAGGGTGAACCGTCGGTCCGCGCCATCATCCTGACCGGTGCCGGCGACCGTGCCTTTTCCGCCGGTGGCGACATCCCGGAATTCGCCCGCAGCGTGCGGCAGGGCACCTTGGTGGCGGTGCGGGATTTCGTGCGACGCGGCCAGGCGCTGACCAGCCGGATCGAGGCGTATCCCAAGCCCATCATCGTCGCCGTCAACGGCCTGGCCTATGGCGGCGGTTGCGAGATAACGGAGGCCGCCCCCCTGGCCGTGGCCAGTGAACTGGCCCGGTTCGCCAAGCCGGAGATCAAGCTGGCCATGCCACCCACCTTTGGCGGGACCCAGCGCCTGCCCCGGCTGGCGGGGCGCAAGCGGGCGTTGGACCTGCTGCTGACGGGCGACAGCTTCGGTGCCGACCGCGCGCTGGACCTGGGCCTGGTCAATCGGGTGGTGCCGCACGACCAGTTGATGCCGGCGGCCCGTGACCTGGCCCTGCGCATCATCCGCCACGCGCCGGGCGCCGTGGCGGCCATCCTGGCGGCGGTGACGCGCGGGGTGAACCTGCCCATCGCCGAGGGACTGGCGGTGGAAAGCGCCGCCTTCGGGGCGCTGGTGCCGGGGCATGACCTGGGTGAAGGGCTGGACGCCTGGATGGCACGGCGCGCGGCCGTCTACACCGGGGCTTGAGCCGCCAGTTCCGCCGTGATCCAGGCGCGAAAGGCCACCACCTCCGGCCGGTTGCGCGTCGCCCGGCTGGTGATCAGCCAATAGCCGGTGCGGATGGTGTGGGGAGGCCCCAGCACGGCCACCAGCCGGCCGGCGGTCAGGTCGGCCTGCACCAGGGGCAGTCGGCCCATGGCGATGCCCAGGCCATTGGCCGCCGCCTCCAACGCCATGTGCACGGTATCGAATCGGGGTCCTGCCATCAGGTCGGACGGGTCGATGCCGGACAGCGCCGCCCAGGCCGCCCATTCCTCCCGCACGCTGTCCACGTGCAGCAGGCTGTGCGCCGCCAGGTCGGCCGGCGTCTTCACAGCGGCCACCAGGCCGGGGGCGCAGACCGGCACCAGCGCCTCGCGCACCAGCGGGGTCGCGAAAAGATCTGTGCCGCCGTCCTCTTCACCGTCCTGGCGCATGCGGATGGCTGCGTCCACGCCGTCGCGGGGGAAGGCGACCGGCCGGTGGCTGGTGTCGAGGGACAGGGTGATGTCGGGGTGCCGGTCACGGAAGCGGGACAGACGCGGCACCAGCCAGCGCAATCCGAAGCTGGGGGCCACGCTGACGGCCAACCGGCCACTGGGCGCGCGGCCCGGCAAAGCCGCCGTGGCGGTGGCCAGCCGCTCCAGCGCGTCGCGCACCTGGGGCAGATAGGCGCCGCCCGTTTCCGTCAGGGTCAGGCTGCGGTGGCCACGCACGAACAGCGGCGCGCCCAGCCAGTCCTCCAGGGATTGCAGAGCGTGGCTGACGGCGCTGGGCGTCAGGTTCAGCTCCGCCGCCGCCTGTTTGAAGCTGAGATGCCGGCCCGCCGCCTCGAACAGGCGCAAGGTGTTCAAGGGCGGCAGGCGGTAGGACATGGCGACGATCCTATCAGTCGCCCTTCAGGCGTTCCATCTGGGCGCCGCAAGCGTTCAGCTTGTCCTCGATGCGTTCATAACCGCGATCCAGATGGTAGATGCGGTTGACGGTGGTGTCGCCCTGCGCCGCCAAACCGGCCAGCACCAGCGAGACGGAGGCGCGCAGGTCCGTCGCCATCACCGGCGCGCCGGTCAGGTGCCGCACGCCCCGCACCAGGGCGGAAGAGCCATGGACGGTGATGTTCGCACCCATGCGCGCCAGCTCCGGCACGTGCATGAAGCGGTTCTCGAAGATGGTTTCGGTGATCATCGACGCACCCTTGGCGGTGCACATCAACGCCATCATCTGAGCCTGCAGGTCGGTGGGGAAGCCCGGGAAGGGCTCCGTCATCACGTCCACGCCCACCACTTCGCCATTGACACGGCGCACCCTGAAGCCGGTGTCCGTGGGTGTGAACGAGACCTCGGCGCCGGTCAGCACGTTGGCCACCGCCTGGATGTGTTCCAGATTGCCGCCCACCAGTTCCAGTTCACCACCGGTGATGGCGGCGGCCATGACGTAGGTGCCGGTCTCGATGCGGTCGGACACGATGCGGTGGCGGGCGCCGTGCAGGGCGGGCTTGCCCACGATGTGCAGACGGTCGGTGCCGATGCCGCTGATCTCCGCCCCCATGGCCACCAGGCAATGGGCCAGATCGGTGATCTCCGGCTCACGCGCCGCGTTGATCAGGACGGTCTCACCCTTGGCCAGGCTGGCGGCCATCAGCAGGTTCTCGGTGGCGCCCACCGACACCTGGGGGAAGACGAACTCCGCCCCGTGCAATCCACCGGGGGCGGAGGCGTGGATGTAGCCGGCCTCCAGCTCGATCTTCGCACCCATGGCCTGCAGGCCCTTGATGTGCAGGTCGACGGGCCGCGTGCCGATGGCGCAGCCGCCAGGCAGCGACACCTTGGCTTGGCCGAAGCGGGCGACCAGAGGCCCCAGCACCAGCACGCTGGCGCGCATCTTGCGCACCAGGTCGTAGGGCGCCTCGGTGGAGGTGATGTCATTGGCGCGCAGCTTCACCGCGCGCTGGTCACAGGACGTCGCCCCACCTTCGTACACCATGTCCACGCCATGCTGGGCCAGCAGGTTGGCCATGGTGGTGATGTCGGCCAGGTGGGGCAGGTTGTCCAGGGTCAGCGTCTCCTCCGTCAGGAGGCAGGCGGCCATCAGCGGCAGGGCCGCGTTCTTGGCGCCGCTGATGCGGATGCTGCCGTTCAGCGGCGTGCCGCCGCGGATGCGTAACTTGTCCATGGGATGGGGGCCGATCGGTTCAAAATTGCCGGTTTTGGCTGGTCCGGCTGAATGCGGGAACGGTATGGCGGAATTAGGGCGCCGCCAGGAATGGGACCACAGGCGGCGGGCTCACAGGCGCGGCAGTGTGACACCCTGCTGACGCATGTACTTGCCGGCACGGTCGGCGTAGGAAATCTCGCACACGCTGTCGCCCTTCAGGAACAGGAACTGGCACAGGCCCTCGTTGGCGTAGACCTTGGCCGGCAGGGGCGTGGTGTTGCTGATTTCCAGCGTCACGTGACCCTCCCATTCCGGTTCCAGCGGCGTGACGTTCACGATCAGGCCACAGCGGGCGTAGGTGCTTTTGCCCAGGCAGATCACCAGCACGTCGCGGGGCACGCGGAAATATTCCACCGTGCGGGCCAGCGCGAAGCTGTTGGGCGGGATGACGCAAACATCGGTCTTGCGATCGACGAAGCTGGCGTCGTCGAAACGCTTGGGGTCGACGATGGCGCTGTCGACGTTGGTGAAGATCTTGAACTCGTCCGCCACGCGGGCGTCGTAGCCATAGGACGAGAGGCCATAGGAGATGACGCCCTCGCGCTTCTGCGCCTCCACGAACGGTTCGATCATGCCCCGGTTCTGCGCCATATCGCGGATCCAGCTGTCGGGCATGATGGCCATGGGCGGTGCTCCTCATCGGGAAAGGGGTCGCGCTGAAATGCGAACCCCTTCTTAGACCCTCCCGGCGTGCCGCTCAAGGTGACTCTGAGCGGCGTGTCTAGCGGGCATACGCACCAGGAATGGGCGTCGCGGCCGGACGGCACCCACCACATATGGTCCAATCACATATGGTCAAGGCGCCAAGCTTATTCGCCCTCGGGCGCGGTGGGGTCGGCGGCGTCCTCCCGTTCGCGCGATTGCGCCTTGCGGCGGCGCAGGTTTTCGCGCAGCGCCGCGGCCAGGCGTTCCTCGCGGGTCGGGGGCTTGTCGGCGCCGGATTTCGCGGGCGACTTGTCGCTCATGGGACGGTGTTACTCCTAAGGGGCGGGGAAGGGGGCGGGAATCCCGGCCATTGTCCCGTCGCAAGGGTCGGAAAATAAGCGCAGAATGGCGCGGCGCCAAGCGGTCTCGCCGGGCGTCTCAGGCGTGTTGTGGCGAGGCCCCGTCCATTTTCTTTCATTTTCTTTGATCAAAAGGCTTGCATCCCCTCCGCCCCTGTGGCAATTACCCCGCCCACCGGACGGGCGCTGCCGTAGCTCAGTGGTAGAGCACTCCCTTGGTAAGGGAGAGGTCGAGAGTTCAATCCTCTCTGGCAGCACCATCCGAATCCTCCTTAAAATCAGACACTTAAGACCGGTTCGCGGATATGCGGCACGGTGCGGCCGATTGCCCTGGCCCATGAACAATCATGGAACGGCCGCGTGTTTCTGATGAACAATCCGTGCACCTTCCGGCTTTTAGCCCCGATGCGTCCGGGTTCAACCTCCTGTCCTTATCCGTCCTGACACATCGGCATTCCGCCCCCCCGTGCCCTTGTCCCGCCCGGAGAGAGACCATGACCGATCTCACCGCCCTGCGTGCCTTGCCCGCCGATCGCCGCAGGCAGGCGGGCAAGGATTTGCGTGACAGCGCGCCCCGCTCCGGCAACGCGGCGCTGCCGGCGATGAAGGGGCGGGGTGATCCCATCGATCTGCTGGTGACGACCTCCACCCAGCGCATCCAGTCCCTGCTGCCGGTACGCTGGGCCCGCATGGTCGCCAGTCCTTTCACCTTCCTGCGGGGGGCGGCCACCGTCATGGCCCGCGACCTGGGTGAATTGCCCGTCAGCGGCATCCGGGTCCAGGCGTCGGGCGACTGCCACCTGATGAATTTCGGCATCTACGCCAGCCCGGAGGGGCGGCCGGTGTTCGACCTCAACGACTTCGATGAGACGCTGTCGGCGCCCTTTGAATGGGACGTGAAGCGGCTGGCGGCGTCCCTCGTGCTGGCGGCCCAGGATTCCGGCCATTCCCCCAGCGCGGCCAAGGACATGGCGCGGGCGGCCGTCACCGCCTATCGTCTGCGCATGGCGGAATTGGCCGACCTCGATCCGTTGACCGCCTGGTCCAGCCGGGTGGACATCGCCGCCATGGCCCAGGGCATCACGGACGAGGCCGCGCGGGAAAAGGAAATGGCGCGGTTGGCCGAGGCGGCGGCCACGCCGTCCGGCGGCGATGATTTTCCCCGCCTGGCCAACCGGGACGGTGGACAGGCCCGTATCCGCGATGTGCCGCCCCTGATCTATCACTTCGATGAGGAGACGGACCGCCAGGGCCAGGCGGCCTTGCGCGCCCGTACGCTGTTCACGCGCTACCGGGACACCCTGCCGGAGGAGCGGCGCTTCCTGGTCGACCGCTATCAGTTGGCCGACGTGGCGTTCAAGGTGGTGGGCGTGGGTTCGGTCGGCACCTTCTGCGCCATCGGCCTGTTCATCGACCCTGACGGCCATCCCCTGTTCCTGCAGGTGAAGGAGGCCATGGCCTCGGTCCTCGCCCCCTACGCCGGCCCCTCGCCCTACGTCAACCAGGGGCAGCGGGTGGTGGTGGGCCAACGCACCCTGCAGACCGTCAGCGATGGCTTCCTGGGCTGGGCGGCGGATGATGCCGGGCGCCATTTCTATATCCGCCAGTTGAAGGATCGGCGCCTGGCGTCGGCTGGTACCTTGATGGAAAGCGACCGTCTGGACTTCTATGCCACCCTGTGCGGCGCCACCCTGGCCCGCGCCCACGCCCGATCCGGCGATGCCGCCCTGATCGCCGGTTATCTCGGCACTTCCGAAACCTTTGACGACGCGGTGGCCGATTTCGCTGCCGGCTACGCCGAGATCAGCGCGGCTGACCACGCCCTGCTGAAGCAGGCTGTCGCCGATGGCCGGCTGGTGGTGGCGGACCTGCCCGCCAAGGGCAAAGGCAAAGGGAAGAAGGGCGACTGAGTGCCGGCGCCTCCCCCCGCTTGCGGCTCCCCAGGCACCCAATAGTCGCGTTTTTGCGCCGATTCGCTTTTACCGTGCGCCTTCGTCGGGCTTGGGTGCGGCAATTTGTCTGACCTTGTGGTCAGAAAACAGTCACAAAACCTGACCGTTTGATCAAGTTTCTGTCAAATTCGCGCCCGCGAAGCGCGAAGGACATACAGCCATCGAGCTTTCCCCGCAACGTCTTGAAGTTGCAACATTCTGATGTTAGTGCAAATGCACAAACCTTGAGGGCGACCCGCCGGGAAGCAGGGCGCCGGTTGGATAATATCGGGGGATTCTTATGATGAAGTTCACGCGGGGCGGTGTGGCCGCCCGCGAACACTTACGCCTGCGCGGCATGCTGCTGGCCGGTGCCGCCTTCAACGTCATGGTGTGCGGCGGGGCCATGGCGCAGGAGGCCTCGTCGGCCGGTGACGTGGAAACCATTCTGGTGACCAGCGGTCGCCCGGCGGGGGCCGCAGGCATGATCACCTTGCAGGAGGCGCCGAAGTCCGCCTCCTCGGTTTCGCGGCAGTTCATTCAGGACCAGCCGGCCGCGGCCAACCCCTTCCAACTGATCAATCTGGCCCCGGGTGTGAATTCCAATGGCCGTGATGCCACCGGCACCGGCCGTGGCGCCATCTCCGTCCGCGGCTTCCAGTCCAACCAGATTGGCCTGATCCTGGACGGCGTGCCGGTGAACGACAGCGGCACCTTCAACGTCTATCCCCAGGAATACATCGACGCCGAAAACCTCTCCCAAGTCTACATCATGCAGGGCGCTGGCGATGCCGACACGCCCAACGTGGGTGAGACGGGCGGCAACATCGGCATGGTCATCCAAAAGCCATCCGACGACTTCCATGTCATGGCGCAGCAGGCGCTGGGCGACAATAGCCTGCGCCGCGAATTCGTGCGGGTGGACACGGGCGACATCGGCTTCCGCACCAAGGCCTTCATCTCCTACTCCAACGCCGCCGTGGACGTGTGGCGCGGTGTGGGCGACACCAAGCGCCAGCATGTCGACGCCTCCATCGCGCATGACATCGGCGACAGCAGCCGCATCGCGCTCAGCGCCTTCTACAATACGGCGGAAACCTATTCGTATCAGGCGCTGAGCAAGGCGCAGATCGCCCAGTACGGCTACAACTTCAACTTCGCCACGGCCTTCGCCCCCACCGACCCGGCGGCGAACGGTACGGCGCAAAACGACAACAACAGCGCCACTTTGAACGGCCAGACGCTGCTGCAGCGGTCAAACTATTATAAGCTGGCGACCAATCCGTTCGAGAACCTGGTGGTGTCGGTCAAGGGCAACTTCCTGCTCACCGACAGCGTCCGCCTCGATGTCCAGCCCTACCTTTGGTACGGCTTCGGCGCCGGTGGCACCGCCGGCTATTTCTCTGAGACCAATGCGGCCCAGTTGGGCGGACCCCGGGATCTGAACGGTGACGGTGACACCAAGGACACCAAGCTGTTCTACAATCCTTTCGCCCAGCAGCAGATGCGCCCCGGATTCCTGACACGTGGCAAGTGGACCTACGGTCACAATGAGCTGGTGGTGGGCTTCCAGTACGAAATCGGCAAGCTGCGGGAATGGAAGCCGCTGCTGTCGGTGGACGCGTATGGCAACCCCGTCAGCCTGTGGCCGGACCTTTACAACGAGCATGTCTTCCGCGCCGACGGCACGGTGGTCCGTACCCAGGACCAGAAGACGACGACCGAGGTGGTGCGGCCGTTCGTGGTCGACACCCTGAACCTGTTCGATGACAAGCTGTCGCTCAGCGTCGGTCTGCAGCACTCGCAGATCAACCGCAGCGGCATCAACTATCTGCCGCTCAGCCTGCGCACGGCCGGCAATGCCGTTGCACCGACCCACCCGGAACTGGACCAGGGCAAGTTCGTGCCCAGCGCCGGTGCCGTCTATCACATCGACGACAGCAATCAGGTCTTCCTGTCGGCGACGCAGACCTTCCGCGCCACCGACAACTCGGCCCTGTATACCCCGGGCGTGAACCTCTCCACCATCCAGCCGGAGACCACGGTGGACCTGGAAGCCGGCTTCCGTCACGCCGACGAGTGGTTCATCAGTTCCTTCACCGTGTTCAACACCAACTACTCCAACCGCCAGCAGTCGCTGTTCGACGTCACCGCCAACACCACGGTGTCGAAGAATATCGGCGGCGTCATCATCAAGGGGGCGGAGGCGGAGATCGGCACCAAGCCCATCGACGGCTTCTCCGCCTATCTCTCGGCGGCCTACACGCAAAGCCATCTGAAGAACGACATTTATGTCGGTCTCAACAACGGCGCCACCGTGCCCCTGCCCACGGCGGGCAAGCAGCTGACGGACACGCCCGAATGGCTGGTGTCCTCCATGCTCCGGTATGAACGGGACAGCTACTTCGCCCAGATCCAGGGCAAGTATACGGCCCACCGCTTCAGCTCGCTGACCAATGACGAGGAGGTGCCGTCCTTCTACACCTTCGACGTTTCCGCCGGGTACACCCTGCCGGAGTCGTTGACCGGCCGGTTCGCCACCAAGCTGGTGCTGTCGGTCACGAACCTGTTCGACAAGCACTACATTGGCGGTATCAACTTCGGGAACAACGCCCTGGCCTATAACGGCGTGGCCGCGAACCTGCCGACGTACCAGCTGGCGCCGCCGCGCTTCGTCTCCGCCAAGATGTCGGTCACGTACTGACCCAAGGCAAGGCGTCCAGGTTCAAGGGATGGGGGGCACCGGTGGCGACTCCGGTGCCCTTTTTTAATTCTGATAGCGGCGATGCAACCCTGCCGCCAACGCGGCCATATGGGCGCGCAGGGCTGGCGGCTCCAGAACCTCCACGGTGAGGCCCAGGCCCAGCAATTGGTGCGCCGTCCAGTCCACCGCCTCCAGGGGAATGTCCGCTTCGGCCCAGCCGCTGGCGTCGGTGGGCCGCAGGGTCGCGGTGATGCGTTCGTTGAAGGCGGGGGCCAGGTTGCGCAGCATCTTCAGGCCCGCTGACGTCGCCTTCACCCGGGCGGTGCCGGTATAGAGGCCGGCCTCGAAGCTCTCCAGCGATTCCCGCCAATGGGCGGGCAGGTCGAAATCCTTGGGCCGGGTGAAATGCCGGTCCAGCACCGTATGCGCCAGGATGTTGGAGACGCGGTAGGTGCGCGGGCCGCCCGGCGGCTTGCCGGCCTCCGGCTGGCTTCGCGCCACCAGGTACCAGACGCCCCCTTTCAGCACCAGGCCCAGCGGCTCCACCGTGCGCTCCACGACGCCGGCCCAGCGCTCATACCGCATGCGGATGATCTGCTCGTTCCACACCGCCCGGGCGATATCGGGCAGGATGTCCACCTTGCCCGCCTCCTGGAACCAGCCCACGGGATCCAGGTGGATCCGCGCGTTCAGCCGCGACGCCGTCTGGCGTCCCTGTTCCGGCAATGCCGCCAGCAGCTTCAGCTGGGCGGCGGCCAGGGTGTCGCCCAGCCCCAGCTCTGCCGCCGGCCCCGGCAGGCCCGCCAGGAACAGGCTCTCCGCCTCCTGCGCCGTCATGCCGGTCAGCCGGGTGCGGTAACCGTCCAGCAGTTGGAAGCCGCCGGCCCGGCCCCGGTCGCCGTAGACCGGGACGCCGGCGGCGCTGAGATCGTCGATGTCGCGATAGATGGTGCGGACGGTGACCTCCAGCTCTTCCGCCAGGGCCTGGGCGGTCTGGCGGCCCCGGGTCTGGAGCAGCATGAGCAGGGAGAGGAGTCGGCTGGCGCGCATGAATTTCAAACTAGCAGATTATACCTGACAAAGGATGTCAGGTTTTGTCCGGTAAAAAGGACGCACCGGACAAAACGCCCGGTTTTCCCCTCGCGGAGGACCGTTCCCATGCATTCCCTACCCCCTGATTTTCCAACCGCCACCCGGCGTGCCGTCTTGTTGGGTGCCGGGCTTCTCGCCTTCAGCGCCGGCCTGCCCGCGCGGGCGGAACGGCTGCCGCCGGTGGACCGCCGGCCGGCCGATCCCGACCAGCCGGACCTGCTGACCGGCGGCCCCGGTGCGGGTGATTTCGATTTCCTGGCTGGCCGCTGGTCGGTGCTCAGTCGCCGGCGGGTGAACAGCGGGGCCGGTGACGGCCGCTGGGAAGAAGCCCGGGCCAGCGCGCATGGGCAGATCATGTTGGGCGGCCTGGCCTGCCTGGACGAACTGGAACTGCCGGGGCCAACGGATAAGCCGGCGGCGGCCGTCACCTTTCGCCTGTACGACCCCGCCGTCCGCCAATGGACGCTCCACCGGGTGGACAGCCGTACCGGCGCCCTGCAGGCGCCGCTGACCGGGCATTTCACCGGTGGCCTGTTTGCGGGTCGCCGGGGCGAATTCCATGGTCAGGACCAGGACCCGCTGCTGGGCCACCCCGTGGCGGTGCGGGTGGTGTGGTCGCGCATCACCGCCACCTCCGCCCATTGGGAGCAGGCCTGGTCGGCCGACCAGGGGTGCCGCTGGGAAACCAACTGGACCCAGGAGTTCACCCGGCATGAGGCCTCTTGACCTCAACTATTCTTGAGGTTTTAGCGTGCCCGACAGCGCCAACGACAAGAACAAGGAAAACCACCATGAGACTGCAAGCCATGGTTCTGCTGGGCCTGACCCTGCTGGTCGGGGCCGGCGTGGCTGATCGGGCCTTGGCCTGGCCGCCGGACCTGTTGCCCGTCAATGCCCTACCCTTGAAGGCCGCGCCGCGGGCGGACGCGCCGCCAAAGGCCGCCGCCGGGCCGTGCTGCGCGGTCGTGGAATTACGCCAATACACGCTGAAGCCCGGCCAGCGCGACGTGCTGGTCGATCTGTTCGACCGCTATTTCCTCGCTGGGCAGGAGGCCCTGGGCCTGCGGGTGGTGGGGCAGTTCCGCGACCTGGACGACCCCGATCGCTTCGTCTGGCTGCGGGGCTTCGCCGACATGCCGTCGCGCGCCGATGGCCTGGCGGCCTTCTATGGCGGGCCGGTGTGGAAGGCGCACCGGGAGGCTGCCAACGCCACCATGCTCGACTCGGACAATGTCCTGCTGCTGCGGCCGGCGGCGGTGGGTACAGGGTTCGCGCAGGCCACCCCGCCGGGCGGGCCCGCCGGCACGCATGGGCTGCTGGTCGCCACCCTCTACTATCCGTTTCCCGCGCATGATGCCGCGGCCGCCCAGGAGATGGCCGACGCCTTCACGCGTGACGGGGCGGCGGCGTTGGCCGCGGCGGGCGGGCCTGTCATCGCCACCTTCGTCACCAATGCCGCAGCCAACACCTTTCCGCGCCTGCCCGTGCGGGAGGGGGAGGCGGTGTTTGTCACCTTCCAGGCCTTCGCCGACGCGGAGGCGTATGAACGGTATCGCGCGGGGCTGTCAGCGCCCTGGTGGCGGGGGCATGTGCTGAAAGGGGCGCCAGAGGTCCATCGCCTGGTGCCGACCGCCGGGTCGCGGTGGCAGGGCCCCTTCTGAAGGTGGCTGCCTTCCGGCCGATGCGCCCGGCTGCCGGGCGGCCTTCCGGCTATTCCCCCTATGGCCAATACCGACCTTTGGGGGCCTTGGCCCCGCCATGATCCAACCAGACAGTGACACGGGAACACATACCGTTCCGATGTCCTTGCACGGGAGGCTCAGATGCACCAATCCACGCGGCATACGCCTGCGTCCCCCCTACCCGACGCGCGCCGCCGCCGCTGGTTGAAGCCGCTGATGGCCGGCGCCGCCGTCATGGGGGCCGGGTTGCTGCTCAGCGCCTGCGCCACCCAACCGGCGCCGATGGCCGGGCATGAACTGCCCGGCTTCCTGTATGGCCTGCTGCATGGTCTGATCGCGCCCTTCAGCTTCGTCTACAGCCTGGTTTCCGACACCCGCGTCTACGCCTACCCCAACCCCGGCCGGTGGTATGACTTCGGTTTCCTGCTGGGGGTTAGCGCCTGGGGCAGCGGCGGCACCACGGTGATACGGCGCTGACCCATCCCGGGCGCGGGTTCGCCTACATCCCGGACATGCCGGC
>NZ_BACU01000585.1 GCF_000333275.1 Azospirillum sp. B4 | reverse complement strand
TGGCCGAGGGCGACATCCACCTGGTGCCGCAAGAGCCGGCAGTCCGCCGCCTTCGCCATCCCCTCCAAGATTTTCAACATCATGGCCGTGGGCCGTCCCTTCGTCACCACGGCCAACCCGCACAGCCCCCTGTGGCATTTGCAGGAACGCAGCGGCGCCTTCATCTGCGTGCCGCCGCACGATACCGAGGCCTTCACCGAGGCCGTGCTGCGCCTGGTGCGGGACGCGCCCCTGCGGCGGGAACTGGGCGAGCGCGGCCGGCGTTTCGTGGAACAGCACTATTCCCGGTCCCGCGTCCTGGGGGGACTGGTCCGGCGATTGGATGCGCTCTATGCCAAATAAGCGTCCGCCGGTGGCCGAGGCCGCGGCACCGGCGCCGGCGGCCCCCACCGGCCCCCGTTCCTTCGTGATCTTCGAGCCCGACGCGGAGGGTCATCCCTGCGAATGGCTGAAGCACCTCATGCACTTCGCCGCGGCCGATGAGCGGGATTACCGCGTCTCCTTCGTCGTGGCGCGCGAGCTTTATGACGAACTGGCCGCCGACGGCGCCGCCAGCCGCCAGGACCGGGTGCGGGTGCTGCCGCTGGATCCAGCGGAACAGGCGCGCTGCCGTCACCCCCTGCTGCCCGTGCGGGGTTTCGCCCGCTGGTGGACCATGCGCCGGTATCTGGAGCGCACGGGATCGGAAGCCGGACATTTCCTGTCGCTGGACCACCTGACGCTGCCGCTGGCCCTGTCGTTGGGCGCCGGCGGCCGCCGACTGTGCGGCATCCTGTTCCGCCCGTCCGTCCATTATGGCGCGCTGGGCAGCTACGAGCCCACCCTCAAGGAATGGCTGCGCGACGCGCGCAAGGCCTTGCTATACCCCCTGATGCTGCGCAACGCCGCGGTCCACCGGGTGCTGACGCTGGATCCCTATTTCCCGACATACGCCCACGATCGCTATGTCCAGGGGGACAAGGTGCGCACCGTGGTCGACCCCGTGCACCCCTTCGTGAACGAAACGCCGGAGGAGCGGGCGCTGGCCGCCATGATGCCGGATGGCCGCGTCACCCTGCTGCTGTTCGGCTTCCTGACCGAGCGCAAGGGCATCCTGTCCCTGCTGGATGCCTTGCACCACCTGCCGGCCGACGCCGCCGCCAAGGTGGGGGTCATGATCGCCGGCAAGGTCGATCCCACCCTGCGCGACAGGGTTATGCCGGCATGAAGCGATGCCCA
>NZ_BACU01000586.1 GCF_000333275.1 Azospirillum sp. B4 | reverse complement strand
TGGACCGCGGCCGCCCCCCTGACCGTGCTGGACTGGGCCGGCTGGACCTTCAATCCCGGCACCCTGCCGGAGGCCGCCTGGGCGGCAATCGCCATCGCGTTGGCGGGTGGCGCCACGGCGGCGGCCGTCTGGGCGGGGTCACGTGCCGCGCCCACCGCCTTCGTCATTGCCGCCCTGGCGCTGGCCGGCCTGGCCCTGGCCGCCCTGCTGCGCCAGGCCTGGCTGACGGCGGCGCTGTCGCTGCTGGTGCCGGCGCTGGCGGCGGTGGAGGGCCGATTGGCGGCCGGGCCGCTGGCCGACGCCCTGCGCCGGGGTGGCCTGGCCGTGGCGCTGGCCGTGGCCATCCGCCTGACCCTGAACCCCTGGGTGCTGACCTACCCGCTGAACGGCGCCTCACCCGTCAACTGGCTGCTGTGGGGCTATGGCGTGCCGGCCTTGGCCTGCGCGGCGGGCGCCTGGTCCCTGAGCCGCCGCCGGCGGGACCGGCCGGTGCTGGGGCTTCAGGCCGTCGCCCTGGTGCTGGCCCTGCTGTTCGCCTGCCTGGAAATCCAGGTGATGCAAACCGGCACCCTGACCAGCGACCCCTTCGCCCTGCTGCCCACGGCGTTGCGCACGGTGCTGTTCCTGGTGGCGGCCCTGGTCCTGGCTGGCCGGTCGGGCAGCGCGGCGGGACCGGTGGCGCGGATCGGAGCCCACGTCCTGGTGCGGGTGGCGGCGGCCCAGGTGATGCTGGTGCATCTGGGCCTGCTGAACCCGCTGTGGTCGGACGAGACCGTGGGGCCATGGCCCATCCTGAACCTGCTGCTGTTGGTCTACGGCCTGCCGGCGGCGCTGTTCGCCCTGGTGGCCTGGCGGACGGAAGCGGGCGTGACGCGCCGCGCCCTGGTCATCCTGGTGCTGATCCTGGCCTTCACCTGCGTGTCGCTGGAGGTGCGCCAGGCCTTTCACGGCACCCGCCTGTCAGGCATCAGCCGCACGGATGCGGAGTGGTACAGCTATTCCGCCGCCTGGCTAGCCTATGCCCTGGCGCTACTGGGCCTGGGCGTGCGCACCCGGCG
Organism: Azospirillum sp. B4; assembly: GCF_000333275.1. Taxonomy (GTDB): domain Bacteria; phylum Pseudomonadota; class Alphaproteobacteria; order Azospirillales; family Azospirillaceae; genus Nitrospirillum. Next base: position 6,940 of record NZ_BACU01000586.1, on the reverse strand, counting down.
GGCGGACCTGCGCTACGCCTCGCTGGCGGTGCTGCTGGTGACGGTGCTGAAAGTTTTCTTGTCAGACATGGCGGATTTGACCGGCCTGCTGCGCATCCTGTCCTTCCTGGGGCTGGGCCTGTGCCTCATGGGCATCGGCTATGTCTACCAGCGGGTGGTGTTCGCGCCGCCACGGCCGGTCAACCCAAGGGAAGCCAAGTGATGCACCTGACGCCGGAACTGCTGCTGCGCGCCTACACCATGGGCGTCTTCCCCATGGCGGAGCGGGCCGATGATGACGAGATCTTCTGGTTCGACCCGCCGGAGCGGGGCATCCTGCCGCTGGACGGCTTCCATGCCCCCCGCCGCCTGTTGCGCACGGTGCGCCAGGGGCGCTTCCAGGTCAGTGTCGACACCGATTTCGCGGCCGTGATGCGGGCCTGCGGCGAGTCCACCACCGACCGGCCGGAAACCTGGATCAACGCCCAGATCCTGGATGCCTACACCGCCCTGCATCGCCAAGGCCGGGCCCATTCCGTGGAATGCCGGCGCGACGGCCGGCTGGTGGGCGGCCTTTACGGCGTGTCCATCGGCGGCGCCTTCTTCGGGGAGAGCATGTTCTCGCGCGAGACGGACGCCAGCAAGGTGGCCCTGGTGCATCTGGTGGCCCGCCTGCGCGCCGGCGGCTATGGCCTGCTGGACACGCAGTTCGTCACCACCCACCTGTCGCAGTTCGGCGCCATCGAAATCCCGCGCGCCCGCTATCACGCCCTGCTGGCCGACGCGCTGCGCCAGCCGGCCCGGTTTCACTGCGGCTTGGGCGAGGACGCCTTGGTCGAGGGGTTCTTGCAGTCCACCACCCAGACGTCATAGACGGGGTCCTCCATCGCCGACAGGGCGGGGCTGGAGGCGAACATCCAGCCGGTGAAGACCTTGGCGGCGGGATCGTCGGGCTTGGCCTCGACAATGTCCAGGAAGGCGGCCGACTCCGGCTCTTCGATCGGTGTGGTCTTGCGGCAGGCCCGGGCCGCCACCGTCAACTGGCCGAAGCGCCCGCTCTGCCCCACCGGGATCTCCACGGTGGACACGCGGCCCGTTACCTTGTCCAGCCCTCCCAGGACGGCGACCTTCATATCCTCGAAGGTTCGGGGGGCGGCCTGCGGCTGGGCCAGGGGCGGCAACGGCGTGACGGGGGACGCGGTCCCTTCCGCCGGGGCGCCTTCCGCAGGGGCCCCTTCCGCCGGAGCGGCACCCTGGGCGCCATCCGCCGGCGGCTGTTGCTGCTGGCCGGCGGCGGCGGGGCCAGTCACGGGCTGGCTGGTGGGGGGCTGTTCCTCCGGCGCCGTCTGCGCCGCTGGGGCGGAGGCCGGGGGAGCCGGCGGCGCGCCGGGAATGGTGGGCGCGCTTTGCGCCCAGGCGCCGGCCGCGGCGGCCAGCGCCAGACAGGAGGCAACCCCCAGCAGCAGACGCCGCTGGCTCATTTGCCGCCGCCGTTCAGCAGGCCCTTGGACGGGTCGGCCTTGGGCGCGGGTTGCTGGCCGGGGGACGGGGAGGCCGGCTGGCCCTGGTTCTGCTGCTGGCCAGCGTCACCACCCTTATTGCCGCCGCTACCGCCGGCGCTGAAGATGAAGCGGCCCAGCAGGTCTTCCAGGTTCACCGCCGACTGGGTGTACTGGATGCGGCCACCCGGCTTCAGCATCTCATCCTCGCCGCCCGGCTGCAGGTTCAGGAACTTGCCGCCCAGCAGGCTTTCCGAGGCGATTCCGGCGCTGGTGTCGGTGGGCAACTGCACCGTGTTGTCGATCTGCATCTCAATGACCGCCTGGTAGGTCTTGGGATCCAGATAGGCCTTGGTCACCGACCCCACCTTCACGCCGCTGATGCGCACGTCATTGCCGGCGGTCAAGCCGCCCGTGCTGGCGAAGCGGGCCTGCAAGGCATAGCCGGACACGGCGCGTACATTGGCCGTGGTGTAGGCGAAATAGAGGAAGAACGCCGCCACCACCAGGACGACGGCCCCCAGCACGGTTTCGATCACATTGCTGCGCATTCGCTTCCTCTGGAAAACCTTTAGAATTTGGACGGCCTTGAAACGACGCGAGGCCCCGCTCCCACCCGTTTGGCAAGGAAGGGGCCTCAGCCGATGCCCGTCATGGGCGACGCCGGAAAGGCCGGCGCCCCGCCCTGTCACGCCGCAAAGCCGGGAGCACCGTCGGTCGGGTCACCCCGGCCCCGCGCCCGCCGTTCCTTACGCGGGGGTCCAGGGTTCGTAATCGCCGGTGGCGGCGGCGCGGTGGCCGCCTTCATAGGTGTGCCCCGGCGGGCGATAGGCGGCCACGGTGCCGGTGGTGTTGGCCTCATGCGGCTTCACCCACGGCTTGTGATAGGCGCTGTTCTCCGGCAGGGGCTGTTCCATGGAATAGTGCAGCCAGCCATGCCACTCCGCCGGGATGTTGGAAGCCTCCGGCTCCCCCGCGAACAGCACCCAGCGGCGCACCTTCATACCGGCCCGCGCCTTCTTTTCCCGGAAATAGCGGTTGCCAAACCGGTCGGTGCCCACCAGTTCGCCCCGCCGGGAGATCAGCAGGCGGATCGACAGTTGGGACAGCCAGGTCAGGATGGAGATGCGTTGGGTCATGGGCCAAAACCAGGAAAGTGTGAATGGGGCCAAGCGCCTGCCAGCGGCCCCCCCGAAACGAACCGGCCGGACTATGGCAGTTTCAGTCCCTCGCGTCCATACGCTCAGGGTCGCCATCCCCGCCGGGGACGGCATGGCAGCTTCCGGCGGCGCCCAGATGACGCGCGGCCCCATACCACGCGCGGAAGGATAGGCGGCCACGGAGGTAATGCTTTAGTAACCGATCCACTCCTTCATGACTTCAACCGGGTCACCAGCCTTCGCCGGCGGCGGAGCCATGGGTCGAGAGGCCCGCCCGGCGTACGGATTGACGGAGTGGAAAGTGGTTGGACGGCTTGGCGCGCGGATGCGGGATGGTGGAGGGGGGACGATGGCGGCGCTTCCCAACCCGCGAGCACGGGCGGCATCGCGGATGGCGCCGTCAATCAGCATGCTTGTGGAGGCGTTGGACGCCGTTTCGCAAGGCGTGCTCATCGCCGGCGCCGACTGCCTGATCCAATATTGCAACGCCGCCTTCACCGCCATGACGGGACATGCGATGGCGGATGTCCTGGGCCGGGGCTGCGACCTGATCTGCGGCCCCGACACCGATCCCGAGACCCTGGCCACCATCCGTGACTGTCTGGGCCGCGGCATCCCCTTCCATGGGGAGGTGCTGAACTACACCAAGGATGGCCGGCCCTTCTGGAACGAGTTGACGGTCACACCGAAACGGGACGCGTCCGGCGCGCTCAGCCACTTCATCAGCGTCCACCGCGATGTCACCGCCCGCAAGGCGGCCGAGGCGGCCTTGCGGACGGCGGCCCAGCGCCACCGCTTCGTGCTGGACCATGTGCTGGCCGGGGTCATGGTGCGCGCCGCCGATACCCGCCTGACCTACGCCAACGCCACCGCCTGCCGCATGATGGGGTTGAGCGAGGACGCCATCCTCGGCACCTACGAACCGGACCCGCGATGGAGCTTCATACGGGAGGACGGAAGCCCCATCCCCGCGGAGGAATTGCCCGGCAGTCTGGCGCTGCGCGGACGCATGGACGCCCAGAACGTCCTGATGGGATTGAAGCGGGGCGACGATCCCGTTCCGACTTGGCTGGTCTGCAACGCCTATCCCGTGCTGGACGACGCCGACCGGCCGGTCGAGGCGGTCATCAGCTTCACCGACGTCACCGACCTCAAGAAGGTCCAGCAGTCGCTGGGGAAATCCGAAGAGCGGATGCGCCTGGTCCTGCGGGGGTCGCAGGACGCGCCCTGGGACTGGGACCTGGCCACCAACATCCTCTATTACTCCCCCCGCTGGTGGGAGATGATCGGATATCAGGCCGGCGAACTGTGCACCGACCCCAGCCTGTGGGAAAGCCTGAGCCACCCCGACGACCGGGAAACCGTCCGCGCGACGTTCCATGCCGCTTTGAAAAGCGGCCAGGAAAGCTATGAGGTGGAATTCCGTCTGCGGCACAAGGATGGTCATTATGTGCCGATACTGTCCCGCGGGTTCATTCTGCGTGATGCCCAGGGGCGGCCCATCCGCGTCTCGGGCACCAACACCAACCTGACGGAACGCCGGCAGGCGGAGCGGCGCATCCATCACCTGGCCTATTACGACGCCCTGACGGATCTGCCCAACCGCAGCCTGCTGCTGGAACATCTGCGCCGCGCCTTCCTGTCAGGAAAGCGCCGGCGGTCCCAGGGGGCGCTGCTGTTCCTGGGGCTGGACCACTTCAAGATCCTGAACGACACGCTGGGCCACGACAAAGGCGACGAACTATTGCGCCAGGTGGCCAGGCGCCTGCGGGATTGTGTGCGGGAATCCGACATGGTGGCGCGGGTCGGCGGCGACGAATTCGTCATCATGCTGGAAAACCTGGGCGCGACGGCCAGCGCCGCGGCCCTGGCGACCAAGCGGGTGTGCCATAAGGTCATGGCCGCCTTCGACGCGCCGTTCGCGCTGGACGGCGACAGCCACCGCACCACCGCCAGCGTGGGCGTCGCCGTGTTCGGTCCCGGAAGCGAAGGCGCCGACTGCCCCATGAAGCAGGCCGACCTGGCCATGGGCGTGGCCAAGGCCGGGGGCCGGAACACGCTGCGCTTCTTCGACGCCGGCATGCAACTGGCCGTCGAGAGCCGCCTGGCCCTGGAAAAGGACCTGCGCGACGGGCTGGAGCGCGGGCAGATGGCCATGCATCTTCAGCCCCAGGTAGACCAGGCCGGCACCGTGGTGGGCGTGGAGGCCCTGTTGCGCTGGCACCATCCGGAACGCGGCCTGGTGTCCCCGGCGGAATTCGTGCCCTTGGCCGAATCCACGGGCCTGATCCTGCCGCTGGGCAAATGGGTGCTGAGGGAGGCGTGCGCGACCCTGCGCCGCTGGGCCGACGATCCGGCGCTGTCGCGTCTGGCCCTGTCGGTCAACGTCAGCGCCCGCCAGTTCCATGAATCCGACTTCGACCGCCAGGTCCTGGACATCCTGGACGCCAGCGGTGCCGACCCGCGCCGCCTGAAGCTGGAATTGACCGAAAGCCTGGTGGCCCACGATATCGGGGACGTCATTGCCAAAATGGGGCGCCTGAAGGAACGGGGCGTGAGTTTTTCCCTGGATGATTTCGGCACCGGGTACTCGTCCTTGGGCTACCTGCAACGCCTGCCCCTGAACGAGCTGAAGATCGACCGCATGTTCGTCCGCGACGTGCTGTCCAACCCCAACGACGCGAACATCGCCCGCATCATCCTGTCGCTGGCCCACAACCTGGGCCTGTCGGTCATCGCCGAAGGGGTGGAGACGCCGGGGCAGCATGACTTCCTGCAAGCCAACGGCTGCCGCTTTTACCAAGGCTTCCTGTTCGGCCAACCGGTTCCCGTGGCCACGTTCGAGGCGGGCCTGATGACGGATCCGACCTGAACCAGGGCCGGGCTTACCGGCCGCGGCGGGCGCGCCAACGGCGCCAAGCGGCGACGGGGCCGTGGTCCGCGCGGATTTCCCAGATCAGCAGCAGGACGCCGGCGCAGACCAGGGGAAGCACATAATAAAGGAAACGGTAGGCCAGCAGGGCGCCGATGGCGCCGCCGGCGGGCCCATGGTCGCGCAAACCCAGCAGCAGGATGGTCTGGAACACGCCCAGGCCACCCGGCACATGGCTGACGATGGGGATGGCCAGGCCCGCGCAGAACAGGCCCGTGAACTCCATGAAGCCCACCGCCATTTCCGGCGGCAGCAGGGTCCACAGCGCCGCCGCCGACAGCAGGATCTCCATGGAGGCGATGATGATCTGCGAGAGCATCACGCCGGATGACGGCAGGGCGAAGGACCACCGCCACAAACGCACCGGCTTGTGCGTCGCCGCCGCCGCCACCGTCATGGCGCCCAGCCCCACCAGCACCAGGGCGGCGATTCCCTGCAGCAGCCAGGCGGGAACGTTCAGCAGGCCCGCCCCCACCTCCGGCCCGATGGCCACGCCCAAGGCGCCGGTGAAGGTGATGCCCAGGGTGAAGGTGGTGGTGGAGAAGACGACGATCTTGGCGATGTCCGACGCCGACAGGCCCGCCACGGAATACACGCGATAACGCACCGAGCCGCCGCTGATGACGGCGAATCCCACATTGTTGGAGATGGCGTAGCCCGCGAAGCTGCCGAAGCCCACCGTGCGGTAGGGCAGCTTGATGCCAAGGTATTTCAGGGCGGACACGTCATAGAGCGTCATCACCAGATAGGCCGACGCCACCAGGCCCGCGGCCTGCGCCACCTTCATCCAGGGCAGCAGCCGGACATAGGCCCAGACCTCCGCCGGGTGGAAATCGCGGGCGACATGGCGCACCGCCAGGACCACCAGCCCCACCAGCACCAGGGCCGTCACCAGGGTGATGAGCCGCTTTTTCCAGTTGGGCTTGGGCGCCGCGTCCGCCGTCGCCCCCGCTGACCCGGCCCCGCCGGGCCCTGTGTCCGCCCCCCGGCCCTTGCCCGCCGCGGCGCGCGCCGCCGGATCGATGACCACCGGGTGATGATAGGCCGGACGGTTGGGGCGCTGGTCTGGGCTGCGCTCAGGGGACATGCGGTACGGGGTTCTCGCGGAAAACGTCATGGGTGAGGGACACCGGGGCGGCGGCCAAGGCGGGCACCCTGCCATCTTCCGGGGGGGTTGGAAACCCAAAAGCGCGGGCTTCTGGCGGCGGCCGGCGGCCCCGCCGCGAAGTGGGCGGGCCGGCACATTCTTCAGCCCGCCAACCGAAGGGCGCCAGAACGGTTGAAAGCCCCGGATCGCCCGGGAATCGGCCCCTGTCCGAAGAGTCAACCACAACAGCTATGCACCTGCCCATTTGGCACCACAAAATGTC
>NZ_BACU01000587.1 GCF_000333275.1 Azospirillum sp. B4 | reverse complement strand
CATCGGAGATGAGCCACACGCCATGCCGCCGGCACCAGTCGCCCAGCGCCGCCATGGCCGCCGGGTCCAGCATGGTGCCGGTGGGGTTGGACGGGCTGGCCACGATCAGGCCCTTGATGGGACCTTGCGCCAGCAATCCGTCCAGCAGGGCCGGCGTGGGCTGGAAGCGGGTCTCGGGCCCCGTGGGCAATTCCACGGGCTCCAGGCCCGCCGTCTTCAGGATGTTGCGGTAGGCGGGATAGCCCGGCGCCGCCAGGGCCACCCGGTCGCCGGGATCGAAGGCCGCCAGGAAGGCCAGCAGGAAGGCGCCGGACGAGCCCGTGGTCACCACCACCCGATGCGGATCGATCACCACGCCATGGCGATCTTGGTACCAACGTGCTATGCCCTCTCTCAAGGCTGGCAGGCCCAGGGCATCGGTGTAGGCTAGGCGATCAGCGGCCAGGGCGTGGGCGGCCGCGGCGATCACCCCCTTCGGTGCCGGGGTGGACGGCTGGCCTATTTCCAGGTGCAGGACGTCGCCGCCGGCGGCCTGCCGGGCATTGGCGGCGCGCAGTACCTCCATCACCATGAAGGGTGAAATGGTACTGGTGCGTACAGCGACAGCCGGTTGCCCTGCCGCGCGTGGAAATTCGTCCTTGGAGTAGGTAGGGGTCATGCCTTGCTGCTCGTCTGTTCGGGTATCGACGGCACCGCCGATGGAATTGACTATGTTCTTGCGCCCGCGCCGCCTTGCCCGCCTGATATTGGTCAGCCTGCTGTCCACGGTTTTGGCCGTGGAGCCGGTGATGGCCCAGGACCGTGGCATCAACCTGGTGCGTGACGCGGAAATCGAGCACACGCTGCGCGTCTTCGCCACCCCCATCTTCCGCGCGGCCGGTATCGTCCCGGACGCGGTCACCCTGGTACTGGTCAACGATGACGAGCTGAACGCCTTCGTGGCGGGTGGCCAGAACATGTTCGTCAACACCGGCCTGATCATGGCCGCCGACACGCCTGAACAGCTGATCGGCGTCATGGCCCACGAAACCGGCCACATGGCGGGCGGCCACCAGGTGCGGTCGCGCGACGCCATCGAGAACGCCGTCATCCTGTCCACCCTGGCCACCCTGCTGAGCGTCGCGGCGGCCATCGGCGGCACCCGGCGGGGCGACGGCGGGGGGGCCGCCATGGGCGGCATCGCCGGCGCGCAGGAACTGGGCGCCCGCTCCTTCTTCGCCTTCAGCCGCGCGCAGGAGGCTTCGGCCGACGAGGCCGGCCTGTCCTACATGGAATCCAACGGCTATTCGTCGAAGGGCATGCTGGAGTTCATGGAGAAGCTGCACCGGCAGGACGCCGGCCTGCCGCAGACCAAGCAGGTGGAGTTCCTGATGACCCACCCGCTGACCAAGAACCGCATCGAGTACATCGAGAACTTCGTCGACCACATCTCGAAGTTCACCAACGCCAAAATGCCGTCCGCCTATTACGACATGCACCAGCGCATGCGGGCCAAGCTGTACGGCTTCATCCATCCCGACCTGGCGCTGCGCAAGTATCCGGAGAGCGACACCAGCATCCCGGCGCGCTATGCCCGATCCATCGCCTACTATCAGGTGGGCGATATCAACAAGGGTCTGAAGATCGTCGACGGCCTGATCGAGCAGGAACCGAAAAACCCCTATTTTTATGAATTAAAGGGCCAAATCCTGTTCGAAAACGGCCGCGCCAAGGAGGCGGTGGAGCCATACCGCAACGCCGTCAAGTATGCCCCCGACAGCGCCCAGCTGCGCATGGCCCTGGGCCACGCCCTGCTGGAGGCCGGCGACGACAAGCTGGTGCGGGAAGCCATCGAGGTGCTGCGCGCCTCCGCCCGGGACGAGCCGCTGGTGGAGCTGACTTGGCTGCTGCTGGCCAGCGCCTACGCCCGCGCCGACATGGCGCCACAGCTGGCCTATGCCCGCGCGGAGGAGGCCCTGGCCCGTGGCGACATCCGTGCCGCCCGCTACCACGCCGACCGGGCGGAACAGATGCTGCCCGCCGGATCGCCGGACTGGGTGCGGGCGCAGGACATCCGCGTGCTGGTGGAAAGCCGCCTGCCGCACAACATGCGGCCACAACTGGCACCCAGCAACGGCCTGGTGTCGCCCGACATCCCCATCATCTCCACCGGCCGCATGCCGGACGACGCGCTGTCCACCGGCGGCGTGTCCACCGGCGGCCCCAGCTTCCCCAGCATCGCCACCACCTCCGGCGGCACCACCATCGGCAGCGGCCCCACCGGCCTGGGCACGTCCGGGGCCGGGACGGCGATGGGTGGCATGGGCGGCGGCCGGGGCGGGCCACCCGGCGGGCGCTGATTTATCCCCCGAGACGCGGCGGTGAAGGCGGGCGTCAGCCCACCCGCACCGTGCGTAGGAAGCCCGCAGCCTCGCGATCCAGCACAGTGGACTGGGTGGACAGCCGTTCCGCCAAGCCGGTCACGCCCTGGGCGGCGTCCCCCACGGCACGCGACGCGCCGGTCAGGTCGCCCAGGCTGTCCGCCACATCGCCGATGCCCTGCGCCGCCTGCTGGACGTTGCGGGCGATTTCCTGCGTGGCGGCGCTCTGCTGCTCCACCGCCGAGGCGATGGTGACCGTCAGCTCGTTCACATCGGCGATGGTGGCGCCGATGCGACGGATGGCCGCCACCGTCTGGCCACTGCGCCCCTGGATGGTGGTGACCTGGGCCGCGATCTCCTCGGTCGCCTTGGCCGTCTGGTTGGCCAGGCCCTTGACCTCGTTGGCCACGACGGCAAAGCCCTTGCCCGCCTCGCCCGCCCGCGCCGCCTCGATGGTGGCGTTCAACGCCAGCAGGTTGGTCTGCGCCGCGATGGCCTGAATCAGGTTCAACACCTCGCCGATGCGCCGGGCGTCGCTGTCCAGACCCTCCACCACCACGTCCGTCTCCCGCACCACGGCCAGCGCCTCTCCGGCGATGGCGGCGGAACGGACCACCTGGGCGCTGATCTCGCGGATGGAGGCCGACAGTTCCTCGCTGGCCGCCGCCACTGTGTTGACGTTGGATGAGGCATCGGCCGCGGCGCCGGAGGCGGCATTCGCCCGGGTCAGCGCCTGGTCGGCCGCCTCGGTCAGGGCGCCCGCCAGACGCTCCAGATCGGTGGAGGCCTGGGTGACGGTGCCCACCACCCCGCCGACGCGCTCCTGGAAGGTGTCGGCGACGGTGGTCAGGGCCTGGCGCTGCCGGGCCGTGGCCTCCGCCTCCGCCCGCGCCTGCTCGGCGCGCAACACGGCGGCACCCCGCATGTGCTCACGGAATAGGGCGACGGCCCGGGCGATGCGCCCGATCTCGCTGCGATCGGCCGTGTACTGGATGTCGACCGACAGGTCATCAGCCGCCAGCCGGTCCATGGTGTGGCACAGTTCGGCCAGGGGGCGGGTGATGCTGCGGGCGATCAGCACCGTGAACAGGCCGGCCACCAGCAGCACCAGCAGGGTGGAGCCCCCGGTCCATAGCGCCTGGCGCCAGAGGGCGGCGTCGATGTCGTCGATGTAGACGCCCGCCTGCACCGCCCACTTCCACGGCTCATAGGGGGCGGCATAGGCCAGCTTGGGCGCCGGCACGGCGGCGCCAGCCGTGCCGCGCGGTACCAGATAGGTCGTCAGGCCCCCGCCCCGCCGCGCGGCGGCGATGATCTCCGCCACCACCCGCGTGCCCTGGGGATCCTTGAACTCCATGCGGTTCACGCCTTCGTTCTTGGGATTGGCGTGGACCAGGGTGACGCCGTCGAACTGATAGACGCCGTAATAGTCGCCATCGCCCCAGCGCATGGCGCGGATGGCTTTCTTCACCGCCTCCTGCGCCTGCTCCAGAGGCAGCGCCCCGGCCTTGACCTCGTCGTCATAGGTGCGGATCAGCTTCAGCACGCTGCCGACCATGTCGTGCAGCTTCTGCTCCCGCTCGGCATAGATGGCCTGGCGCAGGCTCCACACCTGGGCGCCCGAGATGGCAAGCATCGACACCACCATGATGGCCATGATGATGGCGATGCGGAAGATCAGGGAAAAGTTGCGCACGGGGCCATGTCCTTCGCTCAGGCGGTACAACCTAAGCGGACATGTAGCATGGTTAAAATTTTGAACAAGGCATGCCGAGGCGACAGCGCCCCGTCAGGCCGGATCGCGTGCCTGTTCCAACGCCCAGGCGGTGACCAGCGCGTCGGCGATACGCATCATCATCAGCAAGGCCAGCCGCCGCGCGATCTCATCCAAGGGACGCGCCAGATGCAGATGCAGCAAGGCGATGGCGCCGCCGTCCGACCCGCCGCCCGAGGCCTGCGCCGTCAGCGGCCACACCAGCGTCATGGCATCGTCGGTGAACTCATGCCGCAGTTCATCCGCACCGCGCAGCGACGTGGCCAGCGCGCCAGTGTCGGCCACCGTGGCCAGGGGATGGCCCGCCGCATCCTGATAGCGCCCGCGGCCGGCCAGGATGCGGGCCGACAGGCGGTCGGTGCCATAGATGACGCAGAACAGGCCATCGGCGGGCTGTTCCAGCACCTCGGCCATCTGGTCCAGGGCCGCTCCTGCGGCGGCGGAGGACCCGGACATGGCCATATGGCACAGGCCCACACCAGCCACCCGTTCCATACCCTGGCAGGACCGTTCCAGCGTGCGGATGTGGTGATAGGCACGTAGCGCCGTGATGGTGGCGGTGATCAGCTTGCGGGCGGTCAGCTCCGTCTTGGCCTTGTAATCGTTGACGTCATAGCCGGCGATGACATCGTCCTCCGGCGCCTGGCCCGGCTGGCCCGTGCGCAGGATGATGCGCACGGCGCGGTTGCCCAGCTCGTCCCGGATTTTGGGCACCAGCTTCAGACCGGCGTCGTCGCTTTCCATCACCACATCCAGCAGGATCATGGCGATGTCGTTTTCGCCGCGCATGACCGTCAGCGCCTCGCCGGCGGAATAGGCGGAGATGAAGGCCAGGCCCCGGCCCTGGAAGGCGAACTTGCGCATGACCAGACGGGTCATGGCGTGGACTTCGGGATCATCGTCGACGATCAGCACCTGCCAAGGCGGCAGGCCGGGGACCAGTTCCGAGCCCTCGTCCGCCTCATCGTCCTCTTCCTCGTCCTGGAACAGGAAGTCGTCATCATCATCCGCCATGGTCATGGCAACCCCACCTTCGTCCCCCAGGGGGGTGCCCCGGGTACGGAAACCCCTCGTGTCCCGCCCGCTTTCCGCGTGCCCTGGGCCCATCTCATGACCGCACAGTGCGGCATCCCTGGCAAGCGCGACGATGGATGGCGCACGGCATCCCCTCATCCTACGGATGTACGAAGCGGTAGGCCAGCCCGTCACGCCGCCCCCCCCCGGCCGCGTGCGGCGCTGTGGGCCAATCGCACATGGCGCTGTGGGATTGCGCCCCGCCGCGGGCTGGTCCATTCTGCCGGCCTTCGCCGCCGTCCCCGCGGGTTCCCCAGGGGCAGGGCCGCAAATCCGGAGTTCGTGTCGATGCCGCGTACCTTTGCCGCCGCCCTCTACGCCACCGTGGCGCTCGCCGGCCTGTCCGCCAGCCCCACCCTGGCCGCCGACAAGCCGGTGGCCGACAAGGGCCCCTATGACAAGGCGCAGGTGGAGCAGATCGTCCACGACTACCTCCTGGCCCATCCCGAGGTGATCGCCGAGGCGGTGCAGGCCCTTCAGGACAAGAGCGAGGCGGAGGAGGCCAAGGCCGCCGCGGACGCCTTGGTGAAGCACAAGGACGAGCTGTTCGCCTCCAAGGCCTCCCCCGTGGGCGGCAACGTGAAGGGCGACGTGACGCTGGTCGAGTTCTTCGACTACCAGTGCGGCTACTGCAAGCACACCCAGCCGGAGTTGGACGCCGCCGTGAAGAAGGATGGCAAGGTCCGCATCGTCTACAAGGAATTCCCCATCCTGGGCCCGGCCTCCGTCATCGCCGCCAAGGCGGCCCTGGCCGCCAACATGCAGGGCAAGTACGACGTGGTGCACGCGGCCCTGATGGCCGCCACCGGCAAGCTGGACAAGGACCGCATCCTGTCCATCGCCAAGGACGCCGGCGCCGATGCCGACCGCCTGGCCAAGGACATGGAATCCCCCGCCGTGCAGAAGGAGATCGACGCCAACCTGGCGCTGGCCGACACGCTGAACATCCACGGCACGCCGGGCTTCGTGGTCGGCAACACCCTGGTGCCGGGCGCCATCGGCGCCGACGCCTTCAAGGACCTGTTCGCCAAGGCCCGCGCCGCCAAGAGCTGACCGCAGTAGGCGTTAGGCCGGTTCCGGGAACGGGAGACATGGTTCCCGTGCGGGCGGCCATGCGTGTGAATTGTTGCCCCCGCTGCCGCCCGTGTTATAAAGCGGCCTTCGACGGACACCGCGTTGGGGACGCATACTCCCGCACGTCCGGTTTTTGACACGTACGTACGCAAAGGCGATACACCCTTGGCCATCGCGCCCTCCGTCCTGATCCTGAACGGGCCGAACCTCAACATGCTGGGGATTCGCGAACCGCACATCTATGGCGCGGAGACGCTGGAGGATATCGAGAACGCCTGCCAGGAGACGGCCACGCGGCTGGGCCTGGAGATCGATTTCCGCCAGTCCAACCATGAGGGCGAGCTGGTCACGTGGATACAGGACGCGCGTGGCGAACATGACGCCATCATCCTGAACGCCGGCGCGTACACGCATACGTCCGTCGCCATCCACGACGCGCTGAGCGCCGTGGGCCTGCCGGTGGTCGAGGTGCATTTGAGCAACATCTTCCGGCGGGAGCCGTTCCGGCATCACTCCTACGTGTCACCGGTCGCGAAGGGCGTCATCTGCGGCTTCGGCTCACAGGGCTACCTGTTGGCGCTGCAGGCGGCGGCCCGCCTGACCGACAGCCCGCAGCCCGCCTGACACCGGGCCGAAACCCGGAACGGAACCGGCCCACCCCTGAAATCGACCGACCCATCGGCGGCTTAACCGCAGCCCAGTACCCAGGATCATGACAATGGCGACCTTCGAACTCGACAGCGAATTCGTGCGCAAGTTGGCCGAGCTTCTCGGCGAGACCGGTCTCACCGAGATCGAATACGCGGAAGGCGAAAAGCGCATCCGCCTGTCCCGCGCCGCGCCGCCGGCGGCCATGGTGGCGGCCCCGGTCGCGGCCGCCCCGGTCGCCGCCGCGGCGCCCGCCGCCGCCCCTGTGGCGGCCATGCCCCCGGCCCAGCACCCGGGCGCGGTGAAGTCGCCCATGGTCGGCACCGCCTATCTGGCGCCGGAGCCGGGCGCCCCCACCTTCGTGAAGGTCGGCGACACCGTGAAGGTGGGCCAGACCCTGCTGATCATCGAAGCCATGAAGGTCATGAACCCCATCAAGGCGACCAAGGCCGGCACCGTGACCCAAATCCAGGCGGGCGACGCCCAGCCGGTCGAATACGGCGAAGTCCTGCTGATCATTGAGTGAGGGTCTGACCATGGCCGGCCTGTTCGAGAAGGTCCTGATCGCCAATCGCGGCGAGATCGCGCTTCGCATCCACCGCGCCTGTCGCGAGATGGGCATCCACACCGTGGCGGTGCATTCCACCGCCGACGCCGACGCCATGCACGTCCGCCTGGCGGACGAGAGCGTGTGCATCGGCCCGCCTTCGGCCAAGGAAAGCTACCTGAACATCCCCGCCATCCTGTCGGCGGCGGCCATCACCGGGGCGGACGCCATCCATCCCGGCATCGGCTTCATGTCCGAGAACGCGCAGTTCGCGCAGATGGTGGAGGAGCACGGCTTCGCCTGGATCGGCCCGTCGCCGGAACACATCCGCATCATGGGCGACAAGGTCACGGCCAAGCGCACGGTGCTGGACCTGGGCCTGCCGGTCGTCCCCGGCTCCGACGGCCCGGTGGAGACTGTGGAAGCGGCCCTGGTGAACGCCGCCCGTATCGGCTACCCCGTCCTGATCAAGGCGGCGGCCGGCGGCGGCGGCAAGGGCATGAAGGTGGCATGGGCCGAATCCGAGCTGCGGGAGGCCTACCAGCTGGCCCGGGGCGAGGCGCGCGCCGCCTTCGGCAACGACCAGGTCTATATGGAAAAGTACCTGGCCAAGCCGCGCCACATCGAAATCCAGCTGCTGGGCGACCATCACGGCAACGTGGTGCACTTCGGCGAGCGTGACTGCTCCATCCAGCGCCGCCACCAGAAGGTGGTGGAGGAGGCGCCGTCGCCGGCGCTGAACGCGGAGGAGCGGGCCTTCATCGGCAACCTGGCGGCCAAGACGGCGGCTGCCTTCGGCTACCGCGGCGCCGGCACGATGGAGTTCCTGTACGAGAACGGGCAGTTCTACTTCATCGAGATGAACACCCGCCTGCAGATCGAGCACACCATCACCGAGATGGTGACGGGCGTCGACCTAGTGCGGGAACAGATCCGGGTGGCCACCGGCGCGCCGCTGGGCTACGGCCAGGACGACATCAGGTTCAACGGCCATTCCATCGAATGCCGCGTGAACGCCGAGAACCCGGTGACCTTCACCCCCAGCCCCGGCAAGATCGACGGCTATCACGCCCCCGGCGGCCTGGGCGTGCGCGTCGACAGCGCGCTGTACGACGGCTATCGCGTGCCGCCCCACTACGACAGCATGATCGCCAAGCTGATCGTCCACGGGAACAGCCGCAACGAATGCCTGATGCGCCTGCGCCGCGCCATCGAGGAATTCGTCATCGGCGGCATCGACACCACCCTGCCCCTGCACCAGCGCATCATCGCCCAGCCGGACTTCATCAACGGCGACTATGACATCCGCTGGCTGGAGGAATGGATGAAGAACCAGCCGGCCAGCTGACCCTTCCCCATACCCACCGCCTTTCCAAGCCCAGGCCCGGGATCGACCATGACGGTCGGCCCCGGGCCTGTCGCTTTTCCGGAGCGGAAGGACGCGACCGATAGCGACTGCGCCGCCCGTGGAAATGCACTACCTTTCCTGTCACTAGAGCGGAACGCGATCAGGTGGAATCACCTGATCGTGTAAATCCGCTCTATCATGAATAGGTTACCAGCGGCACGAGATATTGGCTCGTGCCGCTGCAGCCCGCGACTGCGGGCGTCGGAGATTTCCAGGGAGCCGCAGGCGGACTGGAAATCGAGGACAAGCCAAGTGGCCGGATGGCCGCGCCCGGCGATTGAGGGGCATTTGAGCGATCACGATCAAATGCCGTTGGTATAAGCGCGACCTTGGGACCGGCATGGCCTTCCTGATCTTTATCGTCCTGTTGGTGGCCCTGTGGGCCCTGCTGCGTGCCGAAAAGGCGGAGCAGCGCCTGCGCCGCCTGGGCGCCCAACTGGACGCGGTGACCCAGCGGCTGGCGGCGCTGGAGGGCGGAAGGACACCTGTCGCGCCCGCGATTGACACTGGCTCCGTGGCCACCCCGCCGATCCAGGTCCCCATGGCCCCCCAGCCGGAGCCACCGCCCGTTCCACCACCACCCCAGGAAATTCCCGTGCCGGCGGCCCCCGGCCTGGAGCAGGCGCTGGGCACCCGCTGGCTGGTCTGGCTGGGCGCCCTGGCCGTGGCGCTGGCCGGCGTGTTCCTGGCCAAGTATGCCGTGGACCAGGGTCTGCTGGGCCCGGCGGTGCGCCTCAGCCTGGGGGTGCTGTTCGGTGTCGGCCTGGCGGCGGCGGGCGACCAGTTGCGCCGACGCGGTCCGGGGGAGGGCCAAGCCCTCCACATCGCCTCCATCCCCGCGGCGCTGACCGCGGCCGGCCTGGCCATCGCCTTCGCCTGCATCTATGCCGCCCACACCCTGCACGGGCTGATCGGCGCCGGCGCCACCTTCGCGGGGTTGGCCGCCCTGTCGGCCGCGGCTTTCCTGCTGGCGTTGAGCCACGGCGGCAGCGACGGGCGGCCCGCCGGCGCCTTCATCGCCCTGCTGGGCCTGGGCGGCGGCCTGGCGGTGCCCGCCCTGGTGCCCACGGAGCATCCTTCGGCCTGGGCGCTGTTCGGCTATCTGGCCCTGCTGAACACCGCCACCCTGGCGGTGGGCTGGCGCCTGCCGGCCCCCTGGCTGGGCCTGCCCGTCCTGGGCGGCGCCGCGCTGTGGGTCACCACCGCCCTGGGCCGAGGCGCCGAGGCCCCGCCCATCGTCCTGTTCCTGGTCGCCCTGGCGGCGGCCGGCCTGTGCTTCGGCCGCCTGTCCCTGCGCGACGGCAACGCGAAGACGGCGTTGACGGATGCGTGGACCGCCGCCGCCACGGGCGCCGTGCCGTTGCTGCTGGATTGGTTGCTGCTGAC
>NZ_BACU01000588.1 GCF_000333275.1 Azospirillum sp. B4 | reverse complement strand
ACATTGTAGTCGCACTCCGCCTACTCACGCTGGTTGCTGATGCGGTTGGTTTCCAGCTGCAGCTCGGTGTCGTGCAGGCGGTTGATCTGTTCCATCACCTGCGCCTCGCGCGAGATGATGTCCAACTGCAACTGGGTGTTGGACAGCTCCACCATGGGCTGGCCGGCGGTCACCTTCTGGCCCACCTCCACCAGCTTCTTCTCCACCCGGCCGCCCTCGACGCTGTCGAGGTAGACGCTGTTCAGCGGTTCCACGGCACCCCGCACCGGGATGAAATCCTCGAACGTGCCCTCGGCGACCTTGGCCACGGTCAGGCGGGATTCCGCCACCCGTACCGTCTGGCCCCCCTGGGTTTGCAGCATGACCGTGGCGGCGCCCACCAGGGCGACCAGGGCGGCACCGGCGGCCCACAGCCGCTTGTCCCGACGGGCACGGTGCGCCAGGCCCTTCCAGCCCTTTGGCCTTTCCACACGGCGGTCCATGCCGGCGCCCATCCCGCCGGTGCCGGCCGAGCCCGGCCCGGCCGCCTTGACGACGTGCATGCCGGCCGTGGCCGCCCCCTCGGCGGAACCCGGCGCGCCCATCAGGCCAGCCCCCCAAGGCAGCGGATGGCCACCACCAGCACCGCCCCCACCAGCCAGAAATCCGGATTGACCGAGACCAGCGCATCTTCGATCCGCTCGATCACCGAGGGACCGCGTTCGGCATCTTGCCTGTCCACCAGGACATCGTTCCGGACCATTCCAAACCCCGTTTCCATCATTCGGGCGGGACCACCGAAGGGCACCCCCGCCGGGCGTCCCTCACGAACGAACGCCCCGCAGCCCTGTTGGCAAGGGGTGTGCCAGACCCACGTTTTGTTAAATATCAATAATTTACCATAATCAGCGCCGCGTCCGTTTGCGGACAGTGTCCGCATGCGGACACCCCGGGACATGCGGGAACCGTGCACTTCCAGGGTTCAACCGGCCCGGCCGCCGCCGTCACCGGGACCTGTGCGCCTTGATCCAGGTCAAGGCCCGCCTTTCGCGGGCGGAGGAAAAGAGGCCATCGTCATCCGAGGTCTCCCTCCATGCCCGCCCTTTCCCCCTCCGCCCCGTCCGTCCCCCCCGCCGGGATGGTGCCGCCCTTCGCCACCGCAAGCCGGGCGGATGGCGTCCTGAACCTGGCCGGCCTGCGTGCCGCCGTCCCGGCGCAGGCCCCCTTCCCCCACATGGTGATGACGGGCTTCATCGGGCCTGACGTCGCCGCCGCCGCCCGCCGCGACTTTCCGGACAGCCCCCACGGCGGCCTGGTCCCCGCCCCGTCCCGCGCCGAGCTGGAGCGGGGGGACCTGGATGGCTTCACCCGTTTGCTGGCGGCCCTGACGGCGCCGGAAACGACGCAGGCCTTCGCCGGCACCTTCAACCTGGACCTCGACCCCGAGGCGCTGATGGTGACGGTGCGCAGCCGCTGCGTCCCCAAGGACGGGCGCATCCACACCGACAGCGTGACCAAGCGCCTGACGGCCCTGCTGTACCTGAACGAGGAGTGGACGGCGCCAGGCGGCCGCCTGCGCCTGCTGCGCACCGCCGACGACATGGACGACATGCTGGCTGAGGTCCTGCCCGTGGACGGCACACTGGTGGTGTTCCGCCGCACCGACAACTCCTTCCACGGCCACAAGCCCCATGACGGCGAGCGCCGCTACATCATGCTGAACTGGATGGTGGATGCCGGCACCGCCCGGCGGGAAACCCTGCGCCACGGCGTGACCGCCGGTCTGAAGCGCCTTGGCAGCGCCTTCTCCGGCAAGGGGGACAAGTGATGACCGCGCCCGTGCTGGCCGACCCGGCCCTCGCCTTCGATCCCCAGGCGCTGGACGCCGCCACCGGCCGCCATGTGCGCGGCAGCCTGGAGGCGGGCGAGCGGGACGACCATCCCTACCGCCACTGGTACCTGGGCGACGTCTTCCCGCCCGTGGTCGCGGAAGCCCTGTCCAGCCTGCCCTTCGCGGCACCGGAGATCGATGACACCCTGGGCCGGCGGGAGACGCACAACTCGACCCGCACCTTCCTGGCGGCCGAGAACCAGGCCATGTATCCGGTGTGCGGCGCCGTGGCCGCGGCCTTCCAGGCGCCGGAGACGGTAGCCACGATCACCCGCCAGTTCGGCGTCGATCTCAGCGGTTCCTCCCTGCGCATCGAATACTGCCTGGACCGGGAAGGCTTCTGGCTGGAATCGCACACCGACATCGGCGCCAAACTGTTCACCATGCTGGTCTACCTCAGCACCGGGCCGGACGCGGAAAAACTGGGCACAGACATCATGGACGGGCCGAATGGCGGCCATGTCGGCCGCGCCTCCGGCCGTTTCAACACCGGCCTGGTGTTCATCCCGGGCACCGACACCTGGCATGGCTTCGCCCGCCGGCCTTTCCGTGGCATCCGCCGCACCATCATCATCAACTATGTGAAGCCGGAATGGCGGGCCCGCCACGAACTGGCCTTCCCGGAACAACCGGTCTGATCAACCGATCCGGCCAACCGGCCTGGCCAACCGATCTGGCAAATGGGCCTGACGAAAGGGGTATGCGCTACCACCGCCACCTCCATTGGAGATTGCGCAAGCTCGCCCATATGATCGAACCAGGTGCGGGCTGAGGTGCCAAGGGCGGTCGTGACGGTCAATCCCGATATCCAGGCGTCATCGTGGACGGCGGGCGGCATGGCCCCCCGTCCTGACCGCATCCCGTCGACCATGGCGGCCCTGCGACTGCAGATGCTGGCCGCGGTGCTGATCCCCCTGGCCCTGCTGGTGGCGGCCGGCCTGGAAAGCCGGCGGGAAATCATGGCCGACGCCAGCGACCGCGTGGAACGCATCGCCGCCGCGGTGGATGAGCATACCCAGAAGGTCATCGAAAGCGACCGGCTGGTCCTGGACCGGGTGCGGGACCTCCTGGCCCCCGCCTGGACGCGGAGCGTCCAGGGGCGCCCCGACGCCCCACCCTCGGCCAGCGTCGGCGCGGACGGCCTGCGCGCCGCCCTGGCCGGCGTGGTCGCGGACATCCCGCAGATCCAGAATCTGTGGCTTTGGGACGCCACGGGCCAGCCCCTGGCCGCCAGCCGGCACCATCCAGCGGCGCGGCCCAACATCGCCGACAGCCCCGCCTACGGCCCGCTGCGCGCCGGCCAGACGGAACTGCTGATCCCCCCCGCCGACAGCCGGGTGGAGGGCGACCCGCGCGTCTTCAGCCTGGCCCACCGCCTGAGCCGCCCGGATGGCGGCCTGGCCGGCATCGCCACCGTCACCATGTCCCTGGGCTACTTCGACGATTTCTACCGGCGGGTGACGCGGGACGACCCGGCCACGGTGGTCATGCTGGTCAGCCGCGACGGCACGGTCATGGCCGGCCGGCCGGTGGTGGATGACGGCGCCAAGACGGACCCCGCCTGCCCCGGCGCGCGCGCCAGTTGGCGCCTGTCGCCGCTGGATGGGCGGGAGCGGCTGACCGCCTGCCGGCTGGTGGCCAACGCGCCACTGGCGGTGATGGTGGGCGTGGACCGCGCCCAGCTGGACGCACTGTGGCATCGCCGCCTGGGCTTGCTGGCCCTGCTGGCCGTGCCGGTCATGGGGATCCTGTGCGCCACCACGGCGCTGGCCATGCGCCGCGCCGGCCGGGAACGATTGGCGGCCCAGGCCCTGCGCGCGGCCGAGGCCCGGCGGGAACATGCGGAGAACGCGCTGCTACGCACCCAGCGGCTGCAGGCGCTGGACCAGATCACCGGCGGCGTCATCCATGACTTCGCCAACCTGCTGATGACGATGCGCAGCGGGGCGGAGATTCTGCGTCGCCGCCCCCATACCGAACCGCAGCGCGAGATCATCGACGCCATGCTGCAGGCCATATCCTGGGGCGAGCGGCTGACCCACAACCTGCGCACCTTCAGCCGGCGGCCGCGCCTGCATCTGGATCTGGTACGCCTGCCCGACATGTCGGATCATCTGGCGGACCTGCTGCGACCGGCCCTGCGCGGCGACATCCGGCTGGAAACCGCCCTGCCCCCCGGCCTGTGGCCCCTGCGCATCGACCGGACGGAGTTCGAGCTGGCCCTCCTGAACATGGCGGTCAACGCCCGTGACGCCATGCCCCGGGGCGGCGTGCTGCGCCTGGCCGCGGCCAACGTGCATATCGACCCCGCCAGCCGGGAGAGCGACCGCACGGGCGGCCTGATGGGCGCCTTCGTCCGCCTGACGGTCAGCGACACCGGCACCGGCATTGCCGCCGACATCCTGAACCGCGTCTTCGACCCTTTCTTCACCACCAAGCAGGACGGTCAGTCCACCGGCCTGGGCCTGGCCCAGGTGCAAGGCCTAGCCCGCCAATCCGGCGGTGCCGTCGTGGCCGAGAGCCTGGCCGGGCCCGATGGGCCCGCGTCCCCCACCGGCACCACCATCACCCTGTACCTGCCCCGGGCGGAGGAGGACGGCACGCAGGAGGACACCCCGGCGACGGCCAGCGCGGACGTCGAGGCCACGGGAAATGGCCGGCACATCCTGATGGTGGAGGACAACCCGGCGGTGGCCAGGGTGATCCAAGGCATGCTGGAGGAGATGGGATTCCGCGTGCTGCCGGCGGCCACGGCCGACGCCGCGCAGTCGCTGCTGATGGAGCGGCCCGACATCTCGCTGGTCCTGAGCGACATCGTGCTGCCCGGTGGCCGCACCGGCCTGGAACTGGCCCAGGCCGTGCGCCATTTGTACCCCGGACTGCCCATCCTGCTGGTCAGCGGCTATGGCGATCGGGTGGCGGAGGCCGAGGGCCTGGGCTTCATCATCGTGGCCAAGCCCCTGGACTCCCAGCACTTGCGCCTGGCCCTGCACCGCTGTCTGACACCATCGGGAACGGCCTGACGGGCACGTGTTGTCACGCTGGGTTTTCCCAAACGCATCTGGCTGCTATATCTTGGGGGCAGACCAGCCGTCGGCGATGTGATGCCGGCGCGAATGGAGGACGGGTGTGACCAGACACGAGGAACGGGTTTTCCGCTCCGCCAAGCCGAAAACGGACCTGGCGACCTTGCGCAATCAGTTGCAGCGCCTGAAGGGCGACCTGGAACAATATCTGGCGCGCAACCGCAGCAGCCCGATGATCGCCCCCCTGAAGGAGCGTATCCGCGAACTGGAAGGCACCATCGCCGCCGCCGAGGAGCGCAGCGCGCGTCCGCGCTCCTCCGGCTGGACCGGTTCCATCGACGGCGCCGCCGCCCAGCGGGCCGAGGCCCCGCCGCGCAGCCACGGCGGCCCCGCCGGCGGGGATCGCTTCCCGCCCCGGCGGCGCGCGGCGACCGGCCCGGCTGGCGACGGCGACAGCGACGAGTAAGGCCGACAGGCAGGCGGGGCCGGGTGACAGCCGTCGGCCCCGCTGGCTTTTCGGGCCGTCGTTTCAGGCCGGTGGCTTAGGTGTATCCTTGGGCGCGCCGTCCTTTTCCCCATCCTTGGGTGGTGGCACGGCGATGATCTCCCGCACCGGCACCCGCAGGTGCAGCGGTTCCCCGATGATCTCGATATCCATGGGGGAGCAGATCCAGTCCGACCCGCCGGGCTTGGTCACGATGGCCAGGCGCAGTCGGGTGGATAGGTCGGGCTGGGGCATGAACAGCTTCAGGTCATAGCGCTTGTTGACGCCCACCCGGATGCGCACGGTATAGGGATCGATGCTGTCCCAGCCGTCGATGTCGCGGGTGAAGAAGCACGCCGGCTCCTGCGCCTTGGTCTTCTCCGCCGGCTTGGCATCCGCCGAGGCCGTATCGGTGGGTGTGGTGGTCTGGCAGCCGGCCAGCATCCCCGTCCCCACCATCGCCAGCATCATCGCCGCGGCGTAGCGCTTGGTCATCGCCCATACTCCCAAATATCCCAGGGTTCCGCCCTGGAAGAGGGCCCGCCCATCCCCCTTATACGGGGCACACCCGCGCCGACCCGCTTGCGACAAAAATTCTATCCTGCCGCCGGGGCCGGGTGTACTTTCCCTAGTGGTTCGGGTGTGCCGGCATGACTAAAGCCGCAACCCCTTGGAACGTTCCGGCGGTCATGCGGGCCGCCGGACAGGAGACGATGATACATGGCGATCCGGGTACGTGAAGATTACCGGGGTCTGACGGGGCCGGAAAAAGCCGCCGTGCTGATGCTGGCGCTGGGCGAGGAACACGCCAGCCGCCTGTTCGCCCTGATGGCGGAAGACGAGATCAAGGAACTGTCGCAGACCATGGCCAACCTGGGCTCGGTCAGTTCCAACATCGTCGAGCGCCTGTTCGTCGAGTTCGCGGAACAGATCAGCTCCACCGGCTCCCTGGTGGGTACCTTCGACAGCACCGAACGCCTGCTGATGAAGGTGCTGCCCAAGGAGAAGGTCGACACCATCATGGAGGAGATCCGCGGTCCCGCGGGTCGCACCATGTGGGACAAGCTGGCCAACGTGAACGAGCAAGTGCTGGCCAACTACCTGAAGAACGAATACCCGCAGACCGTCGCCGTCATCCTGACCAAGATCAAGGCCGACCATGCCGGCCGCGTGTTGCAGTTGCTGCCCGAAAGCTTCGCCATGGAAGTCATCATGCGCATGCTGCGCATGGAGTCGGTGCAGAAGGAGGTGGTGGACGACATCGAGCGCACGCTGCGCACCGAGTTCATGTCCAACCTGGCCCGCACCAACCGCCGCGACGCGCACGAGATGATGGCGGAAATCTTCAACAGCCTGGACCGCAGCACGGAAAGCCGCTTCATCGCCGCCCTGGAGGAACGCAACCGCGACAGCGCGGAGCGCATCCGCGCCCTGATGTTCACCTTCGAGGATCTGGGCAAGCTGGACCCGTCGGGCGTGCAGTCGCTGCTGCGCTCGGTCGACAAGTCCAAGCTGGCCACCGCGCTGAAGGGGGCGTCGGAAACGCTGAAGGACCTGTTCTTCACCAACATGTCGGAACGCGCCGCCAAGATCATGCGCGAGGACATGGCCGCCATGGGCCCCGTCCGCCTGCGCGACGTGGACGAGGCGCAGATGTACATGGTGCAGCTGGCCAAGGACATGGCCGCCCGCGGCGAGATCGTCATCGCCTCCGGCAAGGGCGACGACGAGCTGGTGTATTAGAGCGGAACGCGATCACCTGTGACCGCACCTCGCTAAAGGGTGTGACCAGGGCCACGGCGTGACGGTTCCGGCCGGCGCATGGTGATTCCCCGTCCTGCCTGCCGGAAAGCCTGCCGCATGTCCAAGCGCCTCTCCATCGACTTCGTCTCCGACGTTTCCTGCCCCTGGTGTGCCATCGGGCTGAAGGGCCTGCAGGCGGCGCTGGCGCGGCTGGAAGGCGTGGTGGAAGTCGACATCCATTTCCAGCCCTTCGAACTGAACCCCCAGATGGGGCCAGAGGGTGAGGATCTGGAAGAGCACATCAGCCGCAAATACGGCGCGGCACCGGAACAGATGGCCCAGACGCGGGAGGTGATCCGCGCCCGCGCGGCGGCCGTGGGCTTCACCATGGCTGTCGACAAGCGCCGCCGCATCCACAACACCTTCAACGCCCACCGCCTGCTGCACTGGGCCGGCGAGGTGGATCAGGCGCGGCAACTGGCGTTGAAGCTGGCCTTGTTCGAGGCCTACTTCACCCGGGGTGAAGACCCGTCCGACACCGATGTCCTGCTGGCCGCCGTGGCCCAGGCCGGCCTGGATGCCGAGGAGGCCCGGACCATCCTGGCCGGCGATCGGTATGCCGCCGAGACGCGCGGGGCGGAACAGCTGTGGCAGTCGCGTGGCATCCAGTCGGTGCCCGCCGCGATCGTCAACGGCCGCTATCTCATCTCCGGCGGACAGCCGCCGGAGGCCTATGAGAACGCCCTGAAAAAGATCGCCACCTCCTGACCAGCCAAGTCAGCGGGCGGGCTGCATTCCCCGCTTCTCGAACCAATGCTGGGCATAGGGATTGTCGTTGTACGGCGGAATCTCAGCATACCCGTTGCGCGCGTAGAGCTTGCGCGCCTCAGTGAGGGTGCCGTTGGTGTCCAGTTGCAGGACGTCCACGCCGGCGGCGACCGCGTGTTCCTCCAGCGCCCGCAGCAGGCGCTGGGCGACACCCAGGCCGCGCACGGACGGCGCCACCCACATGCGCTTGATTTCCCCGTAGCCATTCCCTTTGATTTTAAGCGCCCCGCAGCCCACGGCCGCGCCGTCCAGCCGCGCGAGGAGGAACCAGCCTGAAGGCGGCACGAGTTCGCCAGGCTCCGCCGGGGCGCTGCGCGACGGATCGAAACCGGTGTCGAACCGCGCCGCCAACTCCTGGAAATAGGCCTGGAGGCAGGCTTGGACCTCGTCACTGAATGGGTCGGCGGGCTCGATCACCACCGCCGACACCCGCAGGAAGCGCTCCACCTCCGCCATCGCGTCCAGCAGGCGTTGGCGCTGCGACGGGCCCAGCGGCTCCAGAAGCGCGGCCGCCCGGTCCCGCGAACGCTGGTCCAGCATGTCCCATTCCCGCCGCCCCTTGGGCGTCAGGGCGACGCGCCGCACCCGGGCGTCCCGCGTGTCGGTCTGGGTGGTCGTCAGCTTTTCCGCCTCGAAGGCGCGCAACAGACGGCTGAGATAGCCCGAGTCCAGGCCCAGGCGGGCGCGCAACTCGCGCACCGTCGTACCGTCACGGCCGATCTCGAACAGCAGGCGGGCCTCCCCCAGCGGGCGGCCGCTGCCCAGGTAGTTGCCGTCCAGCACACCGATGCGGTGGGTGACCGCCCGGTTGAAGCGGCGCACGCGGGAGAGCTGATCGTTGTCCATATCTCTGACTTTAGTCAGGTAATATTCGGGCGTCAATCATCCCCGCCGGATAACAAACGGCCCGGTAGGTTTCCCACCGGGCCGGTACGCTTTAAAAGCCTGCCCCTTACCAGGCGCAGGTTACTCACCCGCCGCCTTCGGCCGTCTTATTCACCCGCCGCCTTCGGCGGCTGGGCAAACTGGATCAGGTAATTGGCGTAGTCGGCGACCTTCAGCTTGAAGTCCAGGCTTTCGTTGCCGGCCATGGCGCGGGCCACGATCAGGTGGTTGCCCACCGTGGTGGGGGTCAGCTTATAGATGCCGGCAGCCCCCTTCAGGCGGGGGTAATAATTCGGATCGACCGGCTTTTCCTTGGCGGACAGGCGCTGCAGCGCCTCCTCCTCCGTCCAGTCGCCCACCTCCACCTTCTTCACCAGGGTCCAGTCCTTTTCCGCCGCCCAGCCGGCAGCCAGCGCAGCGGCCACGGCCTCGGCGCCCCCCTCCACCACCCCCACCTTGAAGATGTTCTTGGGCAGGCCGACATCGGACGCCCATTTCGACAGGTTGGCGCTGCGGGCGACGAACAGGGTGGCCATGATGGAAAACCGGTTTGCTGTGGACAGGGAATTCCCCAGGTCTACCCCAGGGCAGGACCCGTGACCAGCCGTAGCCGCCGGAATTCACCGATACAGGGCACGGAAGCGGATGCAAGGCCGCGAACATCTCGGTATGGTGGGGCCGCAAACGTCGGGGGCGGCGCCCAAGTAGAGTCGCATATCGTTATTGAAAGCGCCGCCGCATCAGGCGCATCCGCACTGAAATTCTGCGAAAGAGTCGGGCGATCATCCATGTCGGCACTTTACCGGTCCCGTTTACACCGCGTCCTGCGCGCAACCCTGCCTGCCCTGGCCGGTGCGCTGCTGCTGTCAACCGGCGCGCTCGCCTCCTTCCGCTTGATCCCGATAGAAATGGATATGGAGCCCAGCGGGCGCGGCGCCACCCAGATCTTCCGGGTGGAAAATGATGGCAAGGACCCGGTGGCCATCGACGTCAAGGTCATGGCCCGCAACATGGACCAGGACGGCCAGGACATCCTGACGGAGGCGGAGGACAGCTTTGCCATCGTGCCCGAACAGATCATTCTGCAGCCGGGCGAGAACCAGTCCATCCGTGTGCAATGGTCCGGTGATCCGAAGCCGGCCAAGGAACTGCCCTTCCGCCTGGTGGCGGAGCAGCTGCCCATCGACCTGGGCCCGGCCCCCGTTCAGGGCGGCCAGGTGAAGTTGCTGGTGAAGTACGTGGCCTCGCTCTACGTCGTGCCGGAGGGCGCCAAGCCCAAGCTGACCGTGGTGTCCGCAGCACCCAAGCCCGCCACGGCACCCGCCACAGGCACCGTGATGGAGGTGGTGGTGCGCAATGACGGGACTTCGCGCCAGGTCATGCGCGACCTGGAGCTGACCGCCCAGGTCAACGGCAAGACCGTCACCCTGCGCAAGGAGCAGTTGACCGGCATGGTGGGCGAAAACGTCCTTGCCGGGGTCACCCGCCGTTTCCATATCCCCTGGCCGGCGGACCTTCCCCAAGGCCCCGCCACGGTGACCCTGTCGGTGCCCTGACCAGGCGCCTTGAGACGAGGACGGCGTTGCGCCTGTCGCGCCTGAATACCGGTATCCGCCTGGACAACGGTACCCATTTTGCCAACCGCCCCGGCCGCCTGCGCCGGGGCGCGTTCGTCTGCGCCCTGCTGTCGGCCTTGGCGACCCTGACCCTGGGGGCACCTGGAGTGGCGCGCGCCCAGTCGGCGCCACCCGCTGGCACCAATACCGACGCCCTGTTCGAAAAGGCTTTCGGCAAGAAGAAGAAGGCGGAAAAGGCCACCACGCTGGATCTGCCGGTGAAGGTGGAGGGGCGGGAGATGGGGCAGATACCCGCCAAGGTGGCACCCGACCCCGCCGACACCCAGGTGGACCTGGGTCGCCTGGCCCTGCTGCTGCGCGACTTCGTCCAGGCCAAGGCCCTGGGCGACCTGACGTCCCAGGCGGGCACCGACGGCTATGCCAAGATCAGCGCGCTGTCCCAGAACGGTCCGGGTGGCGGCATCACCATGACCCTGGATCCCAAGGAACTGACGCTGTCGGTCAAGGTGCCGCCGCAGCTGCGCGCCGTGCGCAACCTGACGGTGGTGAACCGCGCCAACGCCGCCAACGGCTATCAGGTGCTGGACCCGGCCGACGCCGCCGCCTACGTCAACCTGCGCACCGCCCAGGTCTTCCTGGCGCAGCCCGCCACCGACAGCGGCAACTACCGCCAGCCCCTGAACCTGGGCCTGGACGGGGGCGGCAATATCGACGGCTGGTCCTTCGAATGGGAGGGTGAGTACCAGGAGCAGTACGGCCACCATTTCATGCGCGGCCCCGCCCGGCTGATCCGCGATTTCCCTGAGGACGCGGTGCGCCTGCAGGCCGGCGACCTGAACTATTCCATCACCGGCATCCAGACCAACCGGCCCCTGACCGGCCTGTCCATCGCCCGCAACTACACCCTGCAGCCCTACCGCGCCATCCAGCCCACGGGCAGCCGCGACTTCGTCCTGGATTCACCCTCGACAGTGGAGGTGTTGGTGAACGGCCGCCCCACCCGCACGTTCCGGGAGGACGCGGGCCCCGTCAACCTGTCCGACTTCCCCGGCACCTCGGGCACCAACGACGTGCAGGTGCGCATCACCGACGCGTTCGGCCGCGTCCAGACCATCGACTTCCCGTTCTTTTTCGATTCCGAACTGCTGGCCGCCGGCGTGTCGGAGTTCAACTACACGGTGGGCGTCCCCTACACCACCGGCACCGACCGCCTGACCTATGATCGCGGCCGCCCCACCTTCTCCGCCTATCACCGCCAGGGCATCACCGACGACCTGACCCTGGGCGCCAGCCTGCAGGCGGACAAAAGCCAGCAGATCATCGGGACGGAAGTGCTGTTCGTCACCGGCCTGGGCACCATCGGCTTGAACCCAGGCGCCAGTTTCGGTGCCTCACGCGGGGCGTCGATGGACGTGACCTACCGCAACTATACGAATGACGAGCAATTCTACCAGCAGCGCACCCTGACGGCCCAGGGCAGCTGGCGGTCCGGCGGCTATGCCAGCCTGGGCACGACGGATCCCCGCAACACCGTGTCCTACGACGTGTCCGCCCGCTATGGCCAGCCGCTGGACGAGGATCTCACCGCCACGCTGAGCGGTCGCTATCAGCTGGTGCGCGATCCCAGCCAGATCGATGGCTATTCCGTGGACCTGGGCTTCCGCCGCCGCTTCGGCCGCCACGCCACCCTGGAACTGACGCTGAGCCGGGCGCGCAACACCGTGACGCGGGAGGCGGACAACAGCGCCTACATGGCGTTCCGCTACACCTTCGGCGACGGCGTGCAATCCGCCGGCTTCACCATGGACACGCTCAGCCGCCAGCGGGAGATCGACTGGCGCTACCAGGACCCTTGGCCCACCAATTCCTGGAACCTGGACGTGGACGCCACCAACACCACCGGTACCTACCAGGCCAACGCCGCCGTCGGCTACACCATGGACCGGTTCGAAGCGTCGGTGCGCCACGACTACAGCCAGCGCCTGTCCACCATCAACGGGCCGCTGCAGAACGACGAGCGCACCACCCTGAACTTCGCCACCGGCCTGGTCTTCGCCGATGGCCATGTCGGCGTCACCCGGCCGGTGACCAACAGCTTCGCCCTGGTGGTGCCCCACCCCCGCATCGCGGACGAACAGATCGGCGTGGATCCCGTCACCGGCCATTACCTGTCGTCCAGTGACTGGCTGGGCCCGCCGGTGGTGCCCAACATCTCGGCCTACCTGGTGCGGCCGCTGCTGCTGGACGTGCCGGACGCGCCCATGGGCTACGACATCGGCAACGACCGGCCGGCGGTGGTGCCGGGCAACCACACCGGCACCCTGGTACCCATCGGCACCGACGCCACCGTGTCGCTGGACGGCGTGCTGCTGGACCCCGACGGCAAGCCGGTGCCACTGGCCGCCGGCATGCTGGTCCGCGCGGACGGCAAGGGCACGAAGGCCGTCAACGCCAAGGACCCCAAATCCGGCCTGGAGGTGCAGTTCTTCACCAACCGCAAGGGCCGCTTCCGCGTGGAAAGCGTGCGCCCCGGCGAATGGCTGATGCAGTTGACCGGCGTGCCGCACAAGCCCATCCCCGTCACCGTTCCGCGTGAGGCGGAAGGCCTGCTGCCCCTGGGGACGCTGAAGCTGGAGGCCCTGCCTGGCAAGACCATCACCCTGGCGCCCAAGACGGCCGAAGGGGCGAGGCCATGAGGATAGGGTCGCGCACCACCGCGCCGAGGCGGGCGGCCGAGGAACGGTTCTTGCTTGACCGGAAGCCTTCACCCGGCGGCCTCCGCCGCCGGGCCCATTCCCCTGACCGGGTGCGCCCCGGCCGGGACGCCGCTATCCTGGATGCCATGCGACAGTCGCCGAGCCCACGCCTCCCCCATCTCCTCCACCGGGCCCCCACCCGGTGGGCCGCCCTGATGGCGATGTGCCTGCTGATGATCCTGGCGGCCCTGCCGGCCCGGGCGGCGCAGAGCTGCTACGCCCTGCTGAGCGGCCTGTCGCAGGTGACGCCGGTCACCAGCTACGACCCCTTCGCCAGCCTGCTGCCCCCCACCTACAACACGGTGACGGTGCAGTACATCGCCGGCAGCAACTGCACCTTCGGCATCGGCATCGACAGCGGCCTGTGGGGCGGCACCCGCCGCATGCTGGGGCTCAGCGGCAATTGGCTGAGCTATGACCTGTACAAGGACGCGGCCCTGACGCAGCGGGTGGGCGACAGCGGCACCGGCAACGTCAGCAACCTGATCACCGGCAGCGTCAGCAACGGCCGCAGCAGCCAGACGGCCACCACGGGCTTCTACGCCTCCGTCCCCAGCGGGCAGCTGGTGGGGTCGTCCTACTATTTCGACCAGGTGACGGTGACGCTGTATCAGCTGAACAGTTCGGGCAACATCGTCGCCATCATGGACACGGCCATCGTCCAGGTGCGCGCCACCGTCCGCACCTCCGTTTCCGCCACCATCAATGTCGGCGGCCTGCGCACCTCGCTGGGGGCGTCGGCCGCCAACGTCGACTTCGGGGAGCTGACCACCGGCGCCAGCCGCAGCTTCGACCTGGAGGTGTCGGGCAATACCGGCTACAGCGTCAGCATCCAGTCGCAGAACGGTGGCCAGTTGGTGAACAACAGCGCCAACACCAAGATCCCCTACACCATGACGGTGGACGGCCGAGGGGTGTCGGCCAGCGGCACGACCTTGAATTACTACAGTTATTCCAGCCTGGACCGGCATACCTTCATCATCGTCATCGGCGATGTCACCAAGGTCATCGCCGGCACCTATACCGATTATCTGCTGATGACGGTGACGGCGAACTGACATACGATCTGGACCAGCGCCAAGGATCACCCATGTGATCCAGCGCAGGGCGGCGCACAAGGCGGCGCCCTAAGATGAACGACAGATGGCGCGGCCCTTTGGCGGCGCCCTTGGAGACAAAAATGTCCCAGCATCTGCCCAATGCGCCCCGGGACCGGCATACCGTGCACGTCCAGGGGGTCTGTTTGGCCCTGACCGTCGCCGCCGCCCTGGCCTTCACCTGCCCCGCCTGGGCCGCCAGCGATTCCGGCACCATTCACATCGGGGCAAACGTGCCCACCGTGTGCACGGTCGCCGTCACCGACAGCAACGCCACCCTGGACTTGGTCAACGGCCAGAGCGGCGTGACCGTGGGTTCGGTGACGGAGCAGTGCAACGCCGGCAACGGCTATACCGTGTCGGTCGCCTCCGCCAACAGCGGCACGCTGAAAAGCAGCGCCACCGGTTCCACCGCCATAGCCTACAATCTGACCTACGACAACACCACCGCCGCCAAGAGCGGGACGCTGACCGCCGACCGTACCGGTTCCAGCCAGAGCCGCCAGGGCACCCTGGCCGTCAGCCTGCCGGGTAATAACCAGGCGGTCGCCGGCCAGTACCAGGACACGGTCACCATCTCCATCGCCGCGAAATGACTTTCCCCCTTGCCCTTCCCTGGCCGTGGGATCGATCCTGCGGCCAGCCGGCGGCGTGAGCCGCCTGAATAAAGAAGGGGAAGCGATGCGTCGTTCCATGGTGTCCGCCACCGGCCTGGCGGCAGCCCTGTTCTGTCTGTCCATCACCGCCCAGGCCGCCGACAAGCCCCGTCAGGCCGCCAGGCCCACCGGCCCCACATCGGCCGAGGTGCTGGCGGCGTCCACGCCCACCGACTGGCGGTCCCCGGACCCGGAAAACCTGTTGTACATGGACCTGGCCCAGGGCCGGGTGATCATCGAGCTGGCACCCGCCTTCGCCCCGGCGCACGCCGACAACATCCGCAAGCTGGTGCGCGAAGGCTGGTTCGATGGCCTGGCCGTGGACCGGGTGCAGGACAATTACGTCACCCAGTGGGGCGACGCCGATGGCACCCGCACGCCGAAGACGGCGCAGACCAAGCTGGCGCCGGAATTCGTGGTGCGTGGCCCCGCCCTGGCCAAGCTGCCCTTCACCCCCCTGCCCGACCGCGACACCTACGCCCCCGAGGCGGGCTTCAGCGATGGCTTCCCCGCCGCGCGCGACCGCAAAGGCGGGCAGGCGTGGCTGGTGCATTGCTACGGCATGGTGGGCGTCGGCCGCGACATGGCGCTGGACAGCGGCAGCGGTGCCGAGCTGTACGCCGTCATCGGGCAGGCGCCGCGCCACCTGGACCGCAACATCACGGTGGTGGGCCGGGTGCTGCGCGGCATGGAGGTGCTGAGCGCCCTGCCACGCGGCAAGGCGGCCATGGGTTTTTACGACAAGCCGGAGGATCGCATCCCCATCACCCAGGTGCGATTGGCGGCCGACCTGCCGGCGGACCAGCGCGAAAACCTGATCGTGCTGCGCACCGACACCCCAACCTGGGCGGCCTATGTCGAGTCGCGCCGCAACCGGCGGGAAGAGTTCTTCCCCATTCCGGCGGGGCATATAGACGTATGCAATATGCCCTTGCCCGTCCGCACATTGGATGCCACCAAAGATCGGGGGCGGTGATCTGATCTAAAGGTTAGGATTTGGCATTGCATAGTGCGGTATATCTGTCAAAAGTGCATAAAAACCAACCGAACTGCCGCAAGCTGCATTGCCTGACGCACCTTCCGATTGAACAGGTGTGGTGCGGGCCGCCGGTATCATGAAAGCGCCCGCCCCATGGAAACCCGTCCGCGCCGTGTCCTGATCGTCGAACCCACGCCGTCGCTGGCCGCCGCCTACGGCCAGGCGCTGCGCAAGGACGGCCAT
This sequence comes from Azospirillum sp. B4, assembly GCF_000333275.1. Lineage (GTDB taxonomy): Bacteria > Pseudomonadota > Alphaproteobacteria > Azospirillales > Azospirillaceae > Nitrospirillum. The sequence goes on along the minus strand of NZ_BACU01000588.1, from coordinate 15,504 downwards.
GCCCTGCAAGTGGTGGACACGGCCGCCGCCACCCGCCGCGCCTTGGCTGAGATGCCGGCCGACGTGGTGTTGCTAAACCTGCAGCTGCCGGGCGGCAGCGGCCTGGACCTGCTGAAGGAATTGAAGGCCGACGCCAAGGCGCCGCAGGTGGTGGCGCTGACGGCCCAGGGGTCGGTGCAATTGGCGGTGGACGTGATGCGGGCCGGCGCGGTGGACGTGCTGCTGCTGCCTGCCGGGACGGAGCGCCTGCGTCAAGCCATGGCGACCGCCTTGGCCGAGCGGGAAAAGGTGCTGGAGGCGGCACCGCCCACCGCCCTGGTCGAGGATCCGCTGGGCTATCTGGGCTTCGTCGGCATCTCGCCCGCCATGCGCGGCGTCTATCGCATGATCGAGGCGGCGGCGCCGTCCAAGGCGACAGTGTTCATCACCGGTGAAAGCGGTACCGGCAAGGAGGTCTGCGCCGAAGCCATCCACCGCCGCAGCCCCCGCACCGGCCGCCCCTTCATCCCGGTGAACTGCGCCGCCATCCCCAAGGACCTGATGGAAAGCGAGATCTTCGGCCATGTGAAGGGCGCCTTCACCGGGGCGACGTCGGATCACGCCGGCGCCGCCTTGCAGGCCGACGGCGGCACGCTGTTCCTGGACGAAATCGGCGAGATGGACTTGGCCCTTCAGGCCAAGCTGCTGCGCTTCCTGCAGACCGGCATGGTCAAGAAGGTGGGCAGCGAGAAGGCGGAGGCCGTGGACGTGCGCATCGTCTGCGCCACCAACCGCGACCCCTTCGCCGAAGTGCAGGCCGGCCGGTTCCGCGAGGACCTGTTCTATCGCCTGCAGGTCATCTCCATCGAGCTGCCGCCCTTGCGCGACCGTGGGGATGACATCCTGCTGATCGCGCGGGAATTCCTGGCCAAGTACACGCAGGAGGAGCGCAAGTCCTTCACCGGCTTCAGCGATGAGGCGGAGGAGATCATGCGCACCTACGCCTGGCCGGGCAACGTCCGCCAGTTGCTGAACGTGGTGCGCAACGTGGTGGTGCTGAATGACGGCGCCGTCATCCAGCCCTTCATGCTGCCGCCCCCGCTGAACAAGCCCACCATGATCGTCCCTCCCATGCTGAACGATCCGCGCTGGGCCGCCATGGCGGGGCCCATGCCCTTCCCCTTCACCCCGCCGCCCGCCGCCAACCTGGCGGGCCCGGCGCCCCTGGGCGTGGCGCCGACCGGATTCGGCATGCCACCGGCCATGCCCGCCCCGGTGCCGGCTCCCGGGGGCGTTTCCATGGGGGGCGCCCGCATTCCGGGCATGAACGCGCCCGCCCCGAACGGCTGGGCGGCCCCCATCCCCCTCGACGAAGCGCCAACGGCCGCCGGCGACCTGGACCCCAACCCCGAGCGCCGCATCCGGCCGCTTTGGATGGTGGAGGAGGAAACCATCGAGGAGGCCATCCGCCTGTGCCAGGGCAACATCACCCGCGCCGCGGCGCTGCTGGAGATCAACCCCTGCACCATTTACCGCCGCCGCCAGAAGAAGCGCGCCACGGCCTGATCCCCCAAGGCCTGAGTTCAAGGAAACGGTCATGATCACGGAAATCCGGCACATCATTTTTTCCAATGACGAGTTGAAGCTCGTCTTCCAGACGGTGCCGCTGGAAGGATTCGACCCCAGCCGCCGCATCACCGGCATCCAGGTGGTGGAGGGCCCACCGCCCACGGTGAAGCTGTCCAGCGACCACGCCGCCGGGGGCGGGCGTGAGGAGATTCAGGTGGAATCCTACCAGCTGGCGCGGCTGATCGTGGCCTATTGCCGGGAAAAGCGCATTCCCCTGCCCAAGGACGCGCTCAAGACCCTGCACGCCCAAGGCGACCAACTATGCTTCAGCATCATGAGTTCGCTGAGCTGACACCTTGAGCGGCCAGCCAATCGGCGCGATACTGCAACCATCGGCCGGAATGCACGGCCCCGGAGTGTTTTGTGATGCAGATCGATAGCCAGGCCGCCGCGGCCACCGCCGCCAACGTGCTTCAGGCCAGTGCGCAATTTCAGGTGAAAGCCCTGAAGCAGAACGCGGATGCCCAGGCCGCCGCGGCGACGGAGCTGCTGACCGGCCAAAGCGCGGCCCCCGCCGGCCCCGCCCCCAGCGGCGGGCGCGGGCAGTTGATCGACATCAGCGCGTGATCCCCACCCTGGGCCTGTGACCATGTCCAGTGAAGGCATGTCCGGTGAAGGCATGTCCCTGGCCCAGGCGCTGTCCGCCGCGGTCGCCCACCATGGCGCCGGCCGGCTGGACGAGGCGGAGGCGCTGTACACCGCCATCCTTGAACAGTTGCCCGAGCAGGTGGACGCCCTGCACCTTCGCGGGGTGCTGACGCTGCAGCGGGCGGGAAACGACGCCGCCGGGTTGGAAGCGGGGGTGGCGTTGATCCGCCGCGCCCACGCCCTGCCGGCCGCCGTCGCCGTGCCGGACATCGCCGCCAACCTGGCGCGGGGCCTGTCGGCCCTGGCCGACGCGCGTCAGCGCGCGAATCAGCCGGACCTGGCGTTGGAGGCACGGCTGGAGATCGACGCCCTGGGAGCGCCCATGCCGCCGGCCACCCGGCTGGCCCTGGCCGACGGTCTGGCCGGCATCGGCGCGGTGGTGGAGGCGGAGGAACATTATCGCGCCTTGCTGACTGCGGATCCGGTGATGCTGGCGGCCCGCGTGGGGCTGGCCCTCCTGCTGGCCCGGCGCGGCCAGCACGACGCCGCCCTGGGCATGCTGGACGCCCTGCCGCCCGCCGACGCCGTCAGCGCGGACGCCCAACGCCTGCGGGCGGAACTGTTGATCCCAACGGCGCCGGACCAGGCCGAGGCCGTGCTGACCACCCTTGAAGCCGCCGTCGGCACCGACGCCGACACGTGCCATGCCTGGGGCCGGCTGCTGCAGGCCCGCGACGACATCACCGGCGCCCGCGCGCGTTACGCCCAGGCCCTGGCCCTGCGGCCCGACCACGCCAGCGCCCGCCTGGCCCACGCCGCCGCCTGCCTGCGCCTGGGGGCCTGGCGCGATGGCTTCGCCGACCTGGCCTGGCGCTGGATGCGGCCGGCCACCACCCGCCGCCACGGCGCCATCCCATTGTGGGAGCGGGCGGACCAAGACATCCGGGGCCGCCGATTGCTGGTTTGGGACGAGGTGGAGGCCGACGCCCTGCCGCACCTGGCCCGCCTGCTGCCCCGCTTGCGCGACCGGGGCGTGGACGTGGTGGCGGAGGTGCCGCCCGGCTGGGCCGCCCTGCTGCCCACCGGGCCGGGCCAGCCCCTGGCCGGCGTCACGGTCGCCACCCGGGGCATCGACGCCGTCCAGGCCGATGTCCAGGTGCCGTTGCAGGAATTGCCCGATCGCCTGGCGCTTTGGGATCCCGCGGCCTTCTGGTCCGGCCCATACCTGATGGCACCGGCCGGCGTGCGCCCTGATCTGCCTGCCGGCCGGACGGTGGCGGTGGCGGCCAACGGCGGCTGCCCGCCCCTGCCCAATGGCCTGACTGCCGTGGCCGTGGCGCCGCCCGCGCCGGACGCGCCAGAGGAGTGGGCCAGCCTGGCGGCCACGCTGGCGGCGGTGGACACCGTCGCCCTGCCGGCTGGCATCCTGGCCCACCTGGCGGGCGCCCTGGGACGGCCAGGCGTGGTGCTGGTGCCACCAGACGCGGACTGGCGCTGGCCCGCCAGCGGCGACGCCACGCCCTGGTATCCGTCGTTGCGCCTGGCGCATGGACGCCGCTGGCCCGACACCCTGGCGATGGGGTCGACGGCATGACCGCCATCCTCTACGTCACCGGTGCGGACCGGCGCTATTTCGCCACCACCCTGCTGCTGCTGGAAAGCTTCGCCCGGCGGCTGCCGGACGCACCGCTGATGGTCTGCGACTATGGCCTGGACGCCGGGCAGCAGGCCTATCTGAAGGAACGCGGGCAATTGCTGCCCCGCCCGGCCACGGTGCCCGAAAGCCTGCACCCCTATGCCAAGAAGGCCGCGATCCTGGATTATGTCGGCGAGCGGCCGTGGCGGGGGCTGTGCTGGATCGACGCCGACATGCTGGTGACCGGCCTGGACGCCGGCGTCATGGCCGGGCTGGCCCATCGCCTGGAAGAGGCGGGAGCCGACATCGCGCTGACCACCGATATCAACGGCGTCTGCCTGCGCGACATCGCGGCGATGGACGAGGGCGGCACCGCCATGGCCCCCTTCCGCGCCCTGCTGGCCGACAGCGGCGCCGACCCCGCCGCCCCCTATCTCAGCGTCGGGTTCTGGCTGTGCCGGTCACGCGCCCTGCTGGCCGACTGGGACCGCCGCAGCCGGGGGCTGGCGCCCCACCCGCTGTTCGAACAGAACGTCATGGCCCTGCTGGCGCACGGGCCCCGTTGGGGCCACGCGGGCCGGGCGCTGCTGTTGGATCCGGTGGAATGGCAGCCGCAGAACCATCTGCTTCCCCTGATCCGGCCCCGGCGTGACGGAGAGCCCGGTGAGGGCCACACGGTGCGGGGACGGCCGGTGCGGCTGGTCCACTGCACAGCCAGCCGTCATTGGTTCATGGACGTCTATGACGGCCACGTCCAGGTGGCTGGGCAGGCCCTGGCGGGCTATTTCCGCATCCTGCGCAACCCGGCGCTGCGGGCCTTCCAGACCAGCCTGTTACACGATCATGTGACGCGCCACGGCGACGCTCTGGCCCGCCATGGGCTGCTGAGGGCGGGAAATCCCTGAAATGACCGGTGAATCCGCCGCCGGTGGGCCTATCTTGCCTCTATCCAGCGGCGGCGGCGCCCCCTATCCTGCACGCCAGAGAGAAGCAAGGCCGGATCCCCGATCCGCCGGCGGAGGAAGTATGACCGACACCACCGACAGCACGCCCGCCACGCCGGAAGACGCGGCCGCCCTGACCCTGCAAGCCGAAGGCCTGGCGGCCCTGGAGAGCGGCGACGGGGCCCACGCCGTGACCCTGCTGATCCAGGCGGTGGGCCTGCGCCCGGACGACGCCGTGCTGCGCGCCGACCTGGGCATGGCGCTGGAGCAGCAGCAGGACAATGAGGGCGCCAAGGCGGCCTACGCCATGGCCGTGGCGCTGGACCCCGACAACCCCATCTACCGCTTCAACCTGGGCGCCGCCTGCCAGCGCCTGGGCCAGGGGCATGAGGCCGCCAGCCATTACCTGGACGCGTTGGAGCGCGAGCCCATGCTGGCGGAGGCCTATTTCAACCTGGCCACCCTGTTCCAGGACGCCGGTCACCTGGACATCTCCGAGCAGCACTACCGCAACGCGCTGGAGGCGCGGCCCGCGTATGTGGAGGCCGCCGCCAACCTGGGCCTGGTGCTGCGCCGCCTCGGCCGTCCGGACGAGGCGCTGGACTATCTGCGTGCCACCGCCCAGGCCCAGCCGGATCTGGCCCAGGCGCATTCCAACCTGGGCCTGGTCCTGAACGAGGCCGGACTGTACCAGGAGGCGCTGGCCGCCTTCGACCGGCTGACGGTGCTGCGCCCCTTCGAAGCCGCCCCCCATGTCGGCCGCGCCGTCGCCCTGCGCGGACTGGGCCACCTGGCCGAAGCCGCCGCCGCCATCCAGCAGGCGCTCAACCGCCCCGAGACGAGCGTATCCGCCGAGCTGGAGGCCGCCCAGGTGGCCGCGGCGCTGCAGGCCGGCGGCAACGGCGCCGCCGCCCAGGCGCTGGTCGCGAAATGGCGCGCCGGTGGCTCCACCCCCATCCTGCGCCATACGGAGGCGGCGCTGGGCCTGGCGCCCACGCCCGCGCGCGCCGAACCCGCCTACCTGGAGCAGCTGTACGACGCCCAGGCCGCCATGCTGACGGAACAGGCGGTGGCCGGCGCGGTGGCCCCGCTGACCCCCGCCCTGGCGGCTGCGCTGGCGCGCCATCTGGGGCCGGCGGCCGGCACCCTGCAGGTGCTGGAGCTGGATTGCGGCGTGGGCACCTTCGGCCCGCTGCTGAAGCCCCATGCCGCCAACCTGGTGGGCGTGCACGCCTCCAACGCCGCCATCCAAATGGCGGCGCGCGGCGGCCTGTACGACCAGTTGGTGCACGGTGATTACGCCACGGCGCTGGAGCGATCGGCCGACAGCGCCAACCTGATCCTGTCCACCGACATCGCCAACCATGTCGGCGACCTGGCGCCCCTGGCCAGCGCCGCCGCCCGGGCCCTGGTGCCAGGCGGGACGCTGGCCCTGGTCCTGGACGCGGCGGAACCCTGGTCCCCCGCCGTGACCCTGAAGGAAAACGGCCGCTACCTGCACCGCCGGGATCATGTCGAGGGCGCCCTGCGCCAGGCGGGCCTGACGGTGGTGGAGGTGGTGTCGCAGCCGCCGGCCACCCCCACCGGGCCTGAGCGTCTGCTGATCGTGGCCCGCAAGGGCTGAGCCCACGTTCCCCCGTGACCTGGCCCCCGTGACTTGGCCCCCGTGACCTGCCCCCCGTGACCGCCCCATCGACATCCGCGCACCGGGACGCCGCCCCACGGCGCGTCCTGGCCTTGCCCCGCTATGACCGCCTGGGGGCCAGCAGCCGCCTGCGTTTTTTTGACCCGCTCTCCCATCTGGCAGCGGCCGGCCTGGACGTCGCGATGGCGCCCTTCTTCGACGACGCCTATCTTCAGCGGCTGTATTCCGGGCGGCCGATGAATGGTTGGGCCCTGGCCGGGCGTTATCGCCAGCGGCTGGGGGCCTTGGCCGGCCATCGCGGCGCCGGCCTGCTGTGGATCGAGAAGGAGGCGCTGCCCTGGCTGCCGGCGGGTCTGGAGCGCCGCTTGTTCCGCGGCCGGCCCTATGTGCTGGATTTCGACGACGCCTGGCACCTGCGCTATGCCGGCCATCCCCGGGCGCCGGTGCGCCGCCTGTTGGGTACCAAACTGGAACGGCTGGTGGCGGCCTCCGCCCTGACCGTCGTCGCCAACGAGGCCCTGGCCGACTGGGCGGAGCGGGCGGGGGCCCGCGCGCTGCTGCGCCTGCCCACGCCCGTGGATCTGGCCCGCTATCAGGCGGCGTCCACCCCCGAACGGCGCGGGGCGGGATTTCGCGTGGGCTGGATCGGCACCCCGTCTTCCGCCCGGTACCTAAGGGCCCTGGCCGAACCGCTGGCGGCGTTGGCGGCCGGCGGCCCCCTGACGCTGGTCACCATCGGCACCAGCCCCGTCGGGCTGCCCGGCGTGCCGGAAGAGTTCATTCCCTGGAGCGAGGCCGGCGAGCCCGCGGCACTGGCCGGCATCGACGTGGGCGTCATGCCCCTGCCCCACACCCCGTTCGCCCAAGGCAAATCCGGCTTCAAGCTGTTGCAATACATGGCCGCCGGCAAGGCCGTGGTGGCGAGCCCGGTGGGGGAGAACCGCCGCATCGTCACCGATGGGGTCACGGGACTATGGGCCGACGACCCGGCGCAATGGGTACAAACCCTGGGCGCCTTGCGGGATGACGCCGACCTGCGCCGGCGCCTGGCCATGGCCGGCCGCGAGCTCGTGGCCCGGGACTATGACCTGGCGATCCTGGGCCCCAGACTGGCGGCGGCCCTGGCCGGGGCGGCCAGGGCCTGACGTCATCACGCCGGAAACGGCACACCGACATCGGCCAGGGCCGGCAGCTTGCCGTCCTTGTCCGACAGGACGGCGCCGGCGAAGTCCGGCCACCGGATACCCAGGGCCGGGTCGTTCCACAGCAGGCCACGGTCATGAGCGGGGCTGTAGGGGGCCGTCACCTTGTAGGCGATCTCGGTATCGGGGACGAGGGTGCAGAAGCCATGGGCGAAGCCGACCGGCACCCACAGCTGCCAGCCTTCCTCGGCATCCAGCTCCACCGCCACGTGCCGGCCGTACGTGGGGGAGCCTTCGCGCAGATCCACCGCCACGTCCAGGATGCGGCCGCGGATGACGCGCACCAGCTTGCCCTGGGCCGCCGGCTGCAGCTGGAAGTGCAGGCCGCGCACGGTGCCCTGAACGCGGGACAGGGACTGGTTGTCCTGGACGAAGGGGCCGGGAATACCAGCCTCCGCATGTTTTTCAGCGTTCCAGGTTTCCGTGAACCATCCCCGTTCGTCGCCGAACCGGCGGGGCTTCACCATGACCAGGCCGTCGATCTCCAGGCGCTTAATGTCCATGCTGGGCTTCCATCCGCGTGCCAGTTGTGCCGTGCCGCCCGGGATACCCGGCCGCCGCCGGGAAGTCCAGTCTACTGGAAGTCCAGCCCGGCACCGTCGCGCAGAACCGCCTCCGCCGCCGGGGTGTAGCCCCCGCCCTCGCCGTGCAGCACCAGGCCGGGCAGCAGGCGGGCGGGACTGCGGGCGCCCAGGCGGGCGCGGATGATGACGCGCTTGGCCTCGACCCCGGCGCGGGGCCAGAGGGGATAGAGCACCACGGCGCCGAAGCGGCCGGCCAGGCGGGCCAGGATCTCATCCACGCGGTCGGCGCGATGGATCATGGTCAGGGTGCCGCGCGGGGCCAGCAGGCGGGCGGCCGCCGCGATCCAGGTGGCAAGGTCGGCCGTGCCCTCGCCATGGGAGGCCGCCTTGCCCACCCGGGGGGACCGCGTGTGCCGCGCGCCGGGATAAAAGGGCGGGTTGGTCATGACATGGTCGAAACGCCCGGACACCAGGTCCGGATCCGACCCCGCCGGCAGATGGGCCGGCGCCTGGGCCGTGTCTCCCAGGGTGATGCGCACCCGGGATGCGACCCCGTTCAGCTCGGCGTTGCGGCGGGCCAGATCCGCCGCCGCCGCCTGCACCTCCAGCCCGGCCACGCGCACACCGTCCAGGCGGGCCGTGAGGCAGAAGGCCGCGGCCCCGGCGCCGCAACCCAGGTCCACCACCCGGTCGGCACCGGCGGCTGGTGTGGCGGCGGCCAGCAACACGGGATCGATGGCCGCGCGATATCCTTGCGCCGGCTGCAACAGCCGCACCCGTCCGCCCAGCAGCGTGTCCTCCGTGACGTCGTCGCCGGTCGGCCCGTCCGGAGGGGGCGTCGCGGGGATGGACTCGAGAATCACGTCGGCTCCTCCAACGCCGCCTGGGCCAACGCCGCCCGGGCCTCGGCCAGGGCAGCGTTGGCGGCCATCACCACCTCGTCCGGAACCATCAGGCGGCGGGGGATGGCGCTGATGCTGCCCTCAACCGCGGCGGTGTAGTCGTCCAGCAGCACCGCCTCGATGCCGGCACCGGCCAGGACGGCCTGCGCCCATGACAATTCCACCGGGTTGTTGCTACGCAGGATGGGTTGCATGGGCTGGACCTCGTTCGGGGTGCGCCAGTTGGCGGGGTGCGCCGGCCGCGCGGCTGACGCACGCGGCATAGATGGGGGGCGGCGATGCGGTCTGCCAGCTTGACCACGGGGGTTGCGCCGGTATGCTCGCTGTCCTATCCAGGGCCGTCAACTGATCTGCGTCCCGGCAGGCGTTGGCCCCTACTGGCAGGAGTGCGTTTCGTGGCCGTCGTCACCCCCCTCGATCCCAAGCGCCGAAAGGCCGGCACCGATGCCCTGGAGGCGCTGGTGGACCTGGTGGCGACCGACCTGGCGGCGGTCAACGACATCATCGTCCGCCGCATGCATTCGGACGTGGAGATGATCCCGCAGCTGGCGGGCTACATCGTGGCCAGCGGCGGCAAACGCCTGCGCCCGGTGCTGACCCTGGCCGCCGCCCGGCTCTGCGGTTACCAGGGCGACCGCCACCAGCCGCTGGCGGCCTGCGTCGAGTTCATCCACACCGCCACCCTGTTGCACGACGACGTGGTGGACGAGAGCGACCTGCGGCGCGGCCAGCCCTCGGCCAACGCCGTCTTCGGCAACAAGGCCAGCGTGCTGGTGGGCGACTTCCTGTTCTCCCGCGCCTTTCAGGTGATGGTGGAGGATGGGTCGCTGGACGTGCTGCGCATCCTGTCCAACGCCTCGGCCGTCATTTCCGAGGGCGAGGTGCTGCAGCTGATCACCGCCAACGACACCACCACCAGCGAGGAAGCCTATCTGGAGGTCATCCGCGCCAAGACGGCGGAGCTGTTCGCCGCAGCCTGCCGCATCGGCGCGGTGGTAGCCGACCGCCCGGCGGCGGAGGAGGAGGCGCTGCGCAGCTACGGCCTGAACCTGGGCATCGCCTTCCAGCTGGTGGATGACGTGCTGGACTATTCCGCTGTGCAGGCCCGCCTGGGCAAGACCATCGGCGACGACTTCCGCGAGGGCAAGATCACCCTGCCCGTCGTCCTGGCCTTCCGCCGGGGCGATGACGAGGAGCGCACTTTCTGGCGCCGCACGCTGGAGGATATCGACCAGCGGGACGGCGACCTTGAGCACGCCCTGACCCTGATGCAGCGCCACAACACGCTGCGCGACAGCGTGGAACGCGCCCGTCACTACGGCGCCATGGCCCGCGACGCCCTGGGCCTGTTCCCCGCCAGCCCCATCAAGCGCGCCCTGCTGGACGTGATCGACTTCGTCGTCGACCGGGATTTCTGAAGACGAGCTTTGGCCCTGTTCCCGAAAAGGCGCGCCCGCACCGGCGCGCCTTTTCAGTGGTCGAGATGACCGATGCCGGTCGCTACCTGGGTGACGAAACAGCGTCCGGCCTCTGCCAGTCAGACGGCCCCAATGACAGCGCTCAAACAACAGGATGCCGAGCGTCTCTTCAAACGCCTTGATCCGCGCGCTGACGCCCGATTGTGTGGTGCCCAGCACGTTCGCCGCGTGACGGAAGTTCAGATGCTCCGCGACCACGAGAATATATAAAAGCGAGACCATCGGTATTCGAACATTCCAATGCCCTACCTAAGATTTCGCTCAGTTAGAAATTTCATATTTGAGTATTTATTCGATGTCCGCATTGGCTCAGCATCCAAATTCAGGCTTTTCGAAGCTGTCAAAAACCCAGCCCCCTGCGGGAGTCTGATGCGCATACATCGTATAGAAGCACTTATGAACTTCTGTCGTTGACGGAATTATTTGGGTTGTGGTGACACTCTCTCGATGACCATTACTTCCATCCACCCAGCGTGTATGGCTTTCTTCAGAGCCTGTCGATGTCGAATGAGAAATCTGGAGCCATTGGTAGGCACGTCTCCCGTCGGGCATGTCAAAAATAATGTACGGCGGTCCGTATCGGGCCATAACTTCTTGAGGTGCACGACCGATATAGCCTTGCATAATATCGGTCGCGCAGCCGCTGAGACCAAGAGCCAAAGCAATAATAAGTCCAAATTTCAGATGTTGGGCATTTAACATTTATTACTCCCATATTTTTTCGTAATTATGCACGCCATAGCGGCGACCATTATTTAACGGTGTCTTTCTCTCTCTGGTATTCGTTGTAGGTTTTTTGATTCTCTGTCTCACAGCGCCTACGCTCATCGCCGATGGCTTCGCGGCAGACACTTTGGCGCCATGCCTGACCTGTGTAATAGAGTTGCTGAGGCGAACACCCACCCATCGCCAAAGGCAACGCCGTCAGCAAAAGCCATGGCTTACCAGCCATGACGCGTGGGGTGAACGACCAATTCATCGAGAACTTCCTTCGTTAGTTTCGTCGCGTTGGTAGCGGAGGAGGTCACCAGGCTGGCAGTCGAGGAAGTCACAGATCCGCTCCAGCGTCTCGAAACGGACGCCCTTCACATGGCCTTTCTTGAGAAGCGAAAGGTTGGCTTCGGTAATCCCGACATACTCGGCCAGGTCCTTCGACTTTACATTGCGCTCAGCAAGCATGACGCCGAGCCGGACCTGAATAGGCATAGGCGCCCTCCTTAGACGAACTGATCGTTCTCGGCGGCGACATCGGCTGCTTCGACCAGCACCCTGGCGATGATTGCAACAATCGCGGCAAACAGCAGCGATAGCAGCGAATCTGAACCGATGTTCAGCGCCAGACTGTGCGTGTGGGCTGGTGAGAGCCCGCTTAGCAGCAGGCTGAGCGCTGCCCCGGCTATCGGCTTAAGCAGGGCCGACGCTCCGACGCCAAACGCAAAGCCCTGGAGGCTTCGCGCGGCATCGCCGGAGAAAATGCGTCCGACCGAGAAGTAACCGAAACAGCGTCGGACACTCATCAATCCGGCAATCAGCGCGCCTAGCGGGATCATGGCGACGGCGAAAGCGGTCAGCCGCACAGGAAGATCGATTGTCTGTGGCGGTGGGATGATTAGGCCAGCATGCCGGAACAGTATCTCTGCAGGCGTCAAGCACCAGTAAAGCAGCATCGCCACCCCAAGGAGGATAGCCACTGCGGCGCTGGTCGCCGCCATTGCCCCGCTTAGACGGCGAACCCGATGGAGACGGATTGCACGAGGATCGTCGTGTCGTATGGGTCGGTCCATGCCAGGCGTGGCCATTCGGTGTCCTCCTTTGCTGGACCGGAATATAACAATAATTTATTGTTTCACAATAAGAAATTTTTGCGTAATGATTGCCTCTGGAGCAAGGAGGTCACATGCCACTATCTCGGGTTATTCCAGCGACGATCGCCACGTGGGCGTCGTGCCTCATCCTCTCGCCTGCCTATGCGGAGCCCTCGACAAAAATGGGCGCAATATCGGTCGCGCAAGTCACCCAGATGTTGGAGCAAGCGCCCGCCAACCAAACGGCGCAACAGGTGCTCACCGCTTATCTCGGAGGGGTGGGTGAGGCTGCCGGAGTCGTCATTGATGCTGGCGACGCGCCTTGTCAGCGGCCACTTACGCTGACCGCCCAAGATGTTCGCAGGGCCATCACTACCGCAAGCGGAGGTCAGCAGGCGAACCAAGTTGCTGCGACGCCGCTCATTGTTCGCGATATGCTGGCGCGCGCGGGATGCCGTCGCCAATGAGCGATGCAATTGAATCTGCATCTTCGCGTCGAATGGTGCTGAGTGGGGCGCTCGGATTGGCTTGTGCGATGGCGATCGGTTCGCGAACTGAGGCGGCCGATTACAGTCCCGTCCAATGTTCGGCGCGCGCGATCTATTCCGGCGCGCCCCTCCACCCGCCCGTAGATGCTGTTGAACTGGCTGCAGTCTCCGATCTGCCTCTGCCCGATTCACAAATGGCGCGTCTCGACGATGCCTTTGCCAAGATCGAAAGCTACACTGCTGCGCCCGCCTTAACCGCCGCTGTAGCACGGCCCGGCAGCGGTTTGTGGTATCGGGGACCTACTGGCTCAGAAAAACAATCCCTGTGGTGGGCGAGTGTTGGCAAGGCCTTTACGGCGACTGTCGTGTTGCAACTCGTGCAGGAAGCGAAGCTATCGCTCGACATGTCTGCGTCGAGATGGGTTGACGGCATTCCAAATGGCAGACTCGTTACTGTGCGTGATCTTCTCGCCCACACATCAGGCCTGTTCAGCGCCAACGAGGACCTAATGGTGCGGGCGCATCCCCGTTACCGCGATCCAGCGGCGATGCTGACAATTGCCCGCCAGCATGGCGCGATGTTTTGCCCAGGTGAAAGGTGGCGCTACTCAAATACAGGCTATGACGTGCTGGGCAAGATCGTTGAAAAAGTGGACAAGCGCCCGATAGACGAAGCGATCACGGCGCGGATCATCACACCACTTGGCCTGAAGTCAATGCGCGCGCTGTCGCCCGGCAAGGAGGAGCGCGCCGTCGCGCCACCAGCGGTCACGCGTGGAGAGACCATAGAACCGAGTTGGGCTGGCGCGGCTGGTCCTATAGTCAGCGACGCTCACGACATGGCATTGGCCTGGGCGGCGCTGCTCGATGGGCGCTTTTTGCGAAAGCCTCTGCGACAAGAGAGGATGGCGACTCTCTATCCGATGTTCGACCCCGGCACCTACTACGGGCTCGGCATGATGGTGTTCGAGGTGCCCGATGGTCAGCGGACCTTGCGCTGGATCGGCCATGCCGGCGGTGCGCCCGGAGCCAGCGCGATCGCGGTCTACTCCCCCGACGCCAATGCAATCGTAACGGTGGCACTGACTGGCGATGGGTCAGCGGTTGCCGGTGCGAACCTGCTTCTCAAAACGCTCGCGCCATCCAGCATGAAGTGAATTTATCGGAACATTAGGGCGAGATGCGATCACCTGTGATCTCTTCGCTCACTGTGACCAGCTTACGGAGGGACTCTCACCCTCAAGAACGCGCCCAAGCTGGGCGCACCAAAGCGAAACGGCCGGCTTCTTGCGAAGCCGGCCGTTTTTGCGTCCCTGGGATGGTCGGAGAGAGAGGATTCGAACCTCCGGCCCCTGCCTCCCGAAAGCAGTGCTCTACCAGGCTGAGCTACTCTCCGTCCCGGGTGGACGGGTGTATATCCATATCCGCCGGTCGCTGCAAGCCTTCTCTTTCATCGAAACGCTTGAGCCCATTGCATGGGTGGCCCGCAGGCCGGCCCTCTGGGAAAGCGGGTTGGTGTTGCCCATCGGCCACAGGGGCCCAAGAGTCTGCGCCTGCCCCGGTAAGTGCCGCTTCTCGCCATGGTTCCGCCATGGTTGGCCGTGAATTTCGGTCTCACGCCCATCAGTCATTCGGCCTAACAGACGCTGCCCAGAGCCGATCGTTTTATGGAGGTTGACCTATGCCGACCGCACGCGCCCTGCTCACCAGCCTGTTCCTGGTCACACCCTTCCTGGTGGCACCGGCCATCCTGGCCGCCGCCCCACGGCCGGCCACGACGGTCGCCGCCGCGCAGACCACCGTGCCCAGCGCCCCGGTCGCCACCCTGGCGGCCTCGCCGTCCGGCAAGCTGAAGGTCGTCCCGGTCCGGGCCGGCCGTGCGGAGGTGGAGGCGCTGCCCTGCAAGGCCACCACCATCATCAGGACGCATGCCAGCGGCCACCTGCCGCGCCAGGTCGTCGCCCTGAACTGACCCGCCCGACCTGATGTGCGTATGACCCGATCTGCCTAACGGATCAGGCGCCGGCAGCCAACGACCGGCCCGTCCTCAAAAAGTCCTCATGAAGGTTGAAGCGGCGAGGGCCGGACGGTGGCGACACCGGCCGGCCCTTTGTCATGGGGGCCCGCTCACCCCCGCCAGGCCTTCAGGCGGCGGGCGGCCTCCACCATCTCCGCCTCCGCCCCGGCGAAGCTGATGCGCACGGTGTGGTGGCCGCGCAGCGGATCGAAATCCACGCCCGGCGTCAGGGCCACGCCCGTCTCGTTCAGCAGGCGGGTGCAGAAGGCCTGGGAATCATCGGTGCGGTCGGCGATGTCGGCATAGATGAAGAAGGCGCCGTCGGCGGGCGCCAGCTTGCCGAATCCGGCGCCGGGCAGCAGGTCCAGCAGGATGTCGCGGTTGCGGCGATAGCGGGCGACGTGGCCCTCCAGCTCATCCACGCAACCGAACGCCGCCACGGCGGCGTGCTGCGACAAGGTGGGCGGGGAGATGTAGACATTCTGCGCCAAGCACTCCACCGACCGCACCAGCCGCTCCGGCACCACCGCCCAGCCCAGGCGCCAGCCGGTCATGGAGAAGTATTGGAAAAGCTGTTGACGGTGATGGCGCCCTGCCCCCCGTCCACCGCCAGCGCGGTGGCCGCCAGCACCGTGCCGTATTCGATGCCATGGAGATTCATCGGAGA
>NZ_BACU01000589.1 GCF_000333275.1 Azospirillum sp. B4 | reverse complement strand
TGCAGGCGATGGCCAGCACCAGCACCGCGACGGTGGAGAAGATGGCGATTCCCATGGGGCTGATGCCCTCCACCATGGCGTTGCGGCCGGGGTGCAGGTGGGCCTGATTCAGCGGTACCAGGAAGAAGCGGAACATATCCCCGAAATGGACCTCGCCGGAGCTGGTCTTCAGCGGCGGGATGGCGGCGCCAAAGGCGGGCAGCCCGGCCTGGATGGCATCGGCGGCGGCCTTGGCGTCCGTCCCCGGCGCCATCTTCAGGTAGGTCATGGCCATCAGCCCGCCCCAATGGTCCCTCAGGAAATCCGGGATCTGGTTGGCCTGACTGGCCATGGGAACCACCAGGGCGAAGGCGAACTGGGTGTTGGACGGAAGGTCGCGCATGACGCCGGCCACCCGCAGCGGATGGCCGTCCACCAACAGCGTCCGCCCCACGGCCTCGGCGTCGCCGAAATACTTGGCCGCCGTCTTGCGCGTCAGGACCACGGCGTCGGGCGCGTCCAGCGCCGTGGCGCGGTCCCCCGCGACGAATGGCCAGTCGAACACGCTGAAATAACTGGTATCGACCACCGCCACCGTCTCGGTGAACAGCGCCTCATCCCGCTTCAGGGTGGAGGTCTGGCTGGCCACCCGCGTCATCTCCGCCACCTGGGGGAAGGTCTGCTTCAGCGCCGGCCCCACCGGCATGGGCAGGCTGACCCCCTCCTCCGGCGCGCGGCCCGGCAGGGTGGCGGTGACGAAGACTTGGCTGATGCGGTCGGCGTCGGTGAAGTCGCGGTCGTAGGTCAGTTCATTGTGGACGAACAGGCCGATCAGGATGGCCGCCGCCAGACCCAGCGCCAACCCCGCCACCGTGATGGCGGAATAGAGCTTGTGCTTGATCAGCGTGCGCAGCGCCACGGTCAGGTAGTTGGCGAGCATGGGACGGCTTTCCCCCTTTTGATGAAGGGCGGCGACGGACAGCGATGACGGCGTGGGAACGCGGGATCAGGCGGCGCGCAGGTTTTCCGCCACCACCTGGCCATCGAACAGGTTGATGATGCGCCGGGCGTACTGGGCGTGGGGCATGGAGTGGGTGACCATCACGATGGTCGTGCCCTCGCCGTTCAGCTCGGTCAGCATGTTCATGACCTCTTCGCCGTTGGCGCTGTCCAGGTTGCCGGTGGGTTCGTCCGCCAGCAGCATGCGGGGGCGCGAAACGACGGCGCGGGCGATGGCCACGCGCTGCTGCTGGCCTCCGGACAGCTGCTGCGGCAGGTGGCTTTCGCGGTGGGCGATGTTGACCTTGGCCAGCGCTTCCTTCACCCGCTCCTTGCGCTCACGCGCCGGGATGTCGTGGTAGAGCAGCGCCAGCTCCACATTCTCGAACACCGTCAGCTCGTCGATCAGGTTGAAGCTCTGGAAGATGAAGCCGATGTTCTTCTTGCGGATGTCGGCCAACTTGCGCTCGCCGTAGCCCGCCACATCCTCATCCCCGAACCAGTATTGGCCGCTGCTGGGGTTGTCCAGCATGCCCACGATGTTGAGCAATGAGGACTTGCCGCAGCCGGAGGGCCCCATGATGGCCACGAACTCGCCCTGCTTGATATGGATGTTCACCTGGTTCAGGGCCGTGGTCTCCACCTCTTCCGTGCGGTAGACCTTGGTCAGGTCGACTAGCTTCAGCATCCTTGCCATCCCCGTCTTAATGACAAAATTCAATGGTCGTTTCGGTACCGGATCGGATCAGTTCAGCTCTATCCGGTCCATGCGGGCCAGATCGCCATAGGAAGAGACGATGACCCGGTCGCCGGCCTTCAGGCCATCGCGCACCTCGATCATCTGGGCGTT
Organism: Azospirillum sp. B4; assembly: GCF_000333275.1. GTDB lineage: Bacteria > Pseudomonadota > Alphaproteobacteria > Azospirillales > Azospirillaceae > Nitrospirillum. The sequence goes on along the minus strand of NZ_BACU01000589.1, from coordinate 259 downwards.
GCGCCGGCCCAGATGCACGCGCCGCTTCTCGGCATAGGTTCCGCCCGGCTGCACCACGAAGATCCAGTCGCCGCCCGTGTCCTGGTAGAAACCGCCGTTGGGTATGAGCAGGGCGGTGGTGGCCACCCCCAGCTTCAGGCGCATCTGCAGGGTCTGGCCGCTGCGGATATCCTGCGGCGCGGCTCCCAAGAATTCCAGATCCACCTGGGACTGGCCGTCGTGGACCCTGCGATAAATCTTGGCGACCTTCAGCTTGTAC
>NZ_BACU01000590.1 GCF_000333275.1 Azospirillum sp. B4 | reverse complement strand
GCACCGGCCGGCTGCGGGCCCCCGCCCAACCGCTGTTCCTGGGCAACGCCGGCACCGCCACCCGCTTTTTGACCGCCGCCGTGGCCGCCGCCGTGGATGGCACGGTGGTGGTGGACGGCGACGCCCACATGCGCAAGCGCCCTATCGCCCCCCTGGTCACCGCCCTCAGGACCCTGGGCATCGACATCGACGCCCCCACCGGCTGCCCGCCCGTCACCGTCAACGGCCAGAAGGGCTACGCCGGTGGCCGGGTGGAGATCGACGGCGGCCTGTCCAGCCAGTATGTCTCCGCCTTGCTGATGATGGGCGCCCTGGGGTCCCAGCCCACCGACGTGGTGCTGACCGGCGCCGACATCGGCGCCAAGGGATACGTCGACCTCACCACCGCCGCCATGGCGGCCTTCGGCGCCAAGGTCAGCCACCCCAGCGACACGGTGTGGACCGTGGCCGCCACCGGCTACACCGCCGCCGATTTCCATATCGAGCCCGACGCGTCGGCCGCCACCTACCTGTGGGCGGCGGAGGCCTTGACGGCGGGATCGATCGACCTGGGCACCCCGGCGACGGCCTTCACCCAGCCGGACGCCAAGGCCTACGACTTCATCCGTTTGTTCCCCCACCTGCCGGCCGTCATCGACGGATCGCAGATGCAGGACGCCATCCCCACGCTGGCGGTGCTGGCGGCCTTCAACGCCACGCCGGTGCGCTTCACCGGCATCGCCAACCTGCGCGTCAAGGAGTGCGACCGCGTGGCGGCGTTGGCGACCGAGCTGTCGCGCATCCGCCCCGGGCTGGGGGTGGAGGAAGGCGACGACTTGGCTGTGGCCAGCGACCCGGCCCTGGCGGGCCAGAGCCTGCCCACCCGCATCGAGACTTACGCCGACCACCGCATCGCCATGAGCTTCGCCCTGGCCGGCCTGAAGATCCGCGACATCACCATCCTGGACCCGGGCTGCGTCGCCAAGACCTACCCCGGCTACTGGCGGGCCCTGGCCAGCCTGGGCGTCGAACTGGTGGACGCGGGCTGATTCAGACCAGCAGCGGCAGCGCCTCGGCAAAGGACAGCACCCAGGCGCGCTGCCCGTCCGTATCCGGCACGGGCACGCCCCGGGCCTGGGCGATGCGCGCGAACGCCTCTGACACATCCAGGCCGGCGCAGGCCATCACGCCAGCCGCCAGCAATGACGACCGCCCGATACCGGCACGGCAATGCACGGCGATGGAACGGCCGCCCATCAGGTCCTGGGAAAGACGCCGCACCAAGGCCGCCATTTGGCGCCGCGACTCCGGCACGCCGCGATCAGGGATGGGGAGCGAGGTGAAGGCCAGCCCCCGCCCCCGGCACAGCGCCTCCTCTTCCCCGAGCGCCAGTTCCCTGACCTCGCCCGGTTCCAGCAGGCTGACCACCTCATCGACCCCGGCGGCGCGCCAGCCGCGACCTCGTCCTCCAGCCAATCGCCCGCCCGGGGCCGTGCCATGATGGCCAGGCGGCCCGTCCAGGGTAGGCCATCGACAGCCATCCAGTAGAGCGTTGGTTGCAATCGTTTCCCCTTATCGGACCATGCTTGCCACCATCGTCCAACCAACCGCTCTTCTTGCGGTTGCAATGGTACCCCGTTCAGCCGAGACTGCGGACTTCGCGACCGCCAGTCAACGGCGGCGCGCCCCTGTTTCAGGGAAGGACGGACCAGACACATATGGACGATGCGGTGTTGTCAAACAGCGCCCTTACGCGCCTGCGGCGGGGGCGGATGTTCATCGTCCTGCTGATGCCCATCGTCGCGGCACTGCTGGTCCTCAACCTGGCGGACTATTGGAGCCTCAGCCCCGTCATCGCGGGCCGGAGCATTCTCGCCTGGCTGGGTCTGCCGCCCGCCTCCTGGGAAGGCATCCGCATCCTTCTGTTCCTCGCCTTTTTCGGGCTGGCCCTGCACCGCTATTTCCGCTTCATCGAAAAGTCCTTCGTTCGTCCCCGCCCTCCCGCCGGCGTTTCGCCGCTTTCGCAGGCGGTGGAGACGGATAAGGACACGTGAGGGCGATTGAAGCATCGCCAGCCGCCGTTGACGGTCGGCGCACATCAGTCTACATTGTAGAAGAAATAGCGGAGCGGGCTTGGCGCGATGGGCAGAAACACCCTGGGCACCCTGGAGCAGGCGGTCATGATGGTCATCCTGGCGCTGGGCGACGGCGCCTATGGCGTGGCCATTCGCGATGAACTGAGCCGCCGCACCCGGCGGGAGCACACGCTGGGCGCGGTCTACACCACGCTGGACCGGCTGACGGCCAAGGAATTGTTGGTGTCCTACCTGGGGGAACCGACGCCGACGCGTGGGGGCCGGGCGAAGCGCTATTTCAAGCTGACCGGTGACGGTCGCCAGGCGCTGGATCACGCCGTCAACACCCGTCATGAGTTGGAGTACGGCCTGGGCCTGGCGGGCAAGGGGGCCTGAAGCGATGACGACGCCTTCCCAGACCTGCGACACCGTCGTCACCACCACCGTCCTGCCCCTGTTCCCCCGCCTCTGCCTGATGCTGGTGGCCACCCCCGATGAGGTGGAGGACCGTATGGGCGACTTGGAGGAATCCTATGTCAACGCCCTGGCGTCCCTGGGACCGGAAGCGGCCCTGGACCGTTATCGCCGCGACATCGCCTCCTGCGTCCTGGCCATTGCCAGCCGGCGGTTTGAGAATCTGGTGCTGCTGCGCTTCCTGGACCGGGGCCGTCTGCTGCTGTCGCTGGCCGTGGTCATCCTGGCCGGCGCCGTCTGCTATGGCATGATGTCGGTACTGGTGCCGAACCCATGGTGGGCACAGGCGGGCCTGCCGATCTATCCTGGCCAGTTCCAGGGCTTCAACCCATCCGATTATCCCGTCTGTCAGGCCTGGACCGATTACCAGGGCAATAACCGCATGGCACGGGACCTGTACCGGCGTGGCGTCCACGTGTTGCCGATCGCGACCCAGGACGCGGTACGCTCAAGGGCCGGGCAGAATCTGTCCGTCCTACTGCCCCGGACGGCCAAGGTGGTGGCCATCTACTGCGGCACCGCCCGGCAAAGCGCGCCCATCGAGGAATGTTCCCGGGGCGGCTGCGACGCCGGGCTCGCCCCCTTCATCGAGGACAGCGCCTATGCCAACGGGCGTGTCCTGACCCTGGGCATGGCCACCCGCTCCACCGCCCCCGAGGACCATGTGACCGGCCATTTCTGGGTGGCCTGGCAGGACACGACCCCCACCCCCTGAACCATCCGTTTCGCCATCCTCGGCGCGGCGCATCTATTTCTTCTACATTGTATAAATAATAGGGAGTGCATGTGCCATGAGCACAGCCATGTCGCTGGAGACCCCGATGCCGTTTCCCGTTGAGACCATGAGCCGACTGCTGGCGAGCCTGATCTCGGCCACCCTGTCCTGCTGCCTGGTCTATGGCCTGTTGAACGCCTCGATACCGGACCCATGGTGGCGGCAGGCGGGCCTACGCACCAACCCCGGCAATTTCGTCAGCCCCAACCTGGTGGACTATCCCTTCTGCCAGGCCTGGACCGACTACCAGGGCCAGAACCGCATGGCGCGGGACCTGGGCGGCCAAGGCGTCAGGATCACCGAGGTGGAGACGCGGACCGCCATCCGCCCGGGACGGGAAGAGAACCTGCTGGTGGAACTGCCGGGGACCGCCCAGGTCGTGGCCGTCTATTGCGGCATCTCACAGGACCGGGCCCCCATGGGCGAATGCGCCCGCTATGTCTGCGGTGACGGGGTCGCCACCTTCATCGCCGACAGCATGTACACGGGAAGCCAGTACAGCGGCACCCGAGAGACCGGGAGCCGGATCCTGGCCTTGACCCTCATGAACAAGCGGGCCGAAGCCCGGCGCCAGACCGTGGCCCATTTCTGGGTGGCCTGGCGGGACACCGCCCCGCCCCCTGGCCTGCCCCCTGCACCGCCCCCTGCCCAGTCTCTTCAAATGGGCACATCCCAGGCGGGGCTGGGCATGCCCCCGGCAGGCGCCCCGAAGACCATCCCCAACCCGACCTGATATGGCACAGAGGGGCATGCGGCTATGAAGAGGGCGATGGTTCGTGTTGCTTTGATGTTTTTTCTGACGGTCGCATCAGTCCTGGATGTTGAAGCGCAGGACGTGCCGCCGATGGGCGTCGGCGTATGGTCCATCTGGGGCACGCGTGCCACCTTTGTCCAGGACGGCGCGGTGCCGGGCGGCAACGCCGTCACCGCCGCCGCGCGCCGGGATGAAAACGGCGACCCCTGGGCCAGCGGCGCCGGTGCCTCCATTCCCCTGGCGCTGAAGGCCGGTACGCGGGTCAGCGCCACCTTCTGGGCCCGCGCCGACCGGCCGGTGGCGGTGCCGATCATGATCAACGGCGCCGCGCCGCCCCACACCGCCCTGGCCAGCCGGACGGTCGACCTGGCGCCGGGGTGGCGCCCCATCACCCTCAGCGGCGCGGCACCAGCCGACTGCGCCGCAGGTACTCAATTCCTGACCCTGCATCTGGGCAGGGTGCCGACCGACGTCTTGCTGGGCCCTGTGCTTTTCCAGGCAGGCGAGGCCAGCGATGCCGACACCCAGGCGGTGTTCGCCAGCTATCGGCCGTCGCACTTCATTCAGGATGTCCCAATCCCGTCGGACCCTGGCGTGGTGCTGGCCGGACGGCTGAAGATCCCGGGGCGGAGCGGTCCAGGCCCCTTCCCGGCCGTCGTGCTGCTGAATGGCAGCGGGCCCGGCAAGCGGGGGACCTTCTCCCTGGTGGAGGACAGGCTGCTGGCCCTGGGCATCGCGACATTGGATTACGACAAGCGCGGAGTGGGCGATTCCACGGGCGATTTCGTGGATACCCTGGATCTGATGCAGCGGGACGCGGAGGCGGCGGTGGCCTACCTGCGCGCGCGGCCGGACATCGACGGCGCGCGCGTCGCGCTTCTGGGATTGAGCCAAGGCGCCTATGTCGGCCCTGCCGTCGCAGCCCGCGATCCCGGAATCGCCGCCGTCGTCATGCTGGCGGGCCCGGCTGGTGAGAGGGGCACGCTGTTCACCGACGACATGCGGGAGAAGCTGGCCCAGGGCGGCATCGTGGGAGATGCCAACGCGCGGGCCGTCGCCACCCTGCAGACCCTGTACGCGGCGCGCATCGCGGCAGCACCCGCCACGGTGACAAGCCCCGCGCGTCAGGCCCTGATCGACGCCTTCATCGCGGGTGGCTGGAGCTTGGACCAGGCGAACGCCGTGGTGGCGGAGTTGGACACCCCCGCCGTCCTGTCGATGTACCAGGCGGCGCCCAATGAGGCGCTGGCCAAAATCCGGGCCCCCGTCCTGGCCCTATACGCCGGGCGGGACCCCTACATCGCGACGCCGCGCGCGCTGCCGGAGGCGCGGGGCGCCCTACGCGGCAACCCGGACGCCACGGTGCTGGAGATACCCGGCGTGAACCACGGCTTCCAGCACGTCGACACCCACACGCCGGGGCCGATGGAACCGGCGGTGTCCGCGCCCGAGGTGCTGACCACAGTCGGTAACTGGCTGAAGGCGCGCCTCCACCCAAACGAAGTGGAATGATTTATTTCGGCGTGTCGGCGGCCGGCTTCTTCCTGGACGCCGGCTTCTCCGGCTTGCCATCCTCATCCGTGGGCGACAGGAAGAACAGGTTGCGCAGGAAACCCGGGGCCAGCACGGCCAGCGGGTTGACCGAGACGTCCAGATCGTCCAGCGGCCCCTTCACCCGGTAGGTGGCCGACAGCAGGCCCTGCCCTTCGCCGCCAGTCAGCAAATCCCCCACCAGGGGAATGGCGCCCAGCAGTTTGTTGAGGGTGGAGAAGGGCACGATGGTGCCCTGCAGGTCGGCGGTGCCGCGCCGCATGTTGATCTCCCCCTCCATGGTCAGGCCGATGGCGGCACCCGAGGTGCGGACGTCATGGAAGGTGACGCCGGTGTCGGTCCAGTGGAAGCCGCCCTCCAGCTTGCTGAAGGTGATGGGAGCGCCACTCATGAAGTCGGAGAAGCCCTGGAAGCTGGCGGCGGAGAGCAGGCGCGCCATCACCGGCGCCTCCACCACCTGGTAGTCGGTGACGTCCAGGGTGCCGTCCACCACCTCATGCGGGTCGCCGGGCATGCTGTGGCCCTTCACCACCAGCTTGCCGCCGCGCAGGTGGTCCAGCACGTCGAACTGCTGCAGGGCGGCGCCGGCGTCGTCCGATGTGATGGTCAGGGCCATGGCGTCGCCATCGGGGACATAGCGCAAGGCCAGGTGGCCAGCGTCGTTCTTGCCGACGCGCGTATCCAGCGTGACGGAACGCCAAGTGCGCCCCCGGCGGGAGAACTGGCCCTTGGTGGCGCCAACCTCCCGCCCGCCGCCGGCTGTCACCACCCGGTCGAAGTTGAAGTCGATGTCCAGCGGGGGCCGCGCGTCCAGCGCCTTCAGCTCCGCCTCGGTCAGGGGACGGTTGCCGTTCCCGCCGGCGGAGCGGCGGAAGGGCCGCGCATCCATCGACGGGCCGGCCGCCTTCACCCGCATGCCGCCGCCATCGTCCACGTCCACCGTCATCGCCAGGTCGGTGCGGCCCTGGCGGTAACGGTCCACCGCAAGGTGGCCGATGGAGAAGTCATGCTTCAAATCGATGCTGCCCGAGGCCTCCATGCCGTCCGACTTCAGCTGGAAGCGGGTGACGTGCAGGGGGCGGCCCTGGTCGAAGCCCACCTCGACATGGCCGGAGGCCGGCGTGCCCGGCACCTTGCGCCAGTCCATCAGGCCCACGCCCAGGGCGGCGCGGGTGAGGTCCAGGTCCGCCAGGATCGTCTCCTGATGCTGGGCGTCGCGGGTATAGACCATGCTGACGCCCACCGGTCCGCGCAGCCAGTCGGGGAAGTCCAGGTGGAAGGTCTGGCGGTCGCGGTCGCTGGCGGTGGCCTGCACGGCGACGCGGGTGCCGATCGGCGCCTCCTCCGGGAAATTCTCCCGCCACAGGATATGGGCCGGCATGCCGTTCAGGCGGGCGGTGCCGTTGGTGTCCATGCCCTTGTTGTCCAGCACCAGGGTCAGGTCGCCGTCCGTCGCCTTGATATCGGCCACCAGGTTGTCCGCCGCCACGTTCCTCAGGTGCGCCTGCACGCCCAGCTTCACCTGGTCCATCTTCAAGGTGGCGACCAGCGGGAAGTCGAAGCGCAGGGTCATGTCGGCGGTGCCGCCCACCGCGGCCGGCACCAGCCCGACCTTCTTGGCGTAACCCAGGGGTGGGGTGTCGATGACGGTAAGGGCGGAGGCGATGGGCCCGCTGACGGGCAGGGTCATCTCCATCTTCTGCAGGGATTTGTCCAGGCCGGTGATGTCCAGCTTCGACGTGCCCAGCGACAGATCCAGCAGATGGCCCCGCGTGAGTTCGATCCCCAAGTGGCTGCCGTCGAAGGTGGCGGTGCCGGCCACATCCTTCACCTTGGGCATGCCGTCCATGTAGTTCACGGTGGCGCCGGCGAAGGCGAAGGTCGCGGCCATGCGGGTGGGCGCGAGGTCCGACAGGTCGGCCGGGGCGTTGCCGTCCAGGGCGAAGGTCACCTTGTCGAAGGCCCCGTCCGACAGGTTTTCCATGATCCAGGCGCGCGGCTTGGGCAAGGCGTCCAGGGGCCACAACGCGTCCAGCGCGTTCAAGGGCACGGCCTTGATCTCGGTGGACAATCCCACCCGGTAGCTGCCGTCGTCGCGTTTCGTGGCCTTGCCCGTCAACGCGATGGTGGATCCGGGCGCGGTGCCGTTGGCGCCAGGCAAGGTCAGGTTAAGGTGGGTGAGGGTCAGCCCGCCCGGCTCCAGCCGCGCCTGCAGATCCAGGTTGGACACGGCCAGCGGCGCCTTCAGGCGGCCCGGCAGGGTGACGGTGCCGGCGGTGCCGCTGAGCGCCAGGTCGAAGATGCGGGGGGAGAAATCGGACGCCAGGTCCAGGGTGATGGTGCCGGCCAGCGGCATGTCGATGCCGCCCACCGCCGCCAGCACGCCGTCGGACGCGCGCGTGACGCGGGCCAGATCGGCCGGACTGACGCCGGAGAAATGGGCCACGGCGCTGACCGTGCCGTCGGAAAGGCGATAGCCCAGATCGGCGGCCACCTGGGTCATGTGTCCGCCCAGATCCACCCACAGCTGGGCGGTGCCGCTGATGCCTTTGCGGTCGCGCGTCAGGGCGATGTCCGCCCGGGGGGCGACCCACACCAGGCCCAGTTGGCGGTTGTCCACCGACAGCCGCGCCTCCGACACCACCAGCTTGGTCAGGGCGCCCAGCGGCTCCAACGGATCCGGCGGCCGCTTAAGGGCCGCCAGCAGATCGGCCATGAAGTCGTTGCCGTCGTCGGTGTCGTCGTCCGACAGCAGGGCCAGACGGAAGCGGCCGTCCACCTCGCGGATGGCGTTCAGGCGCGGGCGCACCAGCACGATGCGGGTTGGCGCCAGGCGGCCGTGCAGCAGGGCCGGCACCGACAGCGCCACGCGGAATTCCGGCAGCGTCGCCACGGTGGCGCCGCCCGTGCCGGTCAGCACCACGTCGTCGGCCAGGATCTCCACCGCCGCCCCCTTGGGCGCCCTGGCCAGCAGCACCTTGTGGACGGAGATGTGCAGCGGCCCATCGGCGTTGACCGCCTGCTCCAGATAGGGCGCGAACCAGGAGATGGGCATGGGCCCGCGGCTGAGCCGCCACGTCAGCAGGCCTACGGTGACCAGCGCCACCAGCAGCACGCCCGCCGTCAGTTCCAGCAGCACCAGGGCCACGTGGCCCACCACGCCGCGCCGCCGGCGCCCTTTGGGCGAAGGGAGGGGAGGCGTTGGCTCGGGAGGCCGCCTTCCGGGCACCTGCAACCCGGCCGGCGCCTCGGAAGGCGCCTCGGCGGGTGGGATGGGAGGCGTCGGACGAGGCAAAGGTTCAGACTTCCGGCATGACTTGACCGCGTCGGGGGCCCGCGGGCACTCTGCCCCGGTTCCCGCCGACACGAACGGCGAACTGGGCTTCGCTCCCCGAACGCGCGTCGGTTCCAGCAAGATAGGGCTGGTTGGACGGGTTACACGGGGGCACGGCCCAATTCCTGGCATAGCCCGGTCAGATATCCATGTTCAATGCGAAATCCCTACCCCAGGCGGCAGATACCGAACTTCTGGCCCGCGGCCTGGAGTCCTGGCACCGGCGGGCGGAGGATTCCGGCGATGCCGGACTGGCCGAATTCGCCAGCACCTACGCCGCCGATGCCAACGGTTCCGCCCTGCTGCGGGCCATCCTGGGCAACAGCCCCTTCCTGGGCCAGGCGCTGCTGAAGGAACAGGCCTTCTTCCGCCAGGTGGTCACGCTGGGCTTCGACGCGGCCTTCATGGATCTGCTGGAAGGATTGTGGACCGAGGTCGGCGGCCCCACCGCCACCGACGGGCTGATGAAGGCCCTACGCGTGGCCAAGCGCCGCGCCGCGCTGCTGATCGCCGCCGCCGACATATCGTCCGCCTGGACGCTGGAACAGGTGACCGGCGCGCTGAGCCAGCTGGCGGAGGCGGCGTTGCGCCTGACCGCCCGCCATCTGCTGCGCCAGCTGGCCGCCAAGGGGGAAATCCGCCTGCCCGATCCGGAGAACGATCCGGAGGCCGGCAGCGGCCTGATCGTTCTGGCCATGGGCAAATTCGGCGCGCTGGAACTGAACTACTCCAGCGACATCGACCTGATCGTGCTGTACGACGACGGGGTGGTCCAGGCCCGCGACCCGGATGAGATGACCCGCACCTTCGTGCGCCTGGCGCGCGAGCTGGTGCGCATCATGGAGGAGCGGACGGTGGACGGCTATGTCTTCCGCACCGACCTGCGCCTGCGCCCGGACCCCGGCGCCACACCGCTGGCCGTCTCCGTCTCCGCCGCCGAGGCCTATTACGGCAGCCTGGGCCAGAACTGGGAACGGGCGGCCATGATCAAGGCGCGGCCGGTGGCCGGCGACCGCAAGGCCGGCCAGGACTTCATGGGCCTGATCCGCCATTTCGTCTGGCGCCGCAACCTGGACTTCGCCGCCATCCAGGACATCCATTCCATCAAGCGCCAGATCGGCGCCCACAAGGGCCACCGCGACAAGGCGGTGAACGGCCACGACATCAAGCTGGGCCGGGGCGGCATCCGTGAGATCGAGTTCTTCGCCCAGACCCAGCAGCTGATCTATGGCGGCCGCGACCCCCATCTGCGGGTGCCGGCCACCATGATGGCCCTGGACGCCCTGGTGGCGGCGGACCGGGTGGGCGAGTCGGCGGCGGAGGACCTGAAGGCCGCCTACCGCTTTCTGCGCCGGGTGGAGCACCGGGTGCAGATGGTGGACGACCAGCAGACCCATAAGTTGCCGGTGGACGATGCCGGCGTGGCCGCGATCGCCACCTTCCTGGGCTATGCCGACGCCGACGCCTTCCGCGCCGAGCTGCTGGCCACCCTGGGCCAGGTGGAGGACCGCTACGCCGCCCTGTTCGAGGAGGCGCCGCCCCTGTCCGGCCCGGGCAACCTGGTCTTCACCGGTACGGACGACGACCCCGACACCATCGCCACGCTGCGGGGCCTGGGCTTCCAGAACCCGGCGGTGGCGGCGGGGCAGATCCGCGCCTGGCATCACGGCCGCTACCGCGCCACCCGCAGCACCCGGGCGCGCGAACTGCTGACCGAGCTGGTGCCCAGCCTGCTGACGGCGCTGGGCGGCACGGCCCAGCCGGACCAGGCCTTCCTGAAGTTCGACGAGTTCCTGGGCCGCCTGCCGGCCGGCGTGCAGCTGTTCAGCCTGTTCTACGCCAACCCCAGGCTGCTGGAGTTGCTGGCCCTGATCATGGGCACGGCGCCCCGCCTGGCCGACAGCTTGGCCCGCCGGCCGTCGCAGCTGGACGCCGTGCTGACCCCGGGCTTCTTCGAACACCTGCCGGACGCGGCGGAACTGCGCGAGGGCCTATCCCGCCAGCTGGCCGACGCCCACCATTTCGAGGAGGTGCTGGACCTGACGCGGCGCTGGACCGGTGACCAGCGTCTGCGCGCCGGCATCCAGATCCTGCGCCACCTGGCGGACGGGGACCAGTGCGGCCCCTTCCTGACGGAGGTGGCGGAAACGGCCCTGGCCGTGCTGCAGGACCGGGTGGAGGCGGAATACACGCCCCGCCACGGCCGGTTCGCCCCCACGGGCGCGGGGACAGCGGGGACGGCGGGCGCGGGAACGCCGGGCGCGGAATGCGGCATGGCCATCCTGGCCATGGGGCGGCTGGGCGCGGGCTCGCTGTCGCTGGGGTCGGACCTGGACCTCATCACCGTCTACCATGTGCCGGACGGGGCGGAGCAGTCGGACGGGCCCAAGCCGCTGTCACCCAGCGAATACTTCATCCGCCTGACCCAGCGCCTGATCAACGCCATCACCGTGCCCACGGCCGAGGGGGCGCTGTATGAGGTGGACATGCGCCTGCGCCCCTCCGGCAACAAGGGGCCGCTGGCCGTCAGCCTGGACGCCTTCGTCCGCTATCAGCGGGAAAGCGCCTGGACGTGGGAGCACATGGCCCTGACCCGCGCCCGGGTGCTGACCGGCCCGCCCGCCCTGCGGGCCCAGCTGACGGCGGCCATCCGCGCCGTGCTGGTGCAGCGGCGCGATCCGGACAAGCTGCTGGCCGACGTGGCCGACATGCGCGCCCGCATGGACAGGGAGCACCACACCAAGGACCCGTGGTCGGTCAAGCACGTGCGCGGCGGCATGGTCGATATCCAGTTCCTGGCGCAATACCTGACCCTGCGCCATGCCGCCGACCATCCGGACATCGTCACGCCCAACACCACCGACGCCCTGGCCCGCCTGCGCGATGCCGGACTGATGGAGGCGGCCGACGCCGACGCCCTGATCGATATCCACCGCCTGTGGCGCCGGGTGCAGGCCTTCCTGCGCCTGACGGTGGCGGGAGAGGTCAAGGTGGCCGACGCCCCGCCCGCGCTGCGCCTGGCGCTGGCGGCGGCCGTGGGCGATGGCCTTGACTTCGACGCGGCGGAGGCGAAGATCCGCGCCGCGGCGGCACAGGCCCACGCCCTGTTCCAGAAGGTGGTGGAGGAGCCCGCCGCGCGCCTGCCGGCACCGGCGCCTTGATCCAACCGGCGGGGATCCAACCGGCGGGGATCCAACCGGCGGGCTGGTCCGTATCAGTCCCCGTCGTCAGTCCACCATCGCAAACCTCGGCACGAACCCAGGCCCGAACCCAGGCCCAAACCCAGGAAGGAAAAGCACCATGGCCGTTGAGGTCGGAACCCCCGCCCCTGATTTCACCATGCCCACCGATGGCGGCGGCAGCGTCACCCTGTCGTCCCTGAAGGGCCGTCCGGTGGTGCTGTACTTCTACCCCAAGGACGACACCAGCGGCTGCACCGCGGAGGCCTGCGGCTTCGGCGAATCCCTGCCGCATTTCGAAAAGGTGGACGCCACCATCATCGGCGTGTCCAAGGACAGCGTGGCCAGCCACGACAAGTTCAAGAAGAAGTACAACCTGCCCTTCACCCTGGCGTCGGACGCCGACACCACCGTGTGCGAGGAATACGGCGTGTGGGTGGAAAAGAACATGTACGGCCGCAAGTACTTCGGCATCGAACGCGCCACCTTCCTGATCGACAAGGACGGCCGCGTCGCCCAGATCTGGCGCAAGGTCAAGGTCCCCGGCCATGTCGACGCGGTGCTGGCGGCGGTGCAGGGGCTGTGACATCCTGATGTGAGCAAGGCGAAAGAGTTCCGATGTCCCGAGTCAGCTCGCTCACCGTCACCGGTTTCAAATCGATCCGGAGCTTGCGCGACTTCAAGCTGAACCCGTTGAATGTGCTGATCGGCGCCAATGGCGCGGGGAAAAGCAACTTCATCAGCCTCTTTCGCCTGCTCAACCAGATGTATGAGCAGCGACTTCAGACTTACGTCCAAGTCCAAGGTGGCCCTGATGCCCTTTTGCATTTCGGCCGAAAGACAACGGATCGCATACATATCCAATTCCATATTGAGAACAGCGGATATGTGTTCGATCTGGTCCCTACAGTAGATAATCGCCTGATCTATGAACGGGAAGAAAGCTGGTTCGGACCATATCGTGATGCACCTACTCTTCTAAAAACAAGCCACGCCGAATCAAATCTAAAGGAAGCAAGCAATAAATATGCACTCCACATAGGAGACTCGGTGGGTAACTGGCGTGTCTATCATTTCCATGATACGGGCGAAACCGCGCGAGTTAAGCAGCCCCACGCCGCCAACATCAATCTCCGGCTGGAAACGGACGCCGGCAATCTCGCGGCCTATCTGACGCTGCTTCACCAGAAGCACCCCCTGGCATACCGACGCATCGTCGAAACAATCCGCCTCGTGGCCCCCTTCTTCGGTGACTTCGTGCACCGGGAGGATGCCGAGTTCGTGGAGCTGGAGTGGACCCAGGCGGGTCGGCCAGATACGCCCTTCAAGGCGCACATGCTCTCGGACGGCACCTTGCGCTTCATGTGCCTGACGACCCTGCTGCTGCAACCGACGTCCAAGCTTCCGGATACCATCCTGATTGATGAGCCCGAACTGGGCCTGCACCCCTACGCCATTTCGGTATTGGCCGACATATTCAAGCAAGTGGCGGAACAGCGCCAATTGATCGTGTCCACGCAGTCGGTCGAACTGGTCAATGAACTGGCGCCCGAGGACATTATCGTCGTCGATCAGGAGGACGGCGCCTCAACCTTCAAGCGCTATTCCGAAGAGGAATTGGCCGGCTGGCTGCAGGAGTATTCCCTGGGTGAAATCTGGAAGCGGAATATTTTGGGCGGGAGGCCCTGACCCGTCATGGAGGTCATCGTCTTCGCCGAGGGCCCGACGGAAGAGCAATTCATCAAACGGATCGTCGCCCCCACGCTGCGGGGCCTGGGCGTTTTCCTGAAACCCCAGTTGCTGAAAACATCGCGGGACGCCAAGGGCGGTGCCGTGACGTTCGACCGGCTGAGATTCAATGCGCGCAACACCCTGCGCCAATATACCGACGCCGTCCTGACGACCTTTCTCGACCTTTATGGCCTGGATACCTCGTTTCCCGGCCTTGATCAGTCCAGGCGGTTTACGGACCCGCTACGCAAGGCGGAAAGCGTGGAAGTCAGCCTGGCGGCCGCGATTGTCCAGGAGGTTGGATGCGAACCCGGCCGGTTCGTTGCTCACATCCAGCCCTATGAATTCGAGGGATTGCTCTTTTCCGATGTCGAGGCGTTGGCAACGACGGAGCCAGGCTGGAGTGCATATTTGGCGAAGCTTCAGAAAATTCGTAAGGGTTTCCAGACTCCCGAACACATCAACAACAGCTTCGACACCAAACCATCCCGGCGCCTGGAAACGGCCCTCAGCCCCAAATACCACAAGACCCGTCATGGCCCCCTGGCTGCGGGGCATGTCACATTGGCGGCTATGGAACGGGAGTGCGCCCACTTCCATGGCTGGATGGACAAGCTGAGAGCCTTGGCCCCACAGGCGGGGGCGGATGGTGGTGATGCGCTTTCGTCGGACCCTCAAAGCGGCGCCCAGGGATCGTAGGTGCCGAAGCTCCAGCTGTTCCCTTCCGGATCGCGGGCGTGGTAGCCGCGGCCGGGGTAGCCTTCATTGTCATGCGGCGCGGTCACGATCTCCGCCCCGGCGGCGCGGGCCCGGTCATGATGGGCGTCCAGGTCGTCGACGACGACGTAGACGCACGCCGTGACGCCCCCCGCCTCCGCCGCCGTTTTCCAGCGATAGGCGTCGGTGGATGGCCCGGGCCGGGCGGATCCCAGCATGACCATGCCATCCCCCAGCGTCAGCTGGGCGTGATGGATCAGGCCGGGGTCCTGGTCGTCGGCATAGACGGCATGGCGTTGGAAGCCGAAGGCGGCGCACAGGAAGTCGATGGCGGCCGGCGCGTCCTGATAGCGCAGGCAGGGGATCAGGGAATGGGTGGGCATTGCGTTCAGTCTCCTGTCGGGCGGCTTGATGCCGCCGCCCGGACCATAGCGCACGACGACGCGGCCTGGATTGGATCTAACTTACCTCTCCGATTCCGGCCTCCCCAATTCCGGCCTCCACCAGGCCGCCGCCGTCGGGCAGGGACCGGGCCAGGTATTGCCCGGGCGTGAGGCCAGCGAATTCGCGGAATTCCCGGATCATGTGCGACTGGTCGCAATAGCCGGCGTCGATGGCGATACCGGCCCAGCCGCCGCTGCCCCCGTCCGGCGGGGTTGCCCCCAGCCGGTTGGTCAGCGCCTCGAACCGTATCAGGCGGCGGTAGGTGCGCGGGCCCACGCCCAGCGCGTCCTTCACCCGGGCGGCCAGATGCTTGGCGCTCCACCCGATCTCTCGCGCCACATCGGCGATGTCCAGGTCGGGCCGGTGGCGCAGCAGGGCCAGCGCGTGCATCTGCGCCCGCGGCAGGCCCGGCATGGCGGCGAAACGGCGGGTCAGCGCCTCATCCAGGATCGCCATGCGATGGGCCCCCTCCGGCGCTTCCGCCAACGCCTGGCCCAGCCGCGTCGCCGCCGGGCCCAGCGCCGCGTCCAGGGGCACCACGCGGTCGACCAGCTCCGTCAACGGGCACCCCAGCAGGCGCCGCAGACTGGAAAGCGGCAGGAAGACATGCATCCCCGCCTGGGTCCCGCCCGACCGGGACAGCGCCGGCGCCAGGTGGGCGCCGGCCACGAACCCCTGCCCGGCACGCAAGGTGATCCGCCGCCCGTCGCCGCCCACGATGTCTATCGGTTCCGCCAGGTTCAGGATCAGGACGGCCTGGGCATGCGGCAATTCACGGCGGGTGGTGAAGCTGGTCCGTTCGCGGTAGTCGGCATAGCCGTCCACCAAGCCGGACAGGGCCGGCGGCGGCGCCAGGCTGGCCACATGCCAGGCGTCGCGCCCTTCATCGTGGCGGCGGACCGAAACCAGGCGTGATGACATGGCGTCCATGGGCAAGCCCCGGCAATGCGATGCCGCCCAGCTTGCCATAGTTCGGGAACTGACGCACCGTGCGGCGGCGTCTACGCGCTGGCGCTTTTCGCGCCAGCCCCCAAGGTGCCGCCCAGGCGGGCCAGGATTTCGCCGGCCAGGGCCGCGATCTCCTCCGACCCCTTGGCCCGTCGGTCGGTTTCCTGCAGGGACAGACCGTCCATCATGGCGCCGGCGAAGCCCACCCGGTTGCCAATGACCGCGTCGGCCATGGGCACGCCCAGGCCGGCCACCGCCTCCGTCAGGCGGTCGGCCAGCTTGGCGCGGGG
Organism: Azospirillum sp. B4; assembly: GCF_000333275.1. Lineage (GTDB taxonomy): Bacteria > Pseudomonadota > Alphaproteobacteria > Azospirillales > Azospirillaceae > Nitrospirillum. The sequence goes on along the minus strand of NZ_BACU01000590.1, from coordinate 25,232 downwards.
GGGCACGCGGTTCAGCGCCACCAGCACCGGGCGCTTTTCCGCCTTCGCCATCTCCAGCGTCGGGCGGGTGGCCCACAGGTCCATCGGGCTGGGCTGCACCGGCACCACCACCAGGTTGGCCACGCGCACGGCGATGCGCGCCTCCGTCTCCGCATGCGGCGGGCTGTCGACCACAACCACATCATGTTCGCGGGCCAGGCGCTCCACCTCCTTCTGGGTGCGCCAGCCGTTGATCTGCATGTGGGTCAGGCCGGGATCGTCCAGGGTTTGCTCGCGCAGGCCGAACCAGGCGGTCAGGCTGCCCTGGGGGTCGATGTCCACCACTGCCACCCGCAGGCCGGCCAGCGACCAGGCCACGGCCAGCTGGATGGCCAGCGTGGTCTTGCCCGCCCCGCCCTTCTGCTGCGCGATGGTGACGACGTGTCCCGCCATGATGGCTCCCCCCGAGGAATGATCTGGCCGGCAGTGTGGACCCCGGCGCGGTGACGGGCAAGTGTGCAGCGCACAATGGATGATGCCTCAAAAGGGGGGGCCGGCCCTGCGGCCGCCGCCCTTGGACCCGGCGGGCGGGTGGGCTAGATAGGAGGCCTGCGATTGCCCAGCCGGACATTTCCGACTGGTTTCCGACCAGGTGCCGCCCGTGACCGAGCCCAGTTCCGCCACCGCCCACGCCGCCCCCGACATGTCCCCGCCCACGCCGGCGGCCCTGGCGCGCGCCGCCGAGGCGCTGGCCAGCGGCAGGCTGGTGGCCTTCCCCACGGAAACGGTCTATGGCCTGGGCGGCGACGCCGGCAACGACCAGGCGGTGGCCGACATCTTCGCCGCCAAGGGCCGCCCCACCTTCAACCCCCTGATCGTCCACCTGCCGGACGTGGCGGCGGTGGAGCGCTACGCCGTGATGGATGAGCGCGCGCACCAGATGGCGGACCTGTACTGGCCCGGGCCCCTGACCCTGGTGCTGCCCCGCCGGGCCAACGCCCCCCTGTCGCTGCTGGTCAGCGCCGGGCTGGACACCGTGGCCGTTCGCGTGCCGCGCCACCCCACCGCCCGCGCCCTGCTGCAGGCCAGCGGCCGGCCCATCGCGGCACCCAGCGCCAACCGCTCCGGCCATGTCAGCCCCACGGCCCCCATCCATGTGCGCGAGGAGTTCCCCGAGGGCGGCGGCGGACGCCTCGCCCTGATCCTCGCCGACGGCCGCTGCCCCGTGGGGGTGGAGTCCACCGTGCTGGACCTGTCGGGCGGGCATCCCGTGCTGCTGCGCCCCGGGTCGGTGACGCCGGAGGAGATCGAGGCCGTGCTGGGCCCCATCCAGCGCGCCGTAACGCCCGGCACGGGCATAAAGGCACCCGGCATGCTGGAAAGCCATTACGCCCCCGGCATCCCCGTCCGCCTGAACGCCGTCAACGCGGCCAAGGACGAGGCGCTGCTGGGCTTCGGCCCCGACCGCTTCGTCCTGGGCGGGGCGGAGCGGCTGAACCTGTCGCCCACCGGTGACTTGAACGAGGCCGCCGCCAACCTGTTCGCCATGCTGCGCCGTCTGGACAAGCCGGAACGCGCCGGCATCGCCGTCATGACCATCCCTGACGTGGGCCTGGGCCTGGCCATCAACGACCGCCTGCGCCGGGCGGCGGCACCGCGCTCCTGACATAGGCCACGACCGGAGCCGGTGGGCGGGCTTGGCGGGCGCGTTAGCACTTGATCCCGTGGGCCGGGACCGGCCACTCTGGCGGCCTTGATTCCAGATGAAGCCCCATGAGCACACCCGCCCCTAAGACCGTGCAAGATTGCCTGGCCGCCCTGACCGACCTGCTGGGCCCCGCCGGCGTCATCACCGACGCCGAAACGCAAGGCCCCTACCTGACCGAGGCGCGCGGCAATGCCGTCAGCACGCCCCTGGCCGTTCTGCGCCCGTCCACCACGGAAGAGGTGGCGGCGGTGGTGCGCCTGACGGCGGAGGCCGGCATCGCCCTGGTGCCCCAGGGCGGCAACACCGGCCTGGTGGGCGGCGCCCTGGCGGGTCGGGGTACCCTGCTGCTGAACCTGGGCCGCCTGAACCGCATCCGCGAGGTCGACGCCCTGGACCACACCATGACGGTGGAGGCCGGGGTCATCCTGGCCACCGTCCAGCAAGCGGCGCTGGACGTGGACCTGATGTTCCCCCTGAGCCTGGGGGCCGAAGGCAGCTGCACCATCGGCGGCAACCTGTCGACCAACGCCGGCGGCATCCTGACCCTGCGCTACGGCAACGCCCGGGCCCAGGTGCTGGGGCTGGAGGTGGTGCTGCCGGACGGGCGGGTGTGGAACGGCCTGCGCCGCCTGCGCAAGGACAACAGCGGCTATGATCTGAAGCAGCTGTTCCTGGGCGCCGAAGGCACCTTGGGCATCATCACCGCCGCCACCCTGTCGCTGGTGCCCCGGCCGCGGCAGATGGAGACGGCGCTGGTGGCGGTGCCGGACGTGACCGCCGCCCTGCGCCTGCTGAAACGCCTGCGCCAGGCCAGCGGCGACGCCGTGTCGGCCTTCGAGATCATGCCCCGCTTCGCCATCGATGGGGCCGCCCGCTACCTGGGCGAACAGAACGACCCGCTGTCCGAACCATCCCCCTGGTACATCCTGGCCGAGCTGACGGCCGGCACGGCCGGCGACGCCCTGCGGGAAACGGTGGAAACGGCCCTGGGCGAGGCCCTGGAGGCGGGGGAGGCCACCGACGCCACCCTGGCCGCCAGCGGCGACCAGCGGCAGAAGCTGTGGCGCCTGCGCGAGGGCCTGCCGGAGATCGGGCGCAAGGTGGGCGGCGCCCTGCACCATGACGTGGCGGTGCCCGTCAGCCGCATCCCCCAGTTCATCGAGCGCGCCGACGCCGCCGTGGCGAAACTCTCCCCCGGCGCCCGCCCTTACCCCTTCGGCCACCTGGGGGACGGCAACATCCACTACAACATCGCCCGCCCCGATACGGACGATCCGGCCGACCGCGACGCCTTCCTGGCCCTGGGCCCCACCATCATGCGGGCGGTGCACGATGTGGCGCTGGACCTCGACGGGTCGATCAGCGCCGAGCACGGCATCGGCAACAAGAAGCGCGATGAGTTGGCCCGCGCACGGACCGCGCTGGAAATCGAATTGATGGCCGGGTTCAAAAAGCTGCTGGACCCGCAGGATTTGATGAATCCTGGAAAAATCCTACCCCAATAGGCAGTGCGGCCACGCGACACCGGCCATAGGGGTAGGCGAATACTGACCTTTGGCGTCAATTGACGGCGACTCGGACAGCGTGAGACGCTGATCGCCCTGGATAAAGGAGCCTGTGGCGCCGCCGCCCGTGCCGGCGCGGTCGCCCTAAGAGAGGGAGAGAGCCTATGCCTGGCAAGACCTCGACCCCCAGCCCTTCCTGGCCCGTCGCGACATACCTCAGGTCGCTTCGGGGCAATCCCGCGGCGCGCCCCGTACCGCCGCATGACAACGGCCGGGACGCCCCGGCCAATCCCGCTGCCGCCCAGATGATGGGCAGCTGCGGCACCGCCCAGATGATGGCCGGTCGCGCCGAAGATCCGGCACTGGTGCACTTCTGACACTTGCGCCAGAAATGGCGCATGATCGTCATATTTAGCCGTTCGCCATAGTGCGTTCGGCCGATGGGCGGTATGATCTACCGCCATGAAGCCATTCATCACGACGTTCCTCTCGCTGCGCCAGCGGTCCGCGCCCACCCGCTACGCGGGCGCGGTCCTGCTGGTGTGCCTGTCCTTCGCCCTGCGCATCGCGCTGGATGGCATTCTGGACGGCTATCCCGTCGTGCATTTCTTTCCCGCCCTGGTCCTGGCCACCCTGTGGTTCGGGGTGGGGCCCGGTATGCTGGCCGTTGGCTTGAGCACGGTGTTCGCCCTGCCCTTCGTGGCGCCGGGGGACGACGCCATGCCCTGGATGCAACAGCTCATCACCCTGCCCGACCGGCTGGCCGCCCTGCCCGCCAAGGGCTGGACCGGGCCCGTACTGTTCGTCGTCATCAGCCTGGTGGTGGTGGCCATCATCGCCGCCCTGCACGACGCCCTGGATACGCTGTCCTCCGCCGAGCGGGAGCAGGCCATGCTGTTGCGGGAGATCTATCACCGCATCCGCAACGACCTGCAATCCGTCAGCAGCCTGCTGACGGTGGCGGAAGCCCGCGCCGGGGCCATGGAGGCGGGGGAACTGGCCAAGGCCGGGGAACGGGTGCGGGTGCTGGGCCTGGTTTATTCCAGCCTGCAACGGCTGCAACGCGAGCCCTTCGTCCCGGCCCGGACCTTCCTGGGCCAATTGGTGGAGAACCTGGCGGTGGCCCACGGCGCCGGCCGGCCCATCGCCTTCACGGTGGAGGTGGAGGATTTGAATCTTCCGCAGCGGGCCGCCGTGACCTTGGGCCTGGCCGCCAACGAGCTGCTGACCAACGCCCTGAAATATGCCTTCCCCCAGGGTCGCGCCGGCACCGTGGCGGTCCGCCTGGCGACGGAGGGGGGCAGTTGGGTCCTGCGGGTGGAGGATGACGGCGTGGGCCTGCCCACGGCGGAGGGCCCGGCAGAAGATTCCGCCACGACGGCGGGACCGGGCAAAACCCACCGCGCCGGCCTGGGCCATCTGCTGCTGGAACAGCTGGCGCGACAAAGCGGCGGCCAGGTGGGCCAGATCAGCGACAACGGGCTGAAAGCGTGGCTGGCCGTGCCGGTGGCCCCGGCCGCTTGAGCGTATCCGGCCGGCGCCTTGAAGGCTGATATCAGGCGTTCAGCATATAGGCGGCGGCCATGTTGGGCGCACGGTTGGTGGTCATGCGCTGTTCCTGCTGGCTGTAGCCATCGTCCTTCTGCTGGTCGTCGTCATTCTCGGTGGGCGCGGCCAGGGCGTTCAGCATCATGATGGTGTAGGTGGACAGCGGCATCTTGGAGCTGCTGGCGCCCCGCACCATGTCCCACGGCTGTGAGGTGCTGTCCGCCGCCTGGACGGTGCCCAGGGTGGTGGACCCGGCATATTTGTCCGTGCCGGTGGCGCCCGTGCCCTCGAACTTCTTGGCGAAGCGGTCGTAGACCTGCCCCAGCGACAAGGCCTTGCCGCTGTCGCTGTAGAACACGGCGTCGTTGGCGTCGGCCGCGTCCGGCACGACGGTGTCCGCCGCCTGGTTGGGGTTTTTCTTCAGCGCGTTCAGGAACTTGGCGGCGCCGCCGGCACCCAGGAAATGGGCCAGGTACAGCTCGGTGCTGCCGATGGTGCCCCCCACCTGCTGCTGCAGGGTGGTCCTGTTGTCCTGGGCCAGCGCCGCCGCCATCATGGCGGAGGTGTTGGCATCCTTGCGCAGATCGAGAATCTTTTGCCGGGTGGCCGGATCGGACACGTAGGCGCTGCCGTCGCCCCGGGTCTTGATGGCGCTGGCGTACTGGCCCAGGCCGACCTCGGCCCCGTGCTGCTGCACCATGTTCAGCCACGTGGAGTCGGTGAACTGGTAGAGGCCGGTGGCGCTGCTGGTGCTGGCCTTGGCGTTCACGTTGTAGCCGCTTTCCACCGAGGCCTGCTTCAGCAGATAGGAAAAATCTACCCCGGCCCTGGTGCTGGCCTGCTGGACCGCCGCCACGATCTTGGCGGGGGCGGAGGACGCCAAACCCTGTGCCGCAGTCAACTGCGTGGTGGACAGTGCGCTGTTCACGACCGGACCTCACTAACCTGGAAAGCGACCGGCCGAGGGGGCCGATCCGATGTTGGCCCAACAGGAAAGCAAGGGGCGTGCCAGTCCGTCACGGCTGGCGGGATCTCATCCGGAATCGCGCCGGCCCTTGCCCGGCCGCCGCCATCCCGGCAGGATGGCACCCGCGTCGACGGGACGCGGCCCTTCCGCTCAATGATCGGGCCCGCCCGCCCAATAACATTGAGCATGCCCGCCGGCCGTGCCGGGCCCCGTTCCCCCTTGTCCTGAAGCGATGGGGTGTGTCGGGCCGCCACCGGTAGGGCCCCCGGGAGGACCCGAGAGACCATGACCTACCAAGCGCCCCTGAAGGAAATCCGTTTCGTCCTCAACTCCGTCGTCGGCCTGGACAAAGTTGCCGCCCTTCCGGCCTTCGAGGCCGCCACCCCCGACCTGGTGGACGCCGTGCTGGAGGAAGGCGCCAAGCTGGCCGACAACGTGCTGGCGCCCCTGAACGTGGTGGGCGACCGCCAGGGGGCGAAGCTGGTGGACGGCGGCGTGCGCACCCCCGACGGCTTCAAGGACGCCTACCGCCAATTCGTGGAGGGCGGCTGGAACAGCGTGCCCTTCGACCCCGACCACGGCGGCCAGGGTCTGCCCTGGACCCTGTTCATCGCCCTGCTGGAAACCTGGACCAGCGCCAACATGTCCTTCGCCCTGGGGCCGCTGCTGACGCAGGGGGCGGTGGAGCTGCTGACCGCCCACGGCTCGGACGAACAGAAGAAGCGGTACCTGGAAAAGCTGATCTCCGGCGAATGGGCCGGCACCATGAACCTGACGGAGCCGCAGGCCGGCTCAGACGTGGGGGCCGTGCGCACCCGCGCCGTGCGGCAGGAGGACGGCACCTATCGCGTCAGCGGCCAAAAGATCTTCATCACCTATGGTGACCACGACTGGACGGACAACATCGTCCACCTGGTGCTGGCCCGCACGCCGGACGCGCCGTCGGGCACCAAGGGCATCTCCCTGTTCATCGTGCCCAAGTTCCTGCTGAACGCCGACGGCACGCCGGGTGAGCGCAACGACGCCCACTGCGTCAGCCTGGAGCACAAGCTGGGCATCCACGCCAGCCCCACCGCCGTCATGAGCTATGGCGACAGCGGCTCTTGCGTCGGTTACCTGGTGGGTGAGGAGAACCGTGGCATTGAGTACATGTTCACCATGATGAACAACGCCCGCCTGGGCGTGGGCCTGCAGGGCGTGGCCGTGGGTGAGCGCGCCTACCAGCAGGCGCTGGACTATGCCAAGACCCGGGTGCAGAGCCGCGACGTGGCCGGCGGGCCGCAGCCGGTGACCATCATCCACCACCCCGACGTGCGCCGCATGCTGCTGACCATGCGGTCCAAGGTGGAAGCGGCGCGCGCCATCGTCTATTTCACCGCCTCATCCCTGGACGGCCGCCACCATCACCCGGACGCGGAAGCCGCGAAGCAGGCGGGTCTGCTGAACGACCTGATGACCCCGGTGGCCAAGGCCTGGAGCACCGACATCGGCGTGGAGGTGGCCAGCCTGGGCGTGCAGGTGCACGGCGGCATGGGCTTCATCGAGGAGACGGGGGCCGCCCAATATTACCGCGACGCCCGCATCGCCCCGATCTATGAAGGCACCAACGGCATCCAGGCCAACGACCTGGTGTTCCGCAAGCTGGGCCGCGACGGCGGCGCCGCCGCCCGCGCCCTGTTCGCCCTGATGGCGGAGACGGCCGAAAATGCCGCCGCCCAACCGGGCGATGACCTGGCCCCCATCGCCCAGGGCCTGAAGCGGGGCATCGCGGCGCTGGAGGATGCGACCACCTTCCTGGTGGACCATGTGAAGGCCGACGCCCGCGCGGCCGCCGCCGGGGCCGTGCCCTACCTGACCCTGTTCGGCAACGTCACCGGCGCCTTCCTGCTGGCCCGCGGCGCCATCGCCGCCAACCAGGCGCTGGCCCAGGGCCAGGACACGGCTTTCCATGAGGCCAAACTGGTCACCGCCCGCTTCTTCGTGGAGCAGGTGGTGGGCCCGTCCCTGGGCCTGGCCGAGGTCATCCGCACCGGTCACCGCACCCTGATGGCCCTGTCGGAAGAGCAGTTCTGAACGGGGAAGCAAACCATTGAAGTCAAAAGGCCGGGGCGATCACCCTGGCCTTTTCTTTTTGTCATAGGCCGCGACTGCGGCCGCCGGAGCTTTCCGGGGAGCGTCAGCGGACTGGAAAGCGAGGAAGCCAAGGCCACGGATGTGGCCGCCCGGCACCTGAGGGCATCGATATCAAATCCCCCCGCCATCCATCAGATCGGACAGGCGGTCGCGGATGCGGGTGGCCAGGGCGCGGGCGGCGCTGTCGTCGCGGGCGCGGGGGCGGGCGGTGGTAATGCGGTCTTCCGACCGCACGGTGGCGGGGGAACCCGCCAGCAGGATCACGCGGTCGGCCAGGTAGACGGCCTCGTCGATGTCGTGGGTCACGAACAGGATGGTCTTGGACGTGCGCCGCCACAGGTCCAGCAGTTCGTCCTGCAGGGTCTGGCGGGTGATGGCGTCGAGCGCGCCGAACGGCTCATCCATCATCAGCAGGTCGGGGTCGACCGCCAGGGCGCGGGCGATGGCCACGCGCTGGCGCTGTCCGCCCGACAGCTGGTGCGGCCAGCGGCCGGCCTTGTCGGCCAGGCCCACCAGGGCCAGCGCCTCTTCCGCCCGCCGACGGCGGTCGGCACGGGACAGGCCCAGCCCTTCCAGCCCGAAGGCGACGTTGGAGCGCACGGTGCGCCAGGGCAGCAGGCGGGCGTCCTGGAAAACCATGCCGTAGGGCCGGCGGCCCTTCAGGTCGCCGCCCCCCTGGGCGTGGCTGACCGTGCCGCTGTTGGTCGGCACCAGGCCCGCCACCACGCGCAGCAGGGTGGACTTGCCCACGCCCGAGGCGCCGACGATGGCGATGAATTCACCCGGCGCCACCGACAGGTTGAAATCGCGCAGCACCACGGTGCGGCCATCGGCGGCCGCGGGATTGGGGAAGGCGAGGCTGAGATCGCGGATCTCGATCATGGGCGTGTTTCCGGCCATCTCAGGGCTTCCACCGCATCAAACGGTCGCGCAAGGCCACGAAGCCCATGTCGACCAGGCCGTAGAACAGGGCCATGGTGGCCATGTAGACGATGACGATATCGGTCGCCAGCAGGGAACTGGCCTGCATCATGCGCTGGCCCAGGCCGGGCACGCCGAACAACTCCGCCGCCACCACCGACATCCAGGCCTGGCCCAACCCGTGCGCAATCCCCCCAGGATGGCGCCCGACGCCGCCGGCAGCACGATCTTGACCAGCTTGGCCAGGGTGAGCGGGTGGCCAAAGGCGTCGGCCAGTTCCAGCAGGTCGCGGTCCACCGCTTGCACGGCACCCAATGCTGCGAAGTAATTGATCCAGAAGACACCCAGCACGATGATGAAGGTGGCCGCCGTGGGCGTCACCCCGAACCAGATGATGGCGAACGGCACCCATGCCAGGCCGGGGATGGGCCGCAGCAGGCGCACCACCCAGCTGGTGAAGTCCTCCAGCCGGCGCGACATGCCGGTGAGGACGCCGGCGGCGATGCCGCCGACGGAGCCCAGGACCAGGCCCCAGGTGTAATGCACCAGGCTGTGCAGGATGGCATCCGTCCATTGGCCGCTCCGCACCTCCGCCACGAAGGCCGTGGGAATGGCGCTGGGCGGCGGCAGCAGGACCGGGCGCACCAAGCCCAGGCGGGGCACCGCCTCCCAAATCGCCAGGAAGGCGATGACGCCCAGCGCCGCCCACAGGCCGCGATACCGCCGCGACGGTTTGGCCAGGAAGGCGGACGGGGGTATGCGCTTGCCCGGGGCCGGAAGGCCGGTCCCGGGCTGGTCAGGCGATGGGGGGGAAGTCAAACGACGTCGCTCACTTATGGAGTTTTTCGTAATAGCTGGCGTCGAACAGGGTATCCAGCGGCTCCGCCTTCTTCAAGACACCGGTCTTCACCTGGAAGTCCTGCAGCACCTTGGTCTTTTCCACGATACGCTTGGGATCGACCACGAACTGCGAGGCGGGGGAGGTCAGGGCGCGCTGCATGGTCTTCACGTCCACGATGCCCCGGCCCAGCACCTTTTCCACATCCGCCGCGGCGCGGGCGGGATCCTGGTGGATCAGGGTGACGGCCTTGTCCACCAGTTCCACCAGCTTCTGCACCAGTTCCGGATGATCCTTGGCCAGCGCGCCGGTGACGCCCAGCACGGTGCCGGGCTGATCCTGGATCATGTCCTTGCCGTAGGCCAGCACCTTCACCGTGGGCAGGCGGTCCTGGATGATGGTCAGGGCCGGTTCGCGCACGGTGGCGGCGTCCACCGCGCCGGCCAGCAGCGCCTGCTGCGTGGCGTCGATGCCCATGGGCACGATCTGCACCTTGGCCGGGTCGACATGCTCATCCTCCTGCAGCCAGTACTTCAGCACCGTGTCGGGGATGGAGCCCACGGGCTGGGTGGCGATCTTCACCGGCCGGCCCAGCTTGGCCGCCAGGCGGGCGATGGCTTCCGCCTTGGTGCCGCCCTTGGCCGCCTCGGCCGCCAGGTCCGGCCCGCCGGCCACCACCAGTTCCTCCACCGCGGTGGAGGCCACGACCTTGACCGTGATGCCCTGGGAGCCGGCGACCATCAGCGGGCCGATGCCGCCCATGTAGGCCTCCAGCGTGCCCGAGGCCAGGCCCAGGATCATGTTGGGGCCGCTGTCGAACTGCGTCAGCTTCAGCTCGAACCCCGCCTGCTTGTCCCAGCCTTCCTGGCTGATGATGTAGGCCGGCGCCGCGCCCAGTACGGGGATATAGCCGATGTGGATCACCGGATCGGCGGCCTGGGCCGGAGCGGCCAGCAGGGCGCCGATCAACGGCAACGCCGTCAGCAGGGAGGAATAGGCACGACGCATGGGGCAGCTCCCTAGAAAGTGTGACCGGCGTGGATGGGCTTTATGGGAATTTATGCCGGCCGGCATAGGATCAACGAGAGCGGGCGTCTGTCAATGCCCGTGCCCGCGCGGGGGTTCTACCATAAATTCAACACGGCAATATGTTGAATTGCCGCACACCCGAACGGATTAGGGTCTGGGGTGACGATGATCACCGACAAGGGAGGTGCGCCCCGCCATCTTCCCCTGCCATCGTATGGGGACAAAGTTCAGGTAAAGAGCCAATGATGACGCGATCCTTAATTCAACATTAAAGATTCGTCATTATTATCCTTATTGACAGCATAAGTTGCGAGTGCCAGCCTTGGCGTCAAGGAAGGGGCCCCCAGCCCTCTTTCCCGGCCAGCGCCGGGGCTCTTGCTAACACCGGAACAACCGCCCGTTCGTTCCCCGACCAGGCAAGGGCCCCGGCCACCCGGCCCGCGGCCATTTGACGGAGCAGCTTGCGCCGCGTCACCAACCGCTAAAGCGCCACGAAGCCCCTTCGTGGTTCCTCCGGAACGTGCCCACGGAACGTGAAGGACCAGGCAATGACCCATACTTCCCAGCCCCCACAGCCACTCCACCGCCAGGCCGCCGCCTTGCGTTCCCGCTGTCCCCTCATGCGCATGGACTGCCGCTGTTGATGCCCCGCCGGACGCGCCCGCCGTGTCCCGCCGCCTCCAGCCGCAATGGTCCGGGCCACTGGCCCTGAGCCACAAAACCATCGTGTTGTTTTCACACCCCCGTAACGGCGGGGGTGTAGAGGGGTCTCACCATGAGCCAGCGAATTTCCCAACCGGAAACTGCCCGGGCGCCCGCGCCCGCCGCGGTCATCATCGAAACCGCCCGTCACACGGCGGGCCTAGCCGTCCAGGACGGCCGGGACGTCCAGTTCTTCGCCTCGCACAGCCTGTTCCTGGCCCTGGACGGTCAGCGATTCCGCAGCGTGCGGGCGCTGGAGCGGGCGGTGAGCAGCCTGGAAGCCGCCATCACCGACCAACGCCGCACCCGCGACAGCCGCGGCCAGATCTGGCGCAGCTGGGAAGGCGCGGCCGGAACGGATCAGCCCGAGGCGGCCTGATCCCCGCCGGCGGCAGCCCCGCCGGATCTGTCCTCGAAATACGTGTCCCCGAATTCGGCGATCATCGCCTGGGCCTCGTCCACCAGGGCGCGGACCAGGCGGCGGTCGGGATGGGTGCACAACGTCTCGTTCACGGCCTTGCCCAGCAGGGCCTGGGCCTGGGCCAGCAGCTTCACCGCCAACCGATCCTCGAGTTCCATGGGCCACCCCTTCAGCCTGTCCCGGCGTCCGACGCCCTGACGGGGCCGTGCGCCGCTTCCTTTCCGATAGCGCATAATCGCCGGCGGCACCAACCCCCACCGGCGCACATCACCCCATCCCCCGTGACCACCCGTTGCCCCGTGACCACCCGTCGCGTGGGCAATCGCCAGGAGGAATGTCATGACCTTGCGTCTGGGCGACATCGCCCCCGATTTCCAGGCCGAGACCTCGGAAGGCCCCATCCATTTCCATGACTGGATCGGCGACGGCTGGGCCGTCCTGTTCTCCCACCCCCGCGACTTCACGCCGGTGTGCACCACCGAGCTGGGCGCCGTCGCCCGGCTGAAGCCGGAATGGGACAAACGCGGCGTGAAGCCCATCGGCCTGTCGGTGGACCCGGTGGGCAGCCACCGCGATTGGGGCCGCGACATCGAGGAGACCCAGGGCACCGCCCTGAACTTCCCCCTGATCGCCGACCCCGACCGGACGGTGGCCAAGCTGTACGACATGATCCATCCCAACCATGATGAGACGCACACCGTGCGCACCGTCTTCGTCATCGACCCCAAGAAGAAGGTGCGGCTGCTGCTGACCTACCCGCAGACCACGGGCCGCAACTTCACCGAAGTCCTGCGGGTGATCGACAGCCTGCAACTGACCGACCGGCATAGCGTCGCCACCCCGGCCGACTGGACGGCGGGTGGCGACGTCATCATCGCCCTGTCGGTCACCGATGAGGCGGCGAAGGCCAAATTCCCCGACGGTTGGACGGCACCCAAACCCTATCTGCGCATCGTGCCGCAACCCAAGTGACGGCCCGGAGGTGGTGGTGGAGGCGGTGGCGGGGGCCGGGCGACCGGTCCCCGTCCGCTCAAGCCTCCGCCAGCACCTCGGCATAGAAGGCCGGGTCGACATTGCCGCCCGACAGCACCACGGCGATGGTGCGGCCCGCCGTCTCCACCTTGCCGGACAGCAGGGCCGCCAGCGCCGCCGCCCCGCCCGGTTCCACCACCAGCTTGAGGTTCGCGGCCGCGAAGCGCATGGCGGCGCGCACCTCCGCCTCCGTCACCACCAGGCCCGGCCCCAGCAGCGCCTGGGCCAGGGGAAAGGTGATGGTGCCGGGGATGGGGGCCAGCAGGGCGTCGCAGGAGGATTTGCCACCTGGCGGATTGGCCAGGCGTTCGCCCGCCGCCAGCGACCGCGCCATGTCGTCGAACCCCTCCGGCTCCGCCGTGTGCACGCTGGCCTGGGGAAACATCCGCTTCAGCCCCAGCGCCGTACCGGTGGCCAGGCCCCCGCCGCTGCAATTCACCAGGCAGGTGTCGACGGCCAGCCCCAGCGCCGCCGCCTGACGGCCGATCTCCAGCCCCACGGTGCCCTGGCCGGCGATGATATGGACATCGTCGTAGGAAGGCACCAGGACGGCGCCGGTACGGGCGCACAACTCACGCCCGATGACCTCGCGATCCTCGGTATAGCGGTCATAGAAGACGATCTCCGCGCCCAGGGCGCGGGTGCCCGCCACCTTGATGGCGGGGGCGTCGGCCGGCATGACGATGGTGGCCTTGGTGCCGACCAGGCCCGCCGCCGCCGCGACACCCTGGGCATGGTTGCCGGACGACCAGGCGACCACGCCGCGCGCCCGCTCCTCCGCGGTCAGGCGGCCCAGGCGGTTGTAGGCGCCACGAAACTTGAAGGAGCCGGTGCGCTGCAGCACCTCGGGCTTCAGCAACACCCGGCCACCCACCGCCGCGTCCAGGTCCGCGTTGGTGATCAGCGGCGTGACCACCGCCTTGCCTGCCAGCAAATCCGCCGCCGCCTCGACATCCCCGCCGGTTACCGCCATGCCCATGACTGTCCCTTCCCTATGCGATTCCGTGGGGCACAGGCTGGCACCCCCCGGGGCGTCCGCGCAAGCGCGGCGCCCGGCATGGCTGCCCTTATTCATACCGCAGCGCCGTCACCGGCTTGGCCGCCGCCACCCGGGCGGCATGGCCCGCCACGGTGACCCAGGCGATGGCCAGCGCGGCCAAGCCGGCCAGGGCGAAGACCAGGGGGTTCATCTGGATGCGGTAGGCGTAGCCGCCCAGCCACCGCCCCATCAGCACCCAGGCCAGGGGCCAGGCGACCAGGTTGGCCAGCAGCACCGGCTTGCTGAACTGCCAGACCAGTAGGCGCACGATGTCGGCGACGGTGGCGCCCAGCACCTTGCGCAAGCCGATCTCCTTGGTCCGCCGCTCCGCCGTGAAGGCCGCCAGGCCGAACAGGCCCAGGCAGGCGATCAGGATGGCCAGGCCGGAGAACAAGGCCAGCAGGTCGCCCTGCCGCGCCTCCTCCGCATAGACTTGGCGGATATGGTCGTCCAGGAACTCCCGCGTCAGCGGCAGATCCGGGAGCAGCCGGCGCCAGGTGTCGTCGATGGCGGCCAGGGTGGCGGCGTCGGCGTTCGGGGCGAGGCGCACCAGCAGGATGGAGCGGTCGTCATGCATGGCCAGGTAAATCGTGGGTTCGAAGTCGGCGTGGGCGCTGTCGAATTGCACATCGTCCACCACACCGACGATGGTCAGCGCGGTGCCACCGCCATACACCACCGTCCGCCCCACCGCCTGTTCGGCCGTGGCCAGGCCCAAACGCCGCACCGCCGTGGCGGACAGGACAGCGGGAATGGTGACGCCGCCGCCGCCCGCCCGCAGGGCGGCATGGCTGGTGATGTCCCCAGGCCGCGCCGGGTCGAACAGGCGTCCCGCCCGCAAGGGGACGCCCAGGGCCTGCAGATAATCCGCGTCCACCTGCTCGGTGCGGATCAGCAGGTCGGGCGTGCCCGCCGGCGTCTCCGGCAGGCGGTAGTTGTTCGTCCACGCGCTGCGGTCGCTGGGCACATTGGCGGCGGCGCCGGCGGCGGCGACACCCGGAATGCGCAGCAGCGCGTCGCGCAGGGCATCGATGCCGGCCAGTCCCGCCGGACGGTCCAATCCCCGCAGCACCACCGCCCCCTCCGCCCGGAAGCCCAGGTTCTGGGTGCTGGCGTAGCGGGTCTGCTGCCCCATGACGATGGTGGCGATCCCCAGCACGATGGCCGCCGTGAACTGCAGCATCACCAGGGCGGCCCGCAACCGGCCGCCGCCGGCCGCCCGGCTTTCCCGCAGCAGGTCGGTGGGCCGGGGACGGGACAAAACATAGGCGGGATAAAGGCCCCCCAGGAGGCCGACGACCAGCACCAATGGCGCGATGGTCGCCAGCAGCCAGGCGCCGGACACGAACGACGCGTCCAGTCGCACGTCCAGAAGGGTGAGGAAGCGGGGCATCGCCAGTTCCACCAGCGCCAGGCCCAACAGACCGGCCACCAGGGCCAGCAGTACCGATTCCAGCAGGAACTGCGCCACCAATTGACCGCGCCGCCCGCCCAGGGTCTTGCGGATGGCGACCTCACGCGCGCGCAAGGAGGAGCGCGCGGTCGCCAGGTTCACGAAATTCACGATGGCGATGGCCAGAACCAGGCCGGCGATGGCCACAAACCCGGCCAGCGTGGCGGGAGACACGCCCCTGCCCTCGATCGGGTCGGTGTGCATGGCCGTCAGCGGCTGCAACTCAAGGGTTTCCACCAAACCCGGGGCCACGGCCTCCATGCCTTCGCGGTGGGCCGCCAGCAGGGCCGGGAAGCGCGGCGCCAGGGCCGCCGGATCCACGCCTGGCCTCAGCATCACGAAGGTCTGAAGGAACTCGTCCCGCCACCGGGTGTCCTTGTCGGCGAACAGGGGGTCCCAGCCATCCTGGAACTTGGTGGCGATGTTGGTCCAGATCTGGGTGGGCAGGTCGCGGCTGAAGAGGGTGTTGGACGGCAGATCCCGCACCACGCCCGTCACCATCAGCCCGGCGCCCGACGTCAGGGTCAGGGTTCGGCCCAAAGCCTCCGCCGTGCCGAAATAGCGGCGGGCCTGCCCCTCCGTCAGGACCACGGTGCCGGGGCCGGCCAGCGCCGTGGCCGGATCGCCCGCCAGGAAGGGAAAGTCGAACAGGCGGAAGAAGGGCGCGTCCACCAGGGTGATGCGGTCCTCCACAGGCGCGCCCCTGTCGCGCAGCACCACGGCGTGGCGCGCCACCCTCACCATGGCCTCCACCTCCGGCAGATCCTGCGCCAGGACTGGTCCCAGGGGCTTGGCCGTCACCGTCATGCGGCCGGGCGCATGGCCGGGCAGGTATTGCGCCGGCAACACGCGGAAAATGCGACCGGCGTCGCGGAAAAAGCCGTCGTAGTGGGTCTCATGCCAGACGAACAGGCCCATCATGGCCGCCGTAGCGATGCCCAGCGCCAAACCCACCACGTTCAGCACGGTGTAAAGCCGCTGGCGCACCAGCACCCGCACCGCCACCCGGAGATAATTCGTCAGCATGAAGGGCCCCCTTATTCGTATCGCAGCGCGTCGACCGGCTTCGCCGCCGCCACCCGGGCGGCGTGGCCGGCCACCGTCACCCAGGCGACCAGCAACGCCGCCAGGCCGGCCACGGCGAACACCAGCGGATCACGGTCGATGCGGTAGACGAACGCGCCCAGCCAATGACCGGCCAGCACCCAGGCCACGGGCCAGGCGACCAGGGTGGCCAGCGCCACGGGCTTGCTGAACTGCCAGACCAGCAGGCGCACGATGTCCGGAATGGTGGCGCCCAGCACCTTGCGCAGCCCGATCTCCTTCGTCCGCCGTTCCGCCGTGAAGGCCGCCAGGCCGAACAGGCCCAGGCAGGCGATCAGGATGGCCAGGCCGGCGAACGTGGCCAGCAGCAGCGACTGCTGGCGCTCCCCGGCATAGGCGGCGCGGATATTGTCGTCCATGAACTCCCGCTTCACCGGCAGGTCGGGGTAAAGGCCGCGCCAGGCGTCGTCGATGGCGGCCAGGGTGGCGGGGCCGCTGCCGGCCGCCACACGCACGGCCATGGTCTCCACATGCCCCGGCGCCATCACATAGACCGTGGGCTCCAGCACCTCGCGCGCCGTGCTGAACTGCACGTCGTCGACCACGCCGATGATGGTCATGACCGTACGGTCCTCCATCACCAGGGTGCGGCCGACCGCCTGTTCCGGCGTGCCCAGGCCCAGGCGGGCCACGGCCAGGGACGACAGGATGATGGTGCCGCCCCGAGGCATGTCCGGAAGCTCCGGCGGCTCCCCCCGGTCCAGGACGATGTCTATGGCGCGGGTCGGGTCGAACAGGCGCCCGGCCAGCAGGTGGATGCCCAGCGCCTCCATATAGCCCATGTCCACGCCCTCGGTCCGCAGGCGCATCCACCCGTCCTTGGGGACGTCGGGCATATGGAAGGTCGCGAACCAGTCCGAGCCATCGGCCGGCGGTGCCAGGGTGGCGCCCGCCCGCATGACCCCGGGGATGCGCAACAGGGCCTGGCGCAGGGCATCCTGGTGCGCATGGCCCTCCGGGCTGTCCAGCCCGCGCAGCAGCACCACGTTCTCCGGCAGGAAGCCCAGGCGCTGGGTGCTGGCGTAGCGGGTCTGCTGCACCACGATGACGGTGGAAATGACCAGCACGATGGCGGCGGCGAACTGGATGACGACCAGGGCGCCGCGCAGGCGCCCGCCGCCGGCCGCCCCCGTGCCGCCCTTCAACAACTCGCCCGGCCGGGGCCGTGACAGCACCAGCGCCGGGTAGAGGCCGCCCAGCAGCCCCACCACGGCCACCAGCGGCAGGGTCACCGCCGCCACCCACCAACCGGACAGGAAACGCTGGTCCATGTGCAGGCCCAGCGCGCCCAGGAAGCGCGGCATGGCCAGTTCCACCAGCGCCAGCGCCAGCACGCCCGAAACCAGGGCCAGCAGCAGCGATTCCGTCAGGAACTGCGCCACCAGCAGGCCGCGTCCGCCGCCCATGGTCTTGCGGATCGCCACCTCCCGTGCCCGCAGGGAGGAGCGGGCCGTCGACAGGTTGATGAAATTCACCATGGCGATGCCCAGCACCAGGAAGGCGATGCCGACGAAGGTCAGCAGCAGGGACAAGGGCACGCCGTCGTCGCTGATGCCTTCCACATGAATGCGGGTCAGCGGTTGCAGGGCCAGGCGGATGTTGGGCTTGCCCGTCGTCTCGCTCAGATAGTCCTTCATGCGCGCCAGCAGGAAGTCCGGCAGCCGGGCGGTCAGGACGGCCGGGTCCGTCCCCGGCTTCAGCAGGACGTAGGTGCGCAGGAAGCTGTGGTCCCATTGCCCATCGGCGGCCGCGAACATCGGGTCCCAGCCGTCGTTGAAGCGGGTGGCGATGTTGGTCAGCATCTCCAGATGGAAGACGGTGTTGGACGGCAGGTCGCGCACGATGCCTGTCACCGTCAACGTGGCGCCCGACGTGAGGGTCAGCACCCGGCCTAGGGTGTCGGTAGTACCAAAATACTTGCGGGCCGCCGTTTCCGTCAGGACCACGGTGCCCGACCCCCGGATGGCCGTTGCCGGATCGCCCGCCAGGAAGGGCCAGTCGAACAGCCGGAAGTAGTCCGGGTCGGCCACGGTCACCCGCGCCTCGAACACGGCGCCGTCGCGGCGCACCGCCACGCCATGGCCGGCCGCCCGCACCACGACCTCCATTTCCGGAAAATCGCGGGCCAGGGCAGGCCCCAAGGGCTTCGCCTCGGCCGCGACCGTCATGGGCGCGCCGCTGGGCGTCTGATAGGTGCGCACCACGCGGTAGATGCGATCGGCATGGGTGAAGAAGCCGTCATAGTGCATCTCATGCCAGACGAAGAGGCCGATCATGGCCGCCGTGGCGATGCCCAGCGCCAGGCCTGAGATGTTCAGGATGGTGTAGAGCCGCTGGCGCACCAGCACCCGCACCGCCACCTTCAGGAAATTCCCCAGCATTTTCATCCCCTCAATCGCCGGGCGCCGCCATCCGGCGGCTTGGGCTCATTCATAGCGCAGGGCGTTGACCGGCTTGGCCGCCGCCACCCGGGCCGCATGCCCCGCCACCGTCACCCAGGCGATCACCAGGGCCGCCAGACCCGCCACGGCGAAGACCAGGGGGCTCATCTGGATGCGGTAGGCGTAGCCCTCCAGCCAGCGGTGCAGGCCCAGCCAGGCCAGAGGCCAGGCGATCAGGTTGGCCGCCATGACCGGCTTGCTGAACTGCCAGACCAGCAAGCGCACGATGTCCAGCACCCCGGCGCCCAGCACCTTGCGCAGCCCGATCTCCTTGGTCCGCCGCTGGGCGGTGAAGGCGGCGAGGCCGAACAAACCCAGGCAGGCGATCAGGATGGCCAGGCCGGTGAAACCGCCCAGCAGCATGCCCTGGCGCTGTTCGCCCACGTACGCGTCACGGATGTGGTCATCCAGGAACTGCCGGTTCAGCGGAATGGTGGGGAAGGTGTCCGCCCACAGCCGGTCGATGGCCGCCAGGGTGGCGGGGCCGGCGCTGGGGTCCAGGCGCACGGCCATGACATCCAGCCCCTTTTCATCCAGCAGGAAGGCGGTGGGCTGCAGCTCCGTCCGGGCGCTGTTGAACTGCAGGTCGTCGATGACGCCGATGATGGTCAGGGGATAGTCGACATCGTAGATGACCTGGCGGCCGATCGCCTCTTCCGGCGTGTGGAAGCCCAGGCGCTGGATGGCGCGCAACGACAGCACGGTGGTGCGCCCCTGGGGGTCGGTGGGACGGGCGTTGCCGATCCCCTGGCCTTCCCCCTGGCCGGCCGCCGTCTTGCTGCGCAACGCGTCGGCGGTCGCTTGGCGGTCGAACAGGCGGCCGGCCAATAGGCGCACGCCCATGGCTTGCAGATAATCGTGGCCGATGAATTCGCTGCGGAAGACGATGGTGCCATCGTCCACGGTGGCCGGCATATGGTAGTTGTCGGTGCTGTCCGACCCATCGCTGGGCGCGTGGCCGCTGGCGCCGGCACCGGCCACGCCGGGGATGCGCAGCAGCGCCTGGCGGAAGCTGTCGATATGATCGCGCGCCTCGGGCTGGTGCAGTTCGCGCACCAGCAGCACGCCCTCGGCCTGGAAGCCCAGTTGCTGGCTGCTGGCGTAGCGGGTCTGCTGGAAGATGACGACGGTGGAGATGGCCAGCAGGATGGCGGCGGTGAATTGGGCGACCACCAGGATGGTGCGCACGAACCCGCCCCCGGCCGACGCCGGCCCACCCTTCAGCAGCACGGACGCCGCCGGCCGCGACAACACCACGGCGGGGTAGATGCCGGCCAGGCCGCCCACCACCACCACGCCGGCCAGCTCCGCCAGGATCAGCCAGGGGCTGGCCAGGTAGCTCTGGTCGAAGCGGATGCCCAGCAGCCGCACGAAGACGGGCATGGCTATTTCCGTCAGGGCCACGGCCAGCAGGGCGGCACCCAGCGTCAGCAGCACCGATTCCACCATGAACTGGGCGATCAGGGTCCCCCGCGGCGCGCCCAGCGCCTTGCGCACCGCCACCTCGCGCACCCGAAGGGAGGAGCGCGCGGTGGACAGGTTGATGAAATTGATGATGGCGATGCCCAGCACCACGCCGGCCACGGCGACCAGGCCATGCAGCACGCCCAGCAGGTTGGCGCCGACCCCGGTGGGGTCGGTGTGGATGTGGGTCAGGCCCGTCAGCACCAGGGCCTTGCTGGGCTTGCCCGTGCCGGGGGACAGATAGTCACTGTCGCGCGACGCCAGGAAGGCGGGGAATCGCGCCGTCAACGCCGCGGTGTCGGTGCCGGGCTTCACCAGGATGTAGGTGCGCAGGAAATTGGTGTTCCACCGCGTGTCCATGCGGGCGAACCAGTCGTCGAAATTGGGGCCCAGGCGCGTGGTGATGGCGGTGACCATGGCGTCGCGGCGCAGGTGGGTGTTGGTGGGCAGGTCGCGCATGACGCCGGTGACCGTCAGGCTGATGCCATTGGTCAGGGTCAGCGTCCGGCCCAGCACATCCACCCCGTTGAAGTATTTGCGCGCCATGCTTTCCGGCAGGACGATGGTGCCCGGCTCCCGGATGGCCGTGGCCGGGTCGCCGGCGATGAAGGGTAGGTCGAACAGGTGGAAGAAGTCCGCGTCCACCACCAGCGCCCGTTCGCGGAAGGCGGTGCCGTCATGCGCCACCACCACCGGTTCGGAATGGACACGCACCGCCGCCTCCACCTCGGGGAAGTCCTGCTTCAGCAGCGGTGCCAGGGGTTTGGCCGTGGAATCGTAGGTGATGGCCGCCCGGCCGGGCAGCAGCTCCGTCTTGTCCACGCGGTAGATGCGGTTGGCGTTGGTGAAGAAGGCGTCGTAGCTGGTCTCATGCCAGACATAGAGGCCCAGCATGCTGGCGGCGGCGATGCCGATGGCCAAGCCCGCCACGTTCAGCACGGTGTACATCCGGTCACGCACCAGGATGCGCACCGCCACCTTCAGGAAACTGCCCAGCATCTTCATGGCGGTGACTCCTTATTCATATCGCAGGGCGGCAACGGGCCTGGTCGTCGCCACGCGGGCGGCGTGCAGGCCCACGGTGGCCCAGGCGACCATCAAGGCCGACAGGCTGGAGGCCACGAACAACAGGGGGTTCAAGGACACGCGCTCGGCGAAGCCATCCAGCCAGTGCCGCATGGCGAACCAGGCCACCGGCCACGCGACGACGTTGGCCACCAGCACGGGCTTGGAGAACTGCCAGACCAGGAGGCGCACGATGTCCGCCACCTTGGCGCCCAGCACCTTGCGCACGCCGATCTCCTTGGTGCGCCGCTCGGCGGTGAAGGCGGCCAGACCGAACAGGCCCAACGCCGCGATGACGATGGCCAGGCCGGAGAACGCCGCGAACATTTGGCCGGCCCTGGTTTCCGTGCCGTAGACGATGCGCAACTGGTCATCCAGCAGGAAGCGGGGTACGGGCTGGTCCGGCACCAGGTGGCGCCAGGTGTCGTCGATCAGCGCCAAGGCGCCCGCCATCTGCCCCGGCTTCACCCGGATGATCAGCTGGTGGAACTCCTCCCGCTGCAGGATGAACAGGTTGGGGGCGATGATGGTGCGCACGCTGCCCTGGCGGAAATCCCTCACCACGCCCACGACCGTGGCCTGGACGCCAGGCTCGTCATGATCAGACGGCACGACCAAGGTGGCGCCCAGGGCCGCCGCGTCGGTGGTGTAGCCCAGGCGCCGCACCGCCGTCTGGTTCAGGATGACGGACGTGTGCCGCACAGCGTGGCCGCCGCCCGGGGCCAGGATGTCGCCCGGACGCTGGCGGTCGAAGACCCGGCCGGCCGCCAGCGGTATGCCCAGGGCCGCGAAGTAATCATAATCCACGGCGTCCTGGCGCATGACGATGGGCTCATCCGCCCCTTCCCCCGTGCGGTGGATGCCGGCGGACATTTCCATCTGGCCACCGGGGATGGTGGCGGCGGCGGACACGACGGCGATGCGGGGATCGCGGCGCAGCGTGTCGGCCAGCGTATCAGCCCGGCTCCCCTTTCGGTCCACGCCCTCCGGCGGCAGGGGCAGGATGACGACGTCGTCCTTGTTGAAGCCCAGTGCGCGACCCTGAGCGAAGGACATTTGGCTGTAGACCACGCCGGTCGCCACCATCAACGCGATCGATACGGCGAACTGCAGCAACACCAGCAGCGCGCGGGCACGCCCGCCGGCGGCCCCCCCCGTCCGCCCGGCCTTCAGCACCGGGCCGGGCTGGTAGGCGGACAGCACGACGGCGGGATAGAAGCCACCGACGCCGCCGACCACCAGGATCAGCAGGGCCAGGCCCGCCAGGACCACGGGATCGCGCCAGTACTGGAAGGCCAGGCCATCCCTGCCCAGAAAGGCGGCGTAGGAGGGCAGCGCCATCTCCGTCAGGGCGAGGGCCAGGACCAGGGCCACGACACTGAGCAGCAGGGATTCCCCCAGGAACTGGGCCATGACTTGGCGCCGGCTGGCCCCCACGACTTTGCGCAACGCTACCTCCCGCGCCCTCAAGGACGCGCGGGCCGTCGCCAGGTTCATGAAGTTGATGCAGGCGATGGCCAGCACCAGGACGGCCACGGCGGAAAAGGTGGCGATCTCCGCCGGCGTGATCGTCGCCACCTGGGCATGCAGGGCGGGCGTCAGGTGGGCCTGGGCCAGCGGCACCAGGAAGAAGTGGAAGATGGTGTCAAAATGGATCACGCCGGTGCTGCTGGTCCGGGGCGGGATGGCGGCGGTGAAAGCGGGGAGGCCTGCCGTCAGCCGGGCGGGATCCGCCCCCGGGGCCAGTTTCACGAAGGTCAGCATGCTCATGCCGCCCCACATCCCCAGCATTTCGGGCGGGTATTGCGACGCCACGCCGGTCAGGGGGATCAGGGCGCCGAACGCGAACTGGGTGTTGGACGGCAGGTCGCGCATCACGCCCGTCACCCGCACCTCGTGCGCACCGTCCACCAGCAAGGTCTGGCCGATGGGATCGGCGTCGCCGAAATATTTGCGCGCCGTCTTCTCCGTCAGGACGATGGAGGCCGGATCGTCCAGCGCCGTAGCCCGGTCACCCGAGCGGAAGGCCCAGTCGAACATGCGGAACACGGTGGGATCGGCCACCGTCAGGTCTTCGGAGAAGACGGCGTCGCCCCGCTTAACGGCGGACTGCTGCTCGCTCATCCGCGTCACCTCTTCCACCTCGCCGAAGGCTTGGCGCAGGGCGGGACCGGTGGGGGCCGGGAGGCGCACGGTGTCCATCGGCGCGCGGCCTGGCAGGGTGGCCGTCATGTCGACCTGATAGATGCGGTCGGCATCGGTGAAGTCGCGGTCGTAGGTCAGCTCGTTGCGCACGAACAGGCCGATCAGGATGGCCACCGCCAGGCCCAGCGCCAGGCCGACGACGGTGATGGCCGAATAGAGCTTGTGCCCCGCCATCATGCGCAGCGCCATCTTCACCGAATTACCCATCACGGTCATCTGACAGCCTCCTTATTCATAGCGCAGCGCGGCGACCGGCTTGGTGGCCGCCACCCGGGCGGCGTGCAGGGCCACCGTCGCCCAGGCGATGGCCAAGGCCGACAGGCTGGCGGCCACGAACAGCAGCGGGTTCAGCGGGACGCGGTCGGCGAAGCCGTCCAGCCAATGGCGCATGGCGAACCAGGCCACCGGCCAGGCGATGAGGTTGGCCACCAGGACGGGCTTCGAGAACTGCCAGACCAGCAGGCGGACGATGTCGGCGACGCCGGCGCCCAGCACCTTGCGCAGCCCGATCTCCTTCGTCCGCCGTTCGGCGGTGAATGCCGCCAGGCCGAACAGGCCCAGGGCGGCGATGACCAGGGCCAATCCTGAGAAGGCGGCGAACAGCTGACCGGTCTTGATCTCGCGCTCATAGACGCTCTGCAGCTGGGCATCCAGGAAGACGCGGGGCACCGGCCGGTCCGGCACCATGGCCCGCCAGGCGCGATCGATCGCCTCCAGCGCGGCCGGCATCTCCCCCGCCTTCACCCGGATCAACAGCTGGCTGTAGTTCCGGGGCATCAGCAGGAACATCTGCGGCGCCACCGCGGTGTGAACGCTGCCCTGGTGGAAGTCCTCCACCACGCCCACCACCGTCACCCGCACCCCCGCCTCACCCGCCTTGCCGGGCAGTATCAGCGGCTGGCCCAGCGCCGCCTCGGGACTGGCATAGCCCAGGCGCCGCACGGCCGACTGATTCAGCACCACGCTGCCATGGCGCTGCACCTGGGGATTGGCCGGATCCGCCGGCGGAATGGCGTCCGCCGCGTATTGCCGGTCGAAGACGCGTCCGGCCGCCAGCCGCACATCCAGGGTGGCGAAGTAATCGTAGTCCACCGCGTCACGGCGCAGGACCATGGCGCCGTCGTCGGACGGCGAACCGGGGCGGATCACGCCCGTGTTGTTCTCCGTCCCACTGCCGGGATAGGACTCGGCCAAGGCGGCCGACACGATGCGCGGGTCCTGCCGCAGCGTGTCGCGCAGGGTTAGCGCCTTCTGCTGCAGGTCGGGGGCGTAGAGGTCGGTCAGGACGACCACGTTGTCCTTGTTGAAGCCCAGCGCCCGGCCCTGGGCGTAGGCCAGTTGGCCATAGACCACGCCCGTCGCCACCATCAGGCCGATGGAGATGGCGAACTGCAGCACCACCAGGGCCACCCGGAGCCGACCGCCGGCGCCCGTGCCGCCGCTGTTGCCCTTCAGCACCGGCCCCGGCTGGAAAGCCGACAGGAAGACGGCGGGGTATAGGCCGCCGACGCCGCCCACCACCAGAACCAGGGCCACCAGGCAGCCGATGACGCGCACGTCCCTCAGGTAGTCGAAGGACAGCGACGACTTGCCCAGGAAGGCGGTGAAGGACGGCAGCAGCACCTCCACCAGCGCCACGGCCAGGATCAGGGCCAGGGTGGTCAACAGGATGATTCGC
>NZ_BACU01000591.1 GCF_000333275.1 Azospirillum sp. B4 | reverse complement strand
CTGACCTAAGCGCTGCCATCATGATCGCGGCGATGGGGTTGATCTATTCACAGCTCTTCAACATCGACCCCATCCGCTATGTGCCGTTCCTGACCGTTGGCTTGCTAACCTGGCAGTTCATCTCCTCCATCATCACCGATGGCTGCGAGGTGTTCATGTCGGTGCAGCACGCGATTCAGCAGGTGCGGCTGCCCTATACGGTCCATGTGTTCCGCAGCGTGTTCCGCAACCTGCTGATCTTGGGCCACAACGCGGTGCTGATCCCCATCGCCTTCCTGGTGATGGGCCACGGCATCGGTTGGGAGGGGCTGATGGCCATCCCAGGACTGCTGCTGCTGTGCCTCAACGGCATTTGGATCAGCCTGTTGCTGGGTATGGTCAGTGCCCGCTTCCGCGACATTCCACCCATCGTCGCCGCCCTGCTGCAGGTCGTGTTTTTCGCCACCCCGGTCTTCTGGCCGGTGGAAAATCTGGGCAGGTTCCGCCACCTCGGCGAAATGAACCCGCTGTTTGCCGCCATTGACATCGTCCGGGCCCCGTTGCTCGGCGAACCGACCGCGCCGTACTCCTGGCTGATCGTGGGCATCATGACCACGGGAGGCTTGGTCATGACCGCCGGCTTCTTCAGCCGGTTCCGGTCCCGGATCGCTTACTGGGTGTGATCTTATGGCCTCGTTGCACTTGCAGGACCTGACGGTCGAGTTTCCCATCTACCAGGCTGGCGGACGGTCGCTGAAAAAGGCGCTCTTCTCCGCGCCCCTGGTTGGCAGCAACCTCGCCCGGGATGCGTCAAACCGCATCCAGGTTCGCGCCTTGAACCATCTGACCCTATCGATCGAGAAGGGCGACCGCGTCGGCCTGATCGGCCCCAATGGCTCGGGCAAGACGACGCTGCTGAAGACGCTGGCCGGGATTTATGAACCGACCAGCGGCGCGCTTCATATCCAAGGTCGTATTTCCGCCCTGCTGGACGTGTCCTTGGGTCTGAACCCGGAAGCAACGGGGCGTGAGAACATCATGCTGCGCGGCATGTACATGGGCATCCACCCCAAGGACATGCAGGGCCACGTCGAGGAGGTCGTCGAGTTCACGGAACTCGGCCCCTATATCGACATGCCGGTGCGGACTTATTCGGCGGGCATGATGCTGCGTCTGGCCTTCGCCGCGTCCACATGTGTCGAGCCGGAAATCCTGCTGATGGACGAATGGCTGGCCGCCGGCGACAGCCACTTCCTGGCGAAGGCGCAAAAGCGCATGGAAGATTTCGTGCAGCGGTCCAGCCTCATGGTGCTGGCGTCGCATTCGCTGGACCTGCTGGGCAAGTGGTGCAACAAAGGGCTGTACTTGCGCAACGGCAACGTCATCGCATACGGTCCCCTGGCCGAGGTTGCGGACATCTACCAGCAGTCGCTGGCTGAGACCTGATAGCCGCCGCTCCACCAGCTCTTCCCAGCAGGGACATCCCGGAACAAACCGTCGATCATGGTCAGAAAATACGTCTGGGCGGGCATCGCTGTCATGCTTGCCGTCATCGTGTTCAAGCTGGCCCAGGCCGGCGGTGACATGTCCTCGTTCTTCTTGACGATCCGTGAAGTGGCCAAGCCGCTGGCCGTCGTCTATCTCAAGCTGTTCGGCCAGCCGGAGTTCGCGCTGGTGCTGGCGGCAGGCATGATGCTGGCCTGCCTGGGCCTGCTGGGCGGCTTCTGGGTTGGACAGGTGCGACGCACCCTGGACACGCTGAAGCGCATCACCGGCTCCACCATGCCGATCATGTCGGAACCGAATGACCGCCGGGTCGCGTCCACGAAGCGCCTGATGGAGTCGAGTCCGCTGCTGATGGATGAATGGCGGATGTTCGAAGCCACCCTGCTGGATGCCGGCGCGGGAACCGGCCGGCGGGTTTACTCGACCATCCGCCCACAGGAATACTTTTCCATGGAAGCGATGGAGAGCCGGGGACTGGACTTCCGCTTCTACGTCGCCCTGCCCAACTATTTTGTGGGCGTCGGCCTGATGTTCACCTTCCTGGGCTTGGTGGCGGGTCTGTATTTCGCCAGCAAAGGCCTGCAGATGGGCGATCTGGCGGAGGCGCGCCAGGCCCTGGGGCAGTTGCTGGCGGCGTCCACCATGAAATTCGTCAGCTCGGTCGTGGGCATTGGCGCCTCGCTGGTGACCTCCGTGGTCGTGCGGCATTGGCAGCGCAAGGTGCAGGCGGCGTTGGATGATCTGTGTCGCGCCGTCGAACTGTGCTTCCCCCTGATCTCCGCCCACCGCCTGATGGGCAGCTGGGTCCAGGATGGTGCGACCAGTGGTTCCGCCGCCGCCGTTCCGCCCACCGCCTTGCCCGATACCATCGGCCAGGCCTCTTAAGCGGGGTTTCTGCCATGCGACGCGGAACCAGGGCGCACGGGGATGACCAGGAGAGCTACTTCGCCTCCATGTCCGACCTGATGGCCGGCATCGTCTTCATCTTCCTGATCATGTTGATGGCCCTCTCGATGTACAATATCGAGGAAGCGGCCAAACCGCAGCAGGATGAGCCCTCGGAAAAGGCTTATCAGGAAACCATCGCCAAGATCATGGAGGAGCGCGCCCGCATGATCGAGGCGCTGCGCCAGGATCTGATGGCGCGGCATATCGATGCGACCGCGGATGCCGCCAACGGCATCCTGCACCTGCCCGCCACACAGTTCTTCACCCCAGGCACCACCGCCCTGAGGCCCGAGGGGCGCGAGAAGATGGCCGTCGCCGCCGCCCTGCTGGCCCGCTATCTGACCTGCACGGCGGAAACACCGGAGCTGCCGGCGGGCGCATGCCCCGCCACCGCCCGGGTGGACCAGATGGACACGGTCATCACCACCACCGCTCAACCGCCCAAGGGGGTGGCGCCGGAAACGATGGCCCGTGTCCAGGCGCTGGAAACCAGCGCCGCCCTGACCTCCGCCCAGCCCTTGCTGTATGATCTGCATGGCCGGGCAGGACAGCCTTTGCTGACCGTGCACGGTTCCGCCACTCCACCAAGCGCCCCGCCCTCGGCCCCCTCCGCAGCCAAAGGCGGTAGCCGCGGGCATCAGCGCGCCCCGGCAGGCCCTGGAACGGTACCAGCCGGAGACCAGTTGACGATGGCCTTCACCATGGCCCTTCCCGCCCGACCGTAAACGGTCACCGCAGAGCCACACCCGACCAGAGCTCCCTCATGCCGCCGTTTGGCACCTTCACCCGCTATGCTTTCGACCGGCTGCTGCCTCTTTGCCACCAGCGGTTCGCGGATGCCCTGCACGGCGGCTTCCATGAGCGCCTGGATGCGACGGCGCAACCCATGCCGCTGGGCTATAAACGATCGATGGTGCAGGCCCGCCAGCTGTATGTTCTGGCTCATGGCGCCCTGCAGGGCGACCACGCGGGTCAGGCGGCGGCAGAACGCGGTTACGATTTCCTGGTCCGTCATTTTTGGGATGACCGCCATGGCGGTTGGTTCTTCAAGGCCCAGCCGGACGGCCAGGCCCTGGACCGATCCAAGGATTTTTATGGTCACGCTTTCGTGATGTTCGGCCTGGCCTACGCCCATGCGGCGTTTGGCGCCCCCAATGCCGTGTCGCTGGCGCAGGAGACTTGGTCGGTCATGCGTGACCGGCTGGCCATGCCGGCGCTCACCGACGGCGGCTGGGCCGGCCTGGCGGAAGGTGCCAGCGCCGATTGGGCCTTGAATGGTGCCGTGCGCCGCCAGAACCCGCACATGCATCTGCTGGAAGCGCTGCTGGCGCTGCATGAATTCACCGGCGACGATGCCTGGCTGACTGAAGCGACCACCGTCATCAACCTGTTCCGCAGCCGCTTCTACAGCGTCGAAACACAGACCCTGGGTGAGTTCTTCACCCAGGACTGGCGGCCTGATCCCGCCACCGGACATATCGTGGAACCTGGCCATCACTTCGAGTGGGCGTGGCTTCTGGACCGCTATGTCAACCAGGGCGGTGACGTCACGGTGCTGCCCCTGGCCGATGCCCTGTTCGGCAAGGCCGTCGCCCACGGCTTCCTGCCCGATGGCGGCATCATGGATCAGATGGACCCGCAGGGCGCCCCCGTCCTACGCAGCCGCCGCATCTGGCCGGTGGCTGAAGCGATCAAGGCCGCCCTGTCCCAGGCACGCCGCCACCAGGGAACGTCAGCGGGCGATACCGCCTGGGTCCTGGCCCAGCGGCTGACCGCCCACCTGCAGGCCGCCTTTCTGGACGGGCAGACCGGGCACTGGGTTGAAACGCAGGATGAAACAGGCCGCCCCAGCATGCGCGACCTACCCGGCAGCACACCGTACCATTTGTTCCTCGCGGCCTCGGAGGCCGCCCGCGCGGAAAAGGGCGCATAAGTCCCTGCGACCGGGGACATGCCAAGACATCGTCAGGGACCGGCGACACGCCTGGGCAGAATCTCGCGCAGGGTGCGCGTCTGTCGGCGCGTGCCCGCCCACGAGGTCAAGTTTGTCAGCGAGCCGAGCTCATCGGCAAGCGCCAGAGCCGGCCCGGTACACAAGTTCACCAAAGGCCAAGCGGTCTCCAGGACGGGCAGTGTGGGGGCGCCCGCCGCCACCTCGGCGGCATAGTCACGGGCGAATGCGGCGACTCCGTCAGCCAGAGCCGACGCGACCGCGGCTTGCTCCCCATGGCCGTCCCATCGTGTGTCTTCCACCACCTCCACCTTGGGAGATGCCAGCGCCAGGCCGATGACGGCACCCTGGGGGGCGCTGAACAGCAACTCGACCAAGGCCCGGCCTTCATGCAGGCCCTCTATCACCGATGGCGCCACCTTGCCGATGGAAAACAATGCCTCCATCCGTTGCACCTGCGCCCGGCGGCGGCTCTCCGCCCCATCCGTCAGGCACAGGGAATAGCCCTGGATGTCCAGGTCGAACAGGCCGCGCAGGCTGCCTTCCAACGCCTCCTGGTTGGCGCCGTCCCAACCCAGGTCGACCAACGCCACGCGTGAGCCGCGCTGCACACCCAACTGCCGTAGCTGCGCGATTAGCCCCCGGCGATTACGCCGACAGATTTTCAGGATTTCAAACCGGTATTCGAACAGGAAATTCAGCAGGCGTGCGTGATACGTCGGCGACAGCTCGATATCATCCCCCAGGCCGTAGGCCGCCATCACCTCAGGGGTGGGAGCCGGCACGCCGATGCGTTCCAGCACCTCGTAAGGGGCCAGACCATCGGACTCGGCTATCAAAAAATGCAGATAGCCCTGGAACGTCTGGTCCGTCATCGTCGCCAGGGCGAAGACGGTGCGCGACCCCTGAAGATAGCTGCAGGGCGGCAGGTCCCAGGCGCCGGGATTTTCGCGGACGACACGATCCATGCCGTGGCCTTCGCGGGCCAGGAACAACACATGGTCGATACCGTCAGCCTTCGCGCGGCGCTCCAGCCAATTCAGGAAGCCGACCGTGGCGGGTCCCCCTACCTGATAGCCCAATTCACGCGCTGCCAGAGCACCCGCGGCAGGCGTCACGCCAGCCATTGCCGGACGGGGCTGCGGAAGCGCGCGGCGGTAATGGAAGGTGGCGAACCCCTTGGCCCCGGCCTGAAAGACATCCGACTGCGGATCATCGCCGATGTGCAGAAGCCGGTCACGCGGCATGGCGAGATAATCCGCCGCCAGATCGTAGAGCTCACCGCTATCCCGCGCGGTCGCGTTGCAGTCACTGGAAATGAACAGCGGGACGGGATCCAGCCCATGCCGGACCAGCGCCTCGCGCACGAAGGCGCGACCCAAATAGGTGTCCGCCGTGATCAGCACCGGCCGCCCCAATTCCAGCGCGTGATGGAAGGCGGCGTGCGCCGCCGGATCGGGCCACAGGATATCCAGTTCCAAAGCCAGTTCCGCCGCCCTCAAGGCGCCGGCAAGGGCGGGATCCAACGCCAGGCAATCATAGATGCCCGCCAAGGAGATTTCCCGCCGGCCAGCCCGGCGCATGCGCTCCATGGCCTCCGCCTGGGCGGCCCGGCGCAGACTGGGGAATTCAGGCAAGTCGAAGCGACGCCCAAGGATGGCAAATACCTCATCCACCGTGTCGACGGACCGGTGAAAGAGTGTGCCAAAGAACCCGAAGGACACGGCGGCCGCCGTCAGCATGGCGTCGCGCATGGCCTCGCCCAGGTCTGAGGTCGCCCCAAAAACGGACTCGTTAGCGAAGGCCGCGATCTCCGGGGCGAGATTTTCTTTCATGGCCGTCATCACACGATCTCGAAATTAATGCCGTTGGGATGCACGTTGGGATTGTTGAAGGGGTCATGCTGGAACAGATCCGGATGCAGATCGAACAGGCGCGTCCGTTCCCGATCCAAGCGCTCCCGTTTCTCCTTCGATTCGAAATCCAGACCGCGGCTGATGGATTCATGGTGGATCAGCTGCGCCGCCTGGCACATCACGTTGTAATAGCCCGCTTCGTGCAAGCGCATGCAGAGATCGACGTCATTGTAGGCGACGGGGAACCGGAGGTCGAACCCGCCGATGGCGTCGAACTTGCGCCGCTCCACCATCAGGCAGGCCCCCGTTACCGCCAGCAAATTATATTCCAGCAGATTGCGCAGGAAGTAACCGTAGTGATCCCCGGTCTGGCGCAAGAAGGCATGGCTGGGTCCGGCATCAATGTTCAGCACACCCGCATGCTGGA
>NZ_BACU01000592.1 GCF_000333275.1 Azospirillum sp. B4 | reverse complement strand
CCTTATCCGCTCCTCAGGCCAGCGTGTTGGCGTCAGGCGTGCCGGACAGGTTCAGGACGGCACCGAAGCCCTGGGCCTCCAGCGGGAAGGATAGCAGCAGCTGCCCGCCCTCGCGACGGGGCGTCAGCTCCACCCCGTGGTAGAGGTCGAAATAGCGCAGGGCCGGGCCGTCCGCCGGAACGGCCAGCACCGTCTGGTCCAGGGCGTGGTCGTTGCGGTTGACGATGGTCCAGGCCGTGCGGCCATCCGCCCCCGGCCAACGGCTGGCGAAGACGCCGTTGGCCCGCGTGGGGTAGAACGGCTGCCAGTCGGGGCTGGACAGCAGGGGCCCTAGGCCCCGCTCCAGTGTCGCCACCCGGCGCATCGCCTCGCCATCGCGGGGGGTGATGCCGTTCCAGATGCCCCAGACGTTCTCCCACGCCTCCCAGCCGACGCCATTGAAGAAGGCGTAGTGCAGATCGTCCGTTTTGTCGCGCGCCCAGCGGTCGGAGATGTTGACCATATGCCGGGTCTCCAGCCACTTGAAGCGGTCGACCTTGGGCACGGGCGTGAAGGTGTACTGGCCCCAGGACATGAGGTCCCAGGCCACCGCCTCATCCGCCATCACGCCTTCCGGCTGGAAGGCCAGGGGGTGGCCCACCTTGTCCGCCGCCAGGCTGAAGGCCAGGGGCACGCCATCCTGGGTGTCGCCGTTGATGCCGTCGATGCCGATCTCCCTCGCCAGCTCGGCGAGGGCCTGGGGCCAGGGCCTGTCCGGCACCCGCGTCCCCTGGTCCCACATCATCATGGGCAGCAGCACGCGCACGCCCCGGCGGTGGAAGTCCGCCACCATGGCCTTCACCGCCGGCAAGCCGCCGGGCAGGTTGGCCACCTGGTCCAGCTGGTTGCGGTCGTCGATGCCCATGTTGGGGTAGTCGGGCCACAGCAGCACGGCGTCAATGCCGCCGAAACGCGCCAGGAGGTCATCCAGATAGCGGTCCACGGTGTAGCGACCGGCGGCAGGATCATAGACGTAGCGGTCCTCCACCATCATCTGGGTCTGGACGAAGCTGGCGCGTGTCCAGGCCAGGCGGGGATCGGCATAGCGGGCGGGGTCATAGCCGATGCGGATGCGCCGCTCCTCCCGCCAGTGGCGGATGTCCCGCAGCCAGCCGTCGTAGTCCGCCGCCGTGCATTCCTGGTTCCACCCTCCCACACCTCGCGCGGGGTGAGGCAGGGCGGACTGTTGACCATCGGCTGCTCCAGGTGCCGTAGGGCACGAACTGGGTGTCCTGCGCGCCGGCGGGCGCCGGAACGACCAACCCCGGGGTGGCCAACCCCACGGCGGTCAACAGGGCGAGCGTCAGGGCGGCGATCCGGCGGCGCATGAACGATCCCTTCAGTGGGCCAGCAGGCTGTTCATCAGCAGATCCAGGATGCCCTCCTTGTCCTCCTTCAGGCAAACCTGGGCGTTGGCGGGCCCGGGGGTGACCATGGTCTCCCCCTTTTCGCCCACCGTCAGGCGCAGGGGCGTGGTGGGGCACAGCCGGGGATCCAGCACATAGGCCACGGGCACCAGATCGAACAGCGTCGGCGTGATCTGGCCCCAGCCGTTGAGGCGGCGCCACTGGTGGTACATCAGCGCCAGCGCGTCGGTCATGGGGGTGCCGGCGGCGAACAGGATGTCACGCTTCACCTCATCCAACTTCAGCCGCGTGCTGTCCAGCGGCATGACCACCAGCGGCACGCCGCTGGTGAACAGCTTCTTGGCCGAGGGTATGTCGGAGTAGATGTTGTATTCCGGCGTCGGTCCCTTCAGCGGGCCGTAGCCGGTGTCGTCATAGCCGGCATACACGGACCCGCCCATCATCACCACCCGCTTCAGCTTGGCGAAGCCGGCGGGGTCACGGTCGATCAGCGCGCCCAGCGTGCTGGGCGGCGCCAGGGAGATCAGGGTGACCTGGCCCGGGTAGCGGCGCGCCTGGTCCAGGATGAAATCCACGGCCGGGGGCGCGGACTGGGCCGGCGGCGGCTGCACTTCCGCCCAGCGCTTCTGGGTATAGGGCGTGGTGTTGGGCGTGGCCGGTCCCTGCGCCACCGGAATGTCGGCGCGGCCGGCGATGGCCAGCAGGCGCCGCAGCTGGCGCACCCGCAGGCCCGTGTCCCCCCAGGCGGCGGTGACGCCCAGCACCTCCAGCCGCGGGTCGGTCAATGCCGGCGCCAGCGCGAAGGCGTCGTCGATGTCATCCCCGATGTCGGTGTCGATGATGACCTTTTCCTTGAGGGGCGGGCCCTCCTTGGCGATGGCCGGGGTGGCCAGAAGGAGGACGCCCAGCGCGCCCGCGCGCAGGCGACGGAACAGGAAAGCGATCCGGGTCATGGGGAAATGCCTTTGCGGCCGGCCGGTAGAAACAGGGGCCCGCCGCTGCCACGGCCGGGCCCCTGGAACAGATCCTGTCACACCGTCCCGGCGACGGCCAGCGCCGCCGGGACGATGCCAGGGGTATTAGAACGAGTACTTGGCCTGAACGCCGAAGATGCGGGGTTCGTTGACCATGCCCGTCAGGTTGTTGAAGTCGATGGCGCCGATGACGCGCACCTGGTCCAGCACGTTGCGGACGAAGCCCGCGACCTCATACCCGGCGTCATTCTTGTAGCCGATGCGGAGGCCGCCATCGAGGAAGGCCTTACCCGTGAACTCCTTGGCCGTGTACAGGAAGAAGTTGTCTTCGCCACGGTACGCCCAGTCGGTGAAGAAGAACACTTCGCCATCGGCACCCACCGGCACGCCATAGCGCAGGGTGGCGTTCAGGATCCACTTCGGCGCCTCGGGCAGCGGGTTGCCGTCCAGCAGGGCGTTACCCGACGCGTTCAGGCGATTGGTCACGGTGCAGCCGCCGCCGCAGGTGGCGACCGACACGGTGGGGTCCTGGATTTCGGTGTGGTTGTAGCTGCCGCCGGCGGTCACCAGCAGATGCTCGATCGGCTTGGCCTCGATTTCCAGTTCCACGCCGTAGCCGATGGCGTGATCGGCGTTCAGCAGGCGGGCGGTGTTGCTGGCGCCACCCACGGCCGTCAGCTGCATGTCGCTGGTGTCGTAGTAATAGCCGGTCAGGTTCAGGCTGGCCCGCTTCTGGAACAGCGACGACTTGATGCCCGCCTCATACGAGATGGTGGTCTCGGCCTTGGCGGTGGACGTGGCGTTGGCGAAGGTGATGCGGTCCTGGATGGACGGCGCCAGGTAGCCGGTGGCCACGCGCACGAAGGCGTTCACGTCGCTGGTGACGGCATAGTCGGCGGAAACGTCCCAGGAGGCGTTGCCGCCGTTGACGCTGGTGCGCAGGTAGATCGGACCGGTGTAGCCGAAGTCACGGATGGACTCGACCGACTTGTTGTCGTGGGAGTAGCGGACGCCGCCACCCAGCGTCAGGGCGTCGGTGACCTTGTACTTCACCGAACCGAAGACGCCGTCGGTCTCGCTGCGGTCCTTGTGGCGGACCTGGTCGTCGATGGCACCGGTGGAGGTGACGTAGTCGTAGTCCTTACCGGTCATGTAGGAGTTGAAGTAGTACAGGCCGCCCTGCAGCAGCCACGGTCCCAGGTCGTTGGTGGCGACGCGGACTTCCTGGCTCAGCTCGCGGGGGGAATTGTAGCCGCCGGTTTCCACCGAGAAGGGCACGTCCGCCGGCACGCCGCCGTCAATGTCGCCGCGGCTGAACACGTTGGCGCGCTCATAGCCGCTGACCGAGGTGATGGTCAGGGGGCCGGCGTCGTAGACGACATGCAGGTTGGAGCCGAAGGAGTTCAGCTTCTGCGGATTGGCGCCGTCCTGGTTGGCCTTCTCGATATCGAAGCCGTCGACCAGGTCGTTGGTGCCCTTCTTGATGATGTTGGCGCGGAACAGGCGGGCGGAGCCGTCCAGCTGCCGGCCATGGACGTTCAGCAGGACGTCCAGGTTCTCATTCGGGGTGTATTCCAGCTGGAAGCGGCCGGCCAGGTCACGATAGCCCTCGAAGTCCGTGTCGTTCTTCGTGCTGATGTCCTGGTTCTGCACCCAGTCGTTACGGCGCTGCATGTTGACCGAGGCGCGGTACTTCAGCACGTTCTTGACAATGGGGCCGCTGACGGCGCCGGTGAAGTTCACCGTGTCATAGCTGCCGTAGGTCAGGTCGGAGAAGCCGCTGAAGGTGTCGGTCGGCTTGGCGCTGTCGATCTTGACCACGCCGGCGGGGGTGTTCTTGCCGAACAGCGTGCCCTGGGGCCCGCGCAGCACTTCCACGGCCGCGACGTCGAAGACCGGGAAGGCCTTCAGCATCGGGTTTTCCATGGCGACGTCGTCGAACACCACCGACACCGGCTGCGAGGCGTTGGGGTCGAAGTCGGCGTTGCCCAGGCCACGGATGTAGAAGCGCGGGTAGGTGCGGCCGAAGGAGGATTCCGCCTGCAGGCTGGGCGTGCGCGCCGCCAGGAAGCGGATGTCCATGCCGCTGGAGTTCAGGACGTCCAGCTTCTCGCCGCTGATGGAGGTGACGGCGATGGGAACCTCACGCTCCAGCGCCGGCCGGCGTTCGGCCGACACGATAATCTCATCCAGCTTGTCCGAGCTGTCGGCGGCGGCCTGCGCCACGCCGGCCAAGCCCATCAGGCCCAAAGCGGACATACCCAGAAGCGCGGACTTCAGCCCGCGGCTCTTCTCAACCCTCGTCATGCTCGATCCCTTCAATTTTTCCAGGTCCTTGACAGACCCGTCTTTGCGTTACCCGTCGCACCAGCCGCCCTAACCTGAAAGGCCTAGGCTGGGTCCAGCCGGGGGAGGGTACACGGCAGAGTTTGTTCGCGGCAGCCCCACTACTCCGGAAGGTCTTTCAAATCCAACAAGAAAGCGAGGGCCGGACCGAAATTTTGCGGCGGCGCACATATTTGATGCGCGAGTGTTGCCGCAATGCGGCACTTCTGTCCGCTACCCCGGCCTGCCCCGTAGCAAAATCAGCGCCAGTCCAGGCTTTGTGCCGATTTCCCGCAATAGGCGCGCGGGCATTCGCAAAATCGCCCACAAAATAGGCCTGCTCGCCAGCGCGCCCGCCCAATTATTGGGCAGCATCGCTTCTGCTCCGGACATGCGCCTTGCTGCGGCGCGGCGTGCCGTTTTCAGGCCTCAGAATAACCACACTATCAACCTACGTAGCGTTGCAGCGGCTTCCCACCCGCCCAGCCGGCCTGTGATGGGCGCTGGGGAGAGTTCGAGGTTTTACGATGGAACAGCAGGAGGGGGTTATGGTAACCCCTGAGCGGTTGAGAGCGCCCCTGGCCGCCGTCTTTGAAATGGACCTCCTGGGACCATCCCGGGGGAAGACCTTCATGGACGATGGTGAAGGACCGCCTCAGGCCGACCGCCATGG
Source organism: Azospirillum sp. B4 (assembly GCF_000333275.1). Taxonomy (GTDB): domain Bacteria; phylum Pseudomonadota; class Alphaproteobacteria; order Azospirillales; family Azospirillaceae; genus Nitrospirillum. The sequence continues at coordinate 225 of NZ_BACU01000592.1, read as the reverse complement.
TCGTCTTCCGGCGCGTCAGCGCCCGTCGTCAACAGCAAACGGAACCCGGTGACCGGATCATGGCGAGATTTGTTTTGGAGCCGTCTTACACATGACCGTCGCCGGTAAGCCGCTTTTCCGCCAGGCGGACCCCATCGAAACCGCCAAGTCGGCGAGACCCAATCGCGGATCGCTGGCCCTTCATGACCTGGGTAACGGGCTCAGCAGCACTGGCTTTGGCGCGCC
>NZ_BACU01000593.1 GCF_000333275.1 Azospirillum sp. B4 | reverse complement strand
GTTGCCGAAGACATGGTCGTTCAACAGGCCCACCAGGGCGGACCCCAGGGCCAAGCCACCCGCCACCATCACCAGCTTCGTCTTCGAGATCACGGGCCAGGG
>NZ_BACU01000594.1 GCF_000333275.1 Azospirillum sp. B4 | reverse complement strand
CAGGGACAGGAGGGCGGCGCCCCCGCAGGCCCACAGCAGGGCTTGCGGGCCGATGGTGACGTAGCGCAGTTCGGGGGCCGAGAAGTTCACCTGGCCCCGGGGCAGGAAATAGCCAACCAGCCGCCCGTCCACCCGCAAGGGCTCGGCCCCCGTCCGGTCGGCGACATCCACCGGATCGCCGACTTGATAGGGTGGGGTGCGGGTCAGGGCCATGCCGTCGGCGTCGAAGAACAGGAACTGGATGGGCGGCTCCGGCTGCCGGCCGGGACCGGGCGGCGGGGCGTCCGATACTGGGCCGCCGCCGGGCGGCGGGCCCGCCGGGGGACCGGCCCGCATGCGACGGGCGACGAAGGCCATGAAGGGTTCGGCGGCGCTGCCCGCCGCCCAGGAACCATAAGTGCGGACATAGGCCTGGACGTTGCCCTGAAAACTCTGCCGCGCGCCCGCCAGGTGCAGGTCGTTGAACCGGGCCGACACCTGCTGATAGGCCAGCCCGCCCACCAGGGCAACGGAGGCCATGCTGGTCAGCAGCAGGGCGAGGATGATCTTGGTCCGCAGGGACATGGGGCCGCCGGCAGGGTGGTCACGACGGCCTCACTCTACGGGCGGCGGGGCGGGGGCGGGTAGCCTTTTGCGATCAGAGAGCTAGCCTGGCAGCCAGCCCGCGCGAGTCATGACCCATGCCGCTCCAGCGCCGCGCGCAGCAGGCCGTCCTGCGCATTGGGCTCGGCATGCTGTGCCTTCAGCGCGGCGGTGAACGCGGCCGCCCCGCCGTAGGCGGACTGGTAGCGCTCCACCACCTCGTCCGCCAAGCGCGAGACCACGCCGGCCGGGACCCCCTCCGGGAACTGGAAGAAGGCGCGCACCGGCCCCCTCACCGTGCACTGGCCAGTGGTCAGCGCCACCACCGCACCCTTGGGCACGGGGATGGGCTTGTCGTCGCGGCGGACCACCACCTCTTCGCCCAGCACCATGTATCGGGTGCCGTCGACCTCCGTACGGCCGAAGATGCGGACCTGCCGGTCCCGGTCGGTGCGGGCCAAGCCGGGGCAGCGTTCCAGCACCCCATCGGGCGCCTGTTCGAACACGACGGTCTGCGGGTCATAGATCAGGCCGAACACCGGCTCGATCATCTGTTCGGCGTGGGCGGCCCCGCCGACGATGGCCAGGGGCAGGGCCAGCAGGGCGGCTTTGATCGGCAAGGCTTTGGGCATGTTCACGCTCCGGCGGTTGAACCTCACGAGGGGTTCGCACCAGGGTAGGGGCGGCCTGTGGCAGGAAATGGGCGGCGCCGGTATCGCGAAATGGCTAGGCCGTCCGCCGGCCGCACGGTGCCGTCCGCCAGCTGTTTTCCCCAATAAATGAAATAATTTAATAAGCCGCACTCTCCGGGTGCAATTTCCGGAACGTGAGGCACAATCGGCGGCAGTTTAAATAAAGGGATGGAACAGCCGCCATGGCCACCAGCAGCACGCATCCGGAAACCCTGGTCCTGCACGCGGGTTACCGCGCCGACCCCGCCACGCACGCCGTGGCCGTGCC
>NZ_BACU01000595.1 GCF_000333275.1 Azospirillum sp. B4 | reverse complement strand
AATTTGACCGCGTTGCTGAGAAGATTGGTGGCGATTTGCCGAATGCGCATGGTGTCGCCGGAAAAAACGGTTGGCAGCGACGCCGCATAGGATAGGGAGATGGTCAGATTCTTCTCCTCCGCTTTCATCCTGACCAATTCGATGCAGCCGGACAAGTCATGCGCCAGGTTGAGCGGGGCATCCTCCAGCTCCATTTTGCCGCTTTGCAGCTTTGACAAATCCAGGATGTCGTTGATCAGCAGCAGCAGGCTTTTGGCGGACCGGTAGGCCATGCTGAGCTGCTTGTGCGTATGGGCCGGCAATTCGCTTTCAAGAGCCAGCCCGATGAAGCCGAGGATCGAGTTCATCGGCGTTCTGATCTCATGGCTCATATTGGCGAGGAACTGGCTCTTCGCCGCGTCCGCCGCCTTGGCCTCGATCAGCGCCTTTTCCAATTGTTCGTTGGATTGCCGGAGCATCAATTCCGCCTGTTTCAGCGGCGTGATTTCCGTCACCAGCACAAAGGTGCCGGTGATGGTGAGGTCCCGTCGCTCAGGCAGGTAATTGACCTGATAGTGCCGCGTCGTTCCGTCCGGCGTCCGCCAAACTTGCTCGAAGACCTGGGGGGTTCCGGCGAGGGCCGCCTCCAGCCTGAGCAGATAGTCGGCGTCCCCGCCCGGGGCGAGCAGGGTGTTCAGATGCACGCCGAGTTGGACCGGTTCCCCCCCGGCCCCCAGCCACTTCCTGTAGGCGGGATTGGCGTATCGCAGCGTCTTCAGGCTATCCCAATAGCCGACCATGCCCGGAAGATTGTCCGTGATCGTGCTGGTGAAGACTTCCTGGTCCGCCAGCATCTTGTTCGCTTCGCGGACCTCGCCCGTACGCGTGGCGAGCAGCTCTTCCAATTGCTGGCGATTGCGGCGGAGTTCTTCTTCCTGCCGTTTTATCTCGGTGATGTCGCGGGCGATTTTGGAGGCGCCGACGATGCGGCCTTCGGCGTCATGAATGGGGGAAATGGTGACCGAGACGTCAATCAACTGGCCGTCCTTTCGACGGCGCCTGGCGTGGAAATGGCTGATCAACTCGCCTTGGGCGATCCGCGCCAGGATTCCGGCTTCCTCGTGCTCCGTCCCCCGGGGGAAAAGCATTGTCATGGGCTGGCCGATGGCTTCGGTCGCGGTGTAGCCGAATAGACGTTCCGCTCCTGGGTTCCAGGAGGTGATGGTCCCATGTAAGCTTTTGCTGATGATCGCATCGTCGCTGGAGGCGACGATCAATGCCAGATGCATAACATATTCGTCTGGGTTCATCGCTGGATTCCGCTTATGTGCTGCTGGCGGTAATGGTGGCGTGAATAAGTTAGGGAATCGTAATTCGTTCTCCTAATATTTTCATTAACAATTTGCGGCGGTTCTACGGTAATTATTATTTTACAGCGCCATATCCTATTTAATATTGCCTTACGATGAGATGGTTAATTTCTTTCTGTCTTCAATCTATCCAATCGGATTGGATTCCAAGATCATGCAATTTTGGGGTGGTGGCAGTTGCCATTCCGCCCAGAGTTGTCTTCGGGCGGGCTTTGCAGTCCCCAATTGACCGATTGGTTGGGGCTTTGGGGGAATGGTCTCGGCGGAGCGATCGGCTGACGGGGGCGTCACGCCGCGCAGACCCGGTTGCGGCCCTCCGCCTTGGCCTGATACAGCCGGGCATCGGCGGCGGCGATCATGCCATCGGGGCCGTCCAGGCCCAGATCGCTGCAGACACCGATGCTGATGGTCACCGCCAGGTCGGGATGGATCTCCTGCCAATCGGCGGCGGCGATGGCCTGGCGCAGGCGTTCGCACAGGGTCGCCGCTTCCGCCGCTCCCGTGTCGCGCAGCAGCATGACGAACTCCTCCCCGCCGTAGCGGGCCGCCAGGTCGCCCGGGCGCAGGGCGGCGCGCAGCACATCGGCGACCATGCGTAGCACAGCGTCGCCGATGGCGTGTGAATAGCGGTCATTGATGGCCTTGAAATGATCGATGTCGCCGATCATGACCGACAGGGCCCGGCGCTCGCGCACCGCTTCCTGATGGGCGTCGCGTGCCCTGCCGTCGAAATGGGCGCGGTTGTGCCAACTGGGTCACCCCATCGGGGATGCTGGCTTTCCGCAAATGCGCCGCGGTCGTGGGGCAACCGCTTCGGCCATTTGGGTTGAACCCCTGGGCCCAAGGCGGCAATCTCATCCCTCCCGCCTAAGGGAACCCCGTTGGTTCAGGCCCCCCCCC
>NZ_BACU01000596.1 GCF_000333275.1 Azospirillum sp. B4 | reverse complement strand
GCCGCTGGTGCCAGCGCACCAGCGCCAGGCCCAGCTGATTGGACAGCAACTCGTCATAGGCCAGGCGCTGGCGCAGGGGGGACAGCGGGTTGACGTCCTTTTCCCCCTTGGGGTCGTGCGCGGCGGTCAGCGCCGCCTTCCACGCGGGCCAGCCCTGGCGCTCCAGCCAGGCGGGATCCTGCCATTCCTCCAGCTCCGGGGTACGGGCCAGGGCCGCCTGGATGGCCGTGCGCAGCGGCTTGGGGTTCAGGCCGCCGGTCAGGGGATAGACCGCCTCCACCTCCTGCGGCGGGACGCCTTCCTCGACCGGGGCGAAGTGGTCGGGGTGGGGCATCTGCAGCAGGCCGTTGTAGCGCTCGACCTTGCCGCTGATCACCACCATCTTGCCTTGGGGCAGGCGCTTCTCCAGCCAGTCGCCCTTCACATGGAAGAACACCAGCTCCATCTCCCCGGTATGGTCGGTGCAGCGCACGCGATAGGGGCGGTGGCGCTGCACCGGCGGCATGTGACCGTCCACCCGCACCGTCAGGGTGACGATGCGGCCCTCCGGCGCCTCATTGATGCTCGGCGCGTTGGCGCGGTCCAGCACGCCGGTGGGCAGGTGCCACAGGATGTCCGCCACATGCGGGCCGGTCAGCCGCTCCGCCAGCTTGCCCAGGCGGGGGCCCAGGCCCGGCAGGCTGGTGATGGGGGCAAACAGGGGATAGAGGACGGGCGGACGCAACGGAGGGCTCCAGGACGCAAAACCGTGGGCATATGCCTATATGTTAGCGGGGCGGCTTGTCGACCGCCTACCGTCGTGGGGGCTCTTGGGCGGTGAGGTGTGTTTACGATGTGTTCTTATTGGGGTATGATGAGACCATTCCAAGCGGCGGGGCCGGCATGACCAAGATGATGTCTGACAGCATAAGGCTGGAGCCTGAGCTCAACGACCAAGTGACCGCGCTGGCGGAAGCTTTGGACCGATCGCCGTCCTGGGTGGTTGAACAAGCTGTCCGGGATTATCTCGCGGTCCAGGAAGGGCACCTGGCGGCCATTGACCAGGGGCTGCGGGAGGCTGACGCGGGTTTGCTGATTCCCCATGAAGAGGTTGCCGCGTGGATTGAGTCGCTGGGCACACCTGGCGAATTGCCCATTCCCAGGCCGAAATAAGGTCTGGTATGCGCCTTCATTGGTCCCCCTCGTCCTTGAGGGACGTGGTGTCCTTGCAAACCCATATCGCCCAGCATGATCCGCAGGCTGCGGAAAGTCAGCTTCGGCAAGTTGTTATGGCGGCCAAGGGGCTGGTCCGGTTTCCGGAGATGGGAAGGCCGGGACGGCGCCCCGGCACGCGAGAGCTTGTCGTTACCCGAACTCCGTATCTGATCGCGTACAGGATACGGGGTGACAGGATTGACATTCTGCGCGTACTTCATGGCCGGCAGCTTTGGCCGGATGCCTTGAAGTAAGTTCGGTCGCTTGCGCGTTCCTATCATCAAGGCTTCCAATCATGTCCACCGACACCCTGTCTGAAACGCTTCCGACCGAAGACGCCCTGGCCGTGCGCCGCAAGCGCCTGATCTTCCGCAGTTGGCATCGCGGGATGAAGGAGATGGACCTGCTGATGGGCACCTTCGCCGAAAAGCATGTGCCCGCCTTCACGGTGGAACAGCTGGACCGGTATGAGCATTTGCTGGATCTGAACGACCCGGACGTCTTCGACTGGCTGCTGGGGCGTGCGCCCTTCCCGGATGACCTGGACGCGGACCTGATGGCCCTGCTGCAGGCCCACCGCGTCGCCTGACCTGTCCCTTACCGCCTAACGCTTGGCTGTTTCCCATGCCCGACACCGTCCTGCCGTCCACCTTGCTTTCCAGCCTCAACCCCGACACGCCGCGCCGCCTGCTGGTGGCCGGCGCGCCGGAGGGGCATGACGCGCGCGTGCTGGCCGACCTGGCGCGGCGGGCGGGGGCGTCGGGCCTGATGCATGTGGCGCTGGATGACACGCGCATGGCCCGGGTGCAGGAGGCCCTGGCCTTCTTCGCGCCCGACGTGACGGTGCTGCCGTTCCCGGCGTGGGACTGCCTGCCTTATGACCGCGTTTCACCCAATGGCGACATCGTGGCCCGGCGCATCGAGACGCTGACCACCCTGCTGGGCGCGCGGCCGAAAGGCCCCTTCATCGTCCTCACCACCCTGAACGCCGCCCTGCAGAAGGTGCCGCCGCGCCTGGCCTTCCGCAACGCCACCTTCAGCGCCAAGGTCGGCGGTCGCGTCAACGTGGATGAGCTGCAGCGCTTCCTGGCCAACAACGGCTACACCCGTGCCCAGACGGTGCGCGAGCCGGGCGAGTACGCGGTGCGCGGCGGCATCATCGACCTGTTCCCCCCGGCGACGCCGGAGCCGCTGCGCCTGGACCTGTTCGGGGATGAGCTGGAAGGCGTGCGCGCCTTTGATCCCATGACCCAGCTGACCACGGAGAAGCGGGCGGGCGTGGACCTGAAGCCGATGTCGGAGGTGTTCCTGGACGACCCCTCCGTCCAACGCTTCCGCACCGGGTACCGGGAGCTGTTCGGCGCCGTCACCGACAGCGACCCGCTGTATGAGGGCATCAGCGCCGGGCGCAAGATGCCGGGCATGGAACACTGGCTGCCCCTGTTCCACGCCGGCCTGGACACGCTGTTCGATTACGTCCCGGCCGCCATGGTCAGCCTGGACGCGCAGGCGGAGGAGGCGCGCGACAGCCGCCTGTCCCAGGTGGCGGACTTCTATGACGCCCGCCGCACCTTCCAGGAGGTGGAGAAGAAGTCGGGCACGCCGGTGTACAAACCGGTGCCGACCGCCAGCCTGTTCCTGGACGGCGATGCGTGGGACCGGCACCTGGCCCTGCGCTGCGTCGCCCAGCTGTCGGCCTTCGCGGCGGTTGAGGGGGGCTCCAACCCCAATCTGGTGGACGCCGCCGGTCGCCGGGGGCGTGACTTCGCCGATGCCCGTGCCAATCCGGACGTGAACGTTTTCCGCGCGCTGGGCCAGCACATCGACCAACTGCACGCCGACGGCCGCCGCGTGGTGGTGGCCGGCTACAGCCAGGGCGCGCGCGACCGCCTAGCCAAGATGCTGAAGGAACATGGCATCGACCCGGCCTTGACCGCCGACAGCTGGGCCGAGGTCGGGGCGCTGGCGGTGAAGGCCACCGCCGTCATCGTTCTGGGCATCGACAACGGCTTCGCCACCGACGACCTGGCGGTCATCACCGAGCAGGACATCCTGGGCGACCGCCTGGCCCGCCCGTCGCAGAAGAAGCGCCGCGCCGCCAACTTCATCGCGGAGGCGGCCAGCCTGTCGCCGGGCGACCTGGTGGTCCACGTCGACCACGGCATCGGCCGCTATGACGGGCTGGAGACGCTGACCGTCACCGGCGCCCCGCACGACTGCCTGCGCATCCTGTACGATGGCGGCGACAAGCTGTACGTGCCGGTCGAGAACATCGAGGTGCTGTCCCGCTTCGGCTCCGAGGAATCCGGCGCGCAGCTGGACAAGCTGGGGGGCGTCGGCTGGCAGTCGCGCAAGGCCCGGGTCAAGAAGCGGCTGAAGGACATGGCGGACGCGCTGCTGCGCATCGCCGCCGAGCGCGCGCTGCGCAAGGCCCCCCCCATCGAGGTGCCGGACGGCGTGTATGACGAGTTCGCCGCCCGCTTCCCCTATGCCGAGACGGACGACCAGCTGAAGGCCATCGAGGATGTGCTGGAGGATCTGAACTCCGGCCAGCCCATGGACCGCCTGGTGTGCGGCGACGTCGGCTTCGGCAAGACCGAGGTGGCGCTGCGCGCCGCCTTCGTCGCGGCCATGAGCGGATTGCAGGTGGCGGTGGTGGTGCCCACCACCCTGCTGGCCCGCCAGCACAGCCGCACCTTCGAGAAGCGCTTCGCAGGATTGCCCGTGCGCCTGGGCCAGCTGTCACGTCTGGTGACGGCGAAGGAAGCCAACCAGACCAAGGCCGGCCTGGCCGATGGCACCATCGACATCGTCGTCGGTACCCACGCCCTGCTGGCCAAGAGCATCCAGTTCAAGAGCCTGGGCCTGGTCATCGTGGACGAGGAACAGCATTTCGGCGTGAAGCAGAAGGAACGGCTGAAGGAGCTGCGCACCGACGTGCACGTCCTGACCCTGACCGCCACGCCCATTCCCCGCACCCTGCAACTGGCGCTGAGCGGCGTGCGGGAGCTGTCGCTGATCGCCACGCCGCCGGTGGACCGACTGGCCGTACGCACCTTCGTCCTGCCCTATGACCCGGTGGTGATCCGCGAGGCCATCCTGCGCGAGCACTACCGCGGTGGGCAGAGCTTCTATGTCTGCCCGCGCATCGAGGATCTGCCCAAGCTGCAGGAACGGCTGGCCGAGCTGGTGCCGGAGGTGAAGGTCATCACCGCCCACGGCCAGATGCCGGCGGCGCAGTTGGAGGAGGTGATGACCGCCTTCGACGAGGGCAAGTACGATCTGCTGCTGGCCACCAACATCATCGAAAGCGGCCTGGACATCCCCAGCGCCAACACCCTGATCGTCCACCGCGCCGACATGTTCGGCCTGGCGCAGCTGTACCAGGTGCGCGGCCGTGTGGGCCGGTCCAAGGTGCGCGGCTACGCCTATCTGACCTACCAGCCCAAGACGGTCTTGTCGCAGACGGCGCAGCAGCGACTGCACGTCATCGAGACGCTGGACAGCCTGGGCGCGGGCTTCCAGCTGGCCAGCCACGACATGGACATCCGGGGTGCGGGCAACCTGCTGGGTGAGGAGCAATCCGGCCAGATCCGCGAGGTGGGCGTGGAGCTGTACCAGCAGATGCTGGAGGAGGCGGTGGCCGCCGCGCGCGGTGGCCTGACGGAGGCCCAGGCGGCGGAGGAGCAGTGGACGCCGCAAATTCAGCTGGGCATGCCCGTGCTGATCCCCGAGGACTACGTCGCCGATCTTGGCATCCGCCTGTCGCTCTACCGCCGCGTGGCCGACCTGGTGGACCGAGCGGAGATCGACGCCTTCGCCGCCGAGATGGTCGACCGCTTCGGCACCCTGCCGGGGGAGGTGGAGAACCTGCTGCGCCTGGTGGAAATCAAGCGCCTGTGCCGCGACGCCGGCGTGCAGACCCTGGACGCGGGCCCCAAGGGTGCCGTCATTGGCTTCCGCGACAATAAGTTCAAGAACCCGGCCGCCCTGGTGGGCTTCATCCAGCAACAGGCGGGTACGGCCAAGATCCGCCCGGACCACAAGCTGGTGCTGCTGCGCCCCTGGGACAGCGCGGAGACGCGCCTGGACGGCGTGCGCAAGCTGATGAGCGACCTGGCCAAAATGGCGGCTGGCGAGGCGGTGAAGACCGACCCGCCCCCGCCACCACCACCTCCGCCGCCGCCCAAGCCCCAGGGCAAGCCCGTCTCCGCCTGGGGCCACAAGCCGCCGCTGCCATCAGCCAAGCTCAACCGGCCGGGCTTCTCGACGCCACCGAGGGGGCGGCGGTAGGGCACGCCGTTTTCCCTCTAGCCACGGGGCGCCTCATACGCTGAACCGCAGCTGTTCAGTCGGGCAATTCCGCGCGCACGGCCAGAAACTCGTCGGCGCAGGTGAGGAAGGTGTCGACGATCAGCGGATCGAAATGCCGGCCGGACTGTTCCCGGATATGCGCTACCACGTCGCCCGCCGGCCAGGCCGGCTTGTAGGGGCGGGGGGAAATAAGGGCGTCGTAGACATCCGCGACCGCGACGATCCGGCTTTCCAGCGGAATGTCATTCCCCTTGAGGCCGAAGGGATAGCCGCTGCCATCCCATTTTTCGTGATGTCCCACGGCGATCCGCGCCGCCATGCGCATCAGCGCCGACCGCTGCCCGCCGATGATGGCGGCACCCCGTTCGGGATGGGTGCGCATCAATGCCCACTCGGCTTCGTCCAGCTTTCCCGGCTTCAGGATGACCCGATCGGGGATGCCGATCTTGCCGACGTCGTGCAGGGGGGCCGTGATGGCGATCGCCTGGCACCCGACCTCGCTCCATCCCAGTTGCCGGGCCAACAGCTCGGAATAGCGACCCATTCGGCGAACATGGGCGCCGGTTTCGTTGTCCTTGAATTCACCCGCTATGCTCAGGCTTTCAAGCACGACGTTTTGGTCGATCATCGCGATATGATTGCGGACGCGGGCCCTGACCACCACCGGCGACACCGGCTTGGTCAGATAGTCCACGGCGCCGACATCGAAGCCCCGCGCTTCATCCATATTGTCGTTCAACGCCGTCACGAAGATGACGGGGATATGGCACAGGTCGCGGTCCGCCTTGAGGCGGCGGCAGACCTCGTATCCATCTATGCCCGGCATCATCACATCCAGCAGAATCAAGTCCGGCTGGTGGCGGCGAACACTGTCCAGCGCCTGTTCGCCGCTGCGGGCGAAGGCCAGGGTATAGCTTTCCGAGAGGATGCCGCGCAGCACCTCCAGGTTGCTCGGCTCGTCGTCGACGATCAGGATTTTCCAAAGCTTGCCCATGCACATGTTTCCTTCCGCTAGGGCGGCCCCGGAGCCGCGGCCAAGCCGTCGTCGCGACGGTTGGCCACCAACAGGCTGGCTTGTCCGAAGTCATAGTCGGCCATGAAATGACGCAGTTGGGCCACGGTATCCGGATGGCTGTGGACGATGCGGTCGAGCCACGGCTCCACCGCGTCCGGATCGTCCAGGCTCAGGGCGGCCATCAGCGCGTCGGCGATGGATGCCGGCAGCGGCGGCTCTTGCTGGTCCGATAGGGCGCCCTCATTCCCGCCAGGCCCCTGTGTGCCGTACTCTTCCGACAGCCGCCTGACAGACGCTTCCGCCGCCTGGATGGCCAGGACGAGTTCGGCGCCCAGCCCAGCCAACTCGGCCGCCGCCTCCGCCTTGAAGGCGTCGTTGCAGGCGCTGGCGATACGGAAGATGTCGGACAGGGCCAAATTGCCGGCGACCCCTTTCAGGGCGTGGCTGAATTCATGCCCTTGGCTCCAATCCCGGTCGGCGGCGAAGCGCTCCAAGCGCCCTGCAGCGTCGCCATACCGGTCGCTGAAGCCTAGCAAGGCTGTCAGATAGCGATCACGGTCGCCCCATCGCGCCAACCCGACCTCGAAGGCGATGCCGGGTGTGGGCCGCGCTGTCTTCGCAAGACCGGGCCCGCCCAGGCTGGGTTGGAGATTCTGGAGATTCTGGGTACCGCGCCCGCTCGCGACCGTGCTTTCCATGACCCGAAACAGTTCGGAAAAGTCTATGGGCTTGCCGATGACGGCGTTCATCCCGGCGCAAAAGCACTTCCAGCGCTCGGCCTGCATGACGCTGGCCGTCAAGGCGACGATGGGCGTCTGCTCCGCGCCGGCGGACTTTTCCAGCCGCCGGATTTCGCGGGTCGCGTCCAATCCGTTCATTTCCGGCATGTGCACGTCCATGAGGATGAGGTCGAAAGGTTGCGCCATCGCCCGCTCCACCGCTTCGCGACCGTTGCTGGCAGTGGTGACCTGATGGCCCTGCTGGGCCAAACGGGCGCATGCCAGTTCGATATTCTCAATGATGTCGTCGACCAGCAGGACCCGGAAGCTGCGCGGGGATGTCGCGGTGGCTTCGCCGATGAATGCCGTGTCATTCGGGACGACGCCTTCTGGTGCGGGGCGCAGTCGCAAGGTCACATGGAAGGTGCTGCCGATCCCCGGGGTGCTTTCGACCCAAATCCGGCCGCCCATGGCTTCGGCCAGCTGGCGGCAGATCGACACGCCTAGTCCGGTGCCGCCGAACCGTCGGGTGGTCGAACTGTCGGCCTGCACGAACGGGTCGAAAATGCGCGCAGCTTGCTCAGGCGTCATGCCGTGCC